>CABYEX010000019.1 GCA_902518075.1 Halieaceae bacterium | reverse complement strand
CTGGGCTCGGTTTTAGTTATGCGACCTTCTGCGACATGCGATTCGTCGACCCAAGGGCAAAATTTGTGACGTCATTTGGTCCACGCGGCCTTATTGCTGAGCACGGCACGAGTTGGATGTTGCCTCGTATAATTGGACCATCCAATTCTCTGGATCTCTTTTGGTCGTCGCGACAGCTACTTGGTGACGAGGCCTATCGCATGGGCTTTGCTAACCGGTTATGCGCCGAGGGTAATTGCCTTGCTGAGGCTCAAGATTACCTTCGTGAAATTGCCAGCACGTCTGCACCCGTATCTATCATGATGATGAAAAAACAGGTTTATCGGCATTTGATGCAGGAGCTTGGTGACGCCATGGATGAGTCGACCCGCTGGATGGACGAGAGCTTGGCGCGAGACGATTTCAAGGAGGGAGTTCAATCTTTTGTTCAAAAACGACCACCAAATTTTGCAAGGATTGATATCGATTAAGCCTGTAAGTTGTAGATTCGCTGCGCATTTCCCATGAACATGGCGTGCTGCTCATCAGCACTAAAAGGACGGGACATCTTCTTAAAAGCATTCCACAGCACGTTGTACGACACTGACAGCCGATCGACCGGAAAATTGCTCTCAAACATACAACGCCCGGGGCCAAAGCAATCAATAGTGTGTAGATAATAAGCACTATGTGCAGCGACAATCTCGTCGGAAGTCGCTGGAGTTGCTCGCTGATCCCATCCCCAACCATTAATCGGCATCGCTAGACCCCCAAGTTTTGCAACCACATTTTCGCAAGTCGCGAGCTCTGCAATATCTTGCTGCCACTGCGGAAAAATTTCGCGCTGCTTGCCCGCATACTCGCCAATTCCCATCGGACCACCGAAGTGGTCGCATATGATCGTCGTGTCTGGAAAGGCTCGTGCTATGTCGGTGAGCTCAGGAATTTGCTCATGGGTAAGCCATGCATCGAAACTCAGGCCCACTGACGCGAGTTGTGCGAAACCTTTGCGGAATTGCTCATCGAGCAGCAAGTGACGGATACGACCGGTATAACGCTCAACCGCTGGGGGATATGGGTAATAGGCTACAGAATGTCGTATGCCCCTCAGCAGTCCTGCTGATGCCTCTCGGTGCGCCTCCAGCACTTCAATTACGGCTTCACCCAGCTTCAGATTCGCGTGGCTGACGATTCCTAGAATCGGGGCCTGACCAGGCGTCGAGGTATCACGCGACTTTTTGGCTTGATTTACTACGTACTCAGTCTCGCCTACGGGCCACAATTGTTTAGGTCCCTCATCACGGTAGTTAGTGCTGCACTCCACAAAAACAGTGCCAACAATATTGTGCCCTGACGCCATGTCAGACCAGAGTTGCTCTATTTCGTAATCCCCACTCTCTTTGTTGCTCCACAAGTGATGATGCGGATCGATAATCGGTCGGTCACGGTCAACGATTTCTTCTTTTACTTGTTCCAGCCAAGAGTTGGTAACCATGACGCCTCCTGAATTCTTCTTACGACACATCGCTGAAAAACTTGCTCGAATTGGTGCAGGAAGGCAATGCTCACCTTCTCTAAAATCGATTTACCCGCAATGCGAGTTCATGTAACCGCTTCGCTATTCCACAACGACCGCATTTGCTCATCGGGATCGGATTCGGCTCTGAGCGCTTTATCGATAATCAGACAACTTCGGTCATTATTGTCGTACGCGGGCCAGTATGGCAGGTCACCACCATTGGGATCACCGTTTGCGACGAAGCGAGTAATGGCATCAGACCAGACTCTTGCGACACGCTGGACCTCAGGATTATTTCGATCATGGAAAATCAGACAGTGCGTTTCTGACTTTTCAAAAATATTGAACGTAAAAGCAAGTTCACTAGCGTGGGCCGCGCCCAAATCTTCCATCCCTGGCAAATCAGCTGCCATGTCAAAACGATAAAACCAAGCGCCACATCCAGCGCCTGAAGCGGTTTCTGCCGCAATTAGGCAAATCCGTCTGAACATATTGTTCCAAATCATTTCATGGAAAGTGCCAGGAGATGCAGTTGGGAACTCGCTACGCAGTGCGCCCAAGAAAGTTGATGGGTCAGCCCCAAGCAACGTCTCTTTCGCTAATGCTTGATTCAACCCTGAGTAGTGCTCCTTGTCAGTGTGCTGACCTAAGGTATACAAAGTACCCTCTCGCAAATTGCTACCAATCAGCAGCGGCACGCCGGAGGCACCCCGATCACGAATCGCCTCCATAGTCGAGCGCGTAATGACGTCCCCGTCAACGTACACTCCAATTGGGAAATTGATATTAGCGATTTCATTGGCGGGCATTGTTTTTAGCCTGTCAAGCAGCTGGTTCGGCTCGACTCCAATGCAATCACTCAATTGCTCCGTGCGATCAGTTTTTTCCCTAAAAACACACGTGGCACTGTGCGCAATCGCCTTGTGATAAAGAGAGTCTGCCGCGGGCACAGCGAGCAGGGTCATGACCATGGTGGCACCGGAGGACTCACCCGATATTGTGACGTTGCCGGGATCGCCACCATAATCGGCTATGTTGTCCCGGAGCCACTCGAGCGCGAGGAGGACATCGCGAATACCATTTGATTCCGAACCGGCATACTCGGATCCAAAGTCTGAGAGCCCAAAAAAGCCGAATACGCCTAGACGAAAGTTAACCGTGACAACAACAATATCCCCTTGCATTGCGAGTACTGAACCGTCGTATTCGTTTGCGGATCCGCGGACAAATGCGCCACCGTGGATCCAGACCATAACAGGACGCGCCTTATTGTCTGGCGCCGGTGTATAGATATTTAAAAATAAGCAATCTTCGCTGCATTCGCCCGGGACATCTCGCTTAAAGATTCCTGGCGAGTCAGTCTGCATGGCACGATTTGGATAACGGGTCGCATCATGAACTCCGTTCCATGCAGGCGCTGCAATCGGTGGTAAAAAACGCCGCGCACCTGCGGGTGAATCGCCATATCGCAAGCCCAGAAAAGCGTGGCCATAGGCATCTTCCTGGCCCCGAACCTTTCCTAGTCTGGTTGATGTGACGGACATGTCATTACATCGACGGAGACTTGCGAGCTCCGGGAAAAAAGGTCTCACAGTAGTTTCTTTTCAATCCGTACAATTAAACCTCTAACCTCCGAGCTCTTCTGTGACGGGATTACCGAGAGCAGTCAGGTCGCTACTTATGCGTTGAACATCACTCTCGCTGAGCAGAATGGCAGCAGCACCTGCAGCCTCAATGCCTTGGTCTGCAGTCCGTAATCCGCACAAAATATGTGTGGCGCCAGGCTGGGCTGCGGTCCAAGCTATGACCAGTTGCGCGATTGTACAATTGTGGTGCTCGAGCAGATCCTGCCAACCTGAGAACATATCTAATAACTTCTGCCGGTTCTCTCGCCTGAACCATGGTAGCCACTGCTCTGCATTTGCGCGCCAATCCCCCGCATTGAAACTGCGATCTGGGCCGACTTTGCCGGTCAAAAGACCTTGCTCCAGTGACATGTAGCAAATACTCGCGACATTATGCTCAGCGCAATATGGCAAGACGTCATCCTCGGGTGCGCGAAACAACATGCTGTATCGACACTGATGGCTGGCAAGCTCGCCTGCGACCCGGTACCGGTCTAATTGCTCGATGGAGACATTGGAAATACCAATCGCACGGACCTTACCTTCCTCCTTTAGCGCCGCCAGGCAGGCCATAGTCTCCTCGATCGGTGTCAACTCAGGCTCCACAGCAGGCTTATGACACTGCAGCAGGTCAATTGTTTCTATATCTAGCCTACGTAAGCTGTCCTCAACTTCGATCCTAATGGTGTCCGGCCGCAGACTCAGTCTCACATCTTTGCCGTCTTTTTCACCAATAGGTGAGCCTCGCTCATCATGCCACCACAACCCACATTTGGTTGCGATGACGACGTCGTCGCGACGCCCCTTTATCGCCTGTCCAACCACCTGTTCGCTATGACCCCAGCCGTATGAGGGGGCGGTGTCAATTAACGTAACGCCGTGGTCAAGCGCTTTATTTATTGCGGTGATGTACTCTCCGTCATTGTTACCGCTACCGGCCAGGTAGGTTCCCAAACCCACGATAGATGCGGGTATCTCTGATCCACCTAAGTCCCTATATTGCATAACCTGTGTCCTTCTCCACTCAGCAACAAATCAAATGGGGGACTTTAATCTTGTCCTACTTCCCACTGATATAAAAAGATGCTTTTCTACTTTTCACCCATCATCCCGATGGAATTAAGTCTTTATTTAGCAGCGGATAGGTCTTCAGAATGATTGAACTAGGGGTTTTGGCCGATGATTTAACGGGCGGCATGATGGTCGCTAGCCTGTTAGAAAGTGAGGGTGTCGAGTGCCCTTTAGTTACTTCGGTCGATGAACTTCCTCAGGTAGCAGAGTCTACGGCAACGGCGGTTGTCGTCGCTCGCAAAATTCGGTTGGTGGATGCGGCGCTGGCTCAGGAGGAGGCGGTAAGCGCAGTTCAAGCACTGCAGGATATCGGTTGTAAGCGGTTTTTCTACAAGTACTGCGCGACTTTCGATTCCACGGAAAAAGGCAACATTGGACCAATAGCTGACGCGATGCTAGGCGCAGTGGGTGGGCGGCAAACGCTATTTTGTCCCGCATTCCCTCGCTACACAGTGACGCTTGTAGATGGAATTTTATATCTGGGTAAGACGCCATTGGGCGAATCGTTTAAACGTGATGATCCAGTAACACCGATGACAAATTCAAACCTTGTTGAAGTATTGCAAATGCAATCCCAACGGAAAGTTGGGCTGATCTCCCGCGAAATTTTGAGCCAAGGACCGGACGCGATTGAAAAATACATTCAGGATGGCGACGCTACAACCTTCTACATCACAGATGCTGCGGATGATGAGGACATGGCACGCATTGCTAATTTTGCACTCGACTGGCCATTAACCACCGGCGCTGATGCATTACCCGTCTTTCTCGCGCGCGCTTGGCAACAACGTGACTGCGCCATAAGAATGACAGAACCACAAACTCATCTTTCAGCCAGCCCGGGGCATGAAGCTTTTATCGCTGGGAGTTGCGCCGCAGCCACGCTGAGTCAGGTGGCATATTTTGAGCAACGCCATCCTACATTTCGCGTGGATTTGATTGAAGCGGCGGAGCGATCTGATTATGTCGACCACGTCCTGTCGTGGGCGGCTGACAACATTGCCAGCGGGCCTATCAGCGTGAGCACTTCTGTCGACGTCGAAGGGCTCAAAATAACGCAAAGTAAGCTGGGACGGCAAGGCGCTGCTGATCTCGCCGACCGAATCCTGGGTGAAGTGGCCAGTGGACTGCATACCCTAGGTGTCCGAAAATTTGTGGTTGCGGGAGGAGAGACCTCGGGCCAGGTCATGAGCGCACTAAATGTCAAAAAAGTGGCCGTCGCAGGTTTTGATGAGCTTAGCGGGGGATACTGTCATCAAGCGGGAACCAAGCCGACCTCTTTCGTTTTAAAGGCTGGCGCAATACCAAAAGATGATTTTTTCTTCATTGCAATAGAGCGCTTGCGCGAGGCTGATATGCTGGGCTAAATGGGTGAACATTCCTCCGTATTTATTGTTGTGTCATCCACACAAGCGTAGTCTTAACCAATGTTTTCTCTAGACGGTTACCGACCTGTTGATCTGAGTCCGCGGATCAAGCCGCGAGTGCATCGCATTGACGGCAGCCTTGAAGAAGGCGGTACCGACCCATATGGCACGCCCTGGATTATGCATGAGGGTGTTTTCCCCGGAGACAATTCCCTTTTCACACTGTATGCGGCGCCAGAAGATGATGATACTTACCATCAGGAGCGGTTGACCTCCCATAATGGCGCCCATGTACAAGGCGGCAAGGGTCACATCAGCCACTGGCCCGGAATGCCTGACGATATGTTAGGTCTCTGGGAAATGCCGATTGAAACTTTCGTCGGCGAAGCGGCAGTGTGTTACCTCGATAACCTCAGTCCACAGCCGCTTGAGCATGCGGACGATTATCCTCGAGGCGTCGGTTGGCGCATGAAAAGTGAAGAGGGCGATATTCGCGGGATTGAAATACTCCCAAAACACCTTAGCAACATAAAAGAGGGAGACATCGTCTTGATGTCCAGCCCTTTTGAGGGATTAGAACAGCCATGGCTGTCAAATGAGACCGCAAAATGGCTGGTCCAAGATCGGAAGATCAGAATGTTGGGCTTGGAGGCAACCGGTGTAGATTGGCAATACGATCTAAAACTCCAGCCGCCAAAAAACTCACCGGTGCGTCGCACGTTGCTCTCAGCCAATGTTCCGATTGCACATCCACTTGTAAATATCAAATCACTGAGCGCTGACCGCGTATTGTATTTCGGCCTACCGTTTAATTTTGAGAAGTTTGAGGCCAGCTTCATTCGCGCCGTCGCCTTCGAGCCAGAAGAGTCGAACCGATGATAAGCCTTAAGGATCAAAGAATTGTAGATCTCAGCTGGCCGATTAGATCCCGCCTAACGCGTCTCGACGGCACTGTCGAGGAGGGAACTCGTGACGTTTACGACATGCCATGGATCGTAGAAGAGACAGTTAACCAAAAGGACAATACAGTAGAGCACTTAATTGGAGGTAATGTTCGCACGATACCCGAGTGGCCAATCGCTGGAACAAGTGGTCATATGGGTTCGCACATTCAGCTTGGCGTTGGCCACAACGACAACTGGAGCGATCTGCCTGACGGCATGCTCGGTATCTGGGATATGCCCTTAGATACCTATTACGGTGAAGCCTGCGTCTGTCGGTTAAACCACCTGAAAGGAGAACCGATCCTCCCAAAACATCTTAGCAACGTTCGAATGGGCGACATCGTGCTTCTGACAAGCCGCTACGCAGGTGAAGACCAACCTGTGATGATCGAAGAAACAGCCAGATGGCTGGCCGAGGAAATGCGGATAAAAATGTTTGGCCCTGGCGTACCGGGCATCTCTTGGGAGACAAATATGAACGCGCCAGAACCAGACAACAGTCCCACGCACAGAGCCATGACTGGCAACAATATCCCTATAGTCTACCCGCTCGTAAACATCGAAAAGCTTACCTCGGATCGAGTCTTTTTCATGAGTCTGCCGCTTAATGTTGAGAGGATGGAAGGATCATGGGTTCGGGCAATAGCGATTGAGGAGGTGCTGTAGCCCCCAAAAAAATGGGGGAACTTGCCTTGGAGCTCGGTTGAGGGCTACAAGGGCAGCTAATAGAGTGGACTTGGTAAGAATTTATAAGCATAAGTATCTGTAGAAAATAACAAATCGCCATGCGGGAGGCGGATATGAAGAGAGCACTTTTTTCTGTAGTCGCGACGACACTGGTAGCACCTTTTTCGGGTGCAGTTTTGGCACAAGAGGAAGGCGGGGACGGATACGTTCTCGAAGAAGTGATAGTGACGGCGACTCGCCGGTCCGAGAGTTTAATGTCGGTCACTCAGTCTATTCAGGCAATCTCTGAAGCGCAATTAGAACTGCCTACTTTCAGCGATGTGTCGATGGTAGTTAATCTGATTCCCGGCGCCGTAACATTCGGTAACAAACAGCCAGTAGCGCAATCGGTTCAAATAAGGGGTAGTGGCATCGTCCAATCGAGCGCATCCGACGCACAGTCTCCGGTGGGCTATTACGTAGACGACATCCCATACGTCGATATCAGCACCCCCAATCCGCCGCCGATCGATACATTTGATCTCGAGCGCATCGAAATCCTGCGGGGTCCGCAAGGCACAACCTACGGTCAGGACTCATCGGCAGGTAGCCTCATCATGCGCACCAACCCCGTCGACCTACAGAACTTCGGGTACAAGGTGCGCGCTAGCTACTCGCAAACTGAAGGCACGCCCGGCTCAGGCTACCAAGTCGGGGCAGTAGTAAACCTTCCGATTGTTGAAGATGTTTTTGGTGTCCGCCTCTCCTACCAAAGAAATGACGATCCTGGTTATGGTGAGGTATTCGGAAATCCGGATTTTGATGACCCTCTCGCCAACACTCGGGACACAATTCGCGCCAAAGTATACTGGCAGGTGAGTGACAAGCTTAATCTTGAATTAACCCACTCCGAATGGAACACCGAGTACAACATTCTGCCGGGGACCCAGATACTGGATAGCACCGGCGGAAAAATGATTCTCAGCCCGATTGAAACCCAGGTCATTTTGGAACTTTTCCCAGACGGCCAAGTAAAGAATGAATTCGAGATTTCTTGGACAACACTCCACGCAGATATGGATCTTGGCTTCGCTGATCTGAGCTACTCGTTCGGGTTCGTCGACACTCCCAAAAAAGAGACCTTTTCAGAGTTCATATTTGACATTGGCTTAGGCCCCCAGAAGAGCGGCGTAGTGTTCAACCAGCCTGCAGAGTCTATGACAAACGAAATTCGGTTGGTGTCGAAAGGCGACAGCAGGTTGCAATGGCTGGCTGGTCTGTTTTACCTGGATGCGGAGAGCGACTCAGGTGGTACGGTTGATACCCCAGATTTTTTCTACAGGGAGCGCACCGCTGATCCAATTGAATCGGAGGCTATGGCAGTATATGGCGAGGTCGAGTACGCATTTACCGAGACGTTCAGCGCTTCTCTCGGGATGCGTTTCCACGACGAGGAAAGAACCAACACTAGTGTTTACTCAAGTACTTCGTTTTTCCCTGACTTCACTTATTTCTCCGATCCATACTTTGGACCGCAAGGAAGTGGTGTGGCAACAACAGTTGAAGAAACCTCTTTCGACCACACGAGCTACCGAGTCGGACTGACGTGGACACCCAGTGAAAACGGCATGGTTTACATTACCCAATCGACTGCCAATCGTGCTCCCATCATTCTCACCGCAAACAACCGTACAGCTCTAGCCAACGCCGGCATACAGCAGGTCGGTGACGTAGACGCAGCCGAGCTCTCCAATACCGAGTTGGGAACCAAATGGACATTGGCTGACGGCCGCCTGCAGGTGGAGGCTGCATATGTGATCGGCGACTGGCAAGACATTCCCTTATGGGCACAGGTGGCAGTGCCAGGAAACCCAGTATCGATGCCGATTGGCGGAACAGATGCTGATGTAACGTCGGCGGAGTTGGCGCTAACTTGGGCTATCACTGATAGCTTACTGATCGATTACGCTTACACGTATACCGATACAAAGGTAACTGAAGTTCCAGACCCGGGTACGGTTTCAAATTACCCAGGTGCCATCAGAAAAGGAGGTGAGCTCTACAACTACGCTCCAGAGACACACAATATTGGCGTTAACTGGAATCGTGACAACGTTGTAAGCGGCTGGGACATGTACTTGTCGGCAAACTATGTGACGCGCGACAGAGTCGATGGCATCAATCCGTTCTCAGCACCAGACGCCTATGTGCCCGCACGGGAGCGATACCAAAATTTAATGCTTAACTTCGGTGTTACCAAAGGCCCATGGGACGTCGTTTTCTCTGTCAGAAATGCCAGTGGCCATGATGGCCAATACCTGCCACGAACGTCGGCGGGTGGCGGAGATGCACAGCTTTTTGGTCTGATTCAGCAGCCGACCACCTACACGCTCCAAGTCAGCTACGACGGCATGCCATAGCTAACCGAGCTGAGGCGTGTAAAAAGGCGGCCATAGGGCCGCCTTTTTTTATCAAAATTTGCCGGTGGGCTACTCTTCTTCGTGGATCACAACTGTCCCCGCGTCTCCATCAATAGAAATTGTTTGGCCGTGCTTAATCCGCTGCGTTCCGTTGCCAACGCCCAGCACCGCCGGGATGCCATACTCGCGAGCCACTATAGAGCCGTGGGCAAGAATGCTGCCGACATCGGTCACCAAACCCACAGCATTTGCAAATAATTGGGTCCACGCAGGTGTCGTCAGGGGGCTTACGAGGATGCTGCCTGGCACCATATTGTCAAAGTCAGAGGGCCCTAAGACGACACTGGCTTTGGCTGTCACCGTTCCGGAGCTGACCGGGAAGCCACGCATCGTATCGCTGTCCGCATCGTTTTTTATTTGGGTCTCTTTAAAAGACACTGCATCGAGCTCGCTTACCTCTGGCGGCAGTGTGCCCGGCGGGTGGTGACGTTTGCGTGCCTCGCGCAATTCTCTGCGCTCGGCAGCGAGCGGCGCGAAGTCGATATTGGTATCACCGTTACCATACGCGTGCACGGCGGCCTGCAGTTCATCACCCGTTAAAAAGAAAACATCATCGCTCTGGTGAAATATTTTTGCCTCAACCAGACGATTTCCTAACTCGAACGCCATTGGCCGCAGTATTGACCAAGTGTATCCGAAGCGAAACGCAACCTCTTCACGGATGTAGTTGTACTTTAGCGCCAGCCACCAACGAAAGCGGAACTGCCAGTACTGCAAACCCGTCAGTAGCTCCGATATCTCGGATAATTTCTGCTCACGAATAGCCTTAGTTTTCGTTGTCTGATTGTCCGGATGGTAATTAGGGTCACGAACCATCCCCTTTAATGACGCAAACAGCGCGGAGGGGTCCTCGATTTGCGTGGGTTCAATGAAGTCCATGCTGTAGCCTTGATGACCATACTTGCCGAGGTAATCTTTTAACGCGGACAGCACCTCAGCACCCTTTTCATGTTCATACAACGCTCGAAATAAAAATGGGGAAGGCACCACTAAAACGGTATGAGTAAGATCCTCGTCAGCCCGAACCAATTTGGCAATTTCGAAGAGGTCGGCATTTGCCTGCATGGCTTTGGACTCTATGCCCGTCAGAAACTGACCACTGATGAAATTGTGGTCAGGCAGTGTCTCTCTCAGAAAAGTTTGGAACTGATCATCAGTTGATTTTGCGACGCCGAAAGTATGACTAGAGTCATCAGTCCAGTATCTACCCTCCTCTATGGCCATTTCACATATCGCATCGTAGAGCTCTTGAGCCGAGGCGCTCTTGTAATCCATAGCTCGATATTTGTCGGCTACACCCTCTAATCTGGGTTTTGTGTAATCAAACCACTTCTGAAGCACTGCATCGTTTTGCTCAGTGCGATTGAATGCAATAAAAATAGGGCTCTCACTCTCTGGAATAGTGATCAGTGCATCTATGTTTTGCGATGTCTGCTCGGCATACCACTCCTCAAACATGGCTCGATCGGCCTCGTTAAGGCTCTCTCGAAATGGTTGAATATCGGCCACAGCCGCAGTGCGCGCGTCTTTCTTTTGCTGCGTCAGCTCTCTTTCAAACGCTTGAAACTCAGCCGCCTCAATTTCTTCCTCTGTCACGGGCACGGCACCTTCATTACGTTTCTTTCGAAAATCCATGTCCTTCACGATATTGGGCCAGTCGAAGCGTTGGTAACCGTATCCATTTACAGTCACAAACATGGGGCCGCCACCCACCATTTTTATAGCCTTCCCCGGGTTCTCTCTCCGCGGCGCCTCGAGGCCCTGAGTCAAGTACAGATCCTCAAACAACGGGCACAAGGGATCTGGCATGTTTTCAACAATTTGGCGCCGACTAACGTTTTGCGCTGGCGGTGCAGGTGTCCAGTCGGGTTCAATCGGTTGGGCGGGAAGGTTGGTGATTGGTCTTGATTGCAGCAGGCGTAATCTGCCGTCGCGGAATGCCCACTCAATATCCTGAGGCTGCCCACCATAAAGCGCCTCTACTCTCGCAGCCGTTTCGCTAAGCTCTAGTAACATCGGATCCGACAAGGAGGAGTTAGTGCGGTCACCCTCTGCAACGTCCTCCATCCGGATGCCCTGGGTATCGTCACAGACGATTTGTTGCTCCTTGGGACCAAGCACAGTCTCTTTCAATGACATGTCGGTCCGATCAATGATAAATGTGTCGGGCGTCACTTGGCCGCCGACCACCGCCTCGCCTAACCCGAAACTAGCATTTACGATCATTTCTGATCGTTCGCCCGTGGCAGGGTTCGCAGTAAACAAAATGCCGGACACATCTGATGGAATCATTACCTGCACGACGACGGCCATCGCGACGACGCCCTGATCGATCCCATTTTGGTGGCGATAACTGATTGCCTGTGCGGTCCAAAGTGAAGCCCAGCATTTCTGCACAGCCACCACAACCTCTTCCTCACCACTTACGTTTAGAAAGGTCTCTTGTTGGCCAGCGAATGAAAAGTCAGGCAAATCCTCTGCATTCGCAGAAGAGCGGACCGCGACCGAAATCTGCTCTTGATCCAGGTTGGAGTAGGCCGCCTTAATATCAGCTGACATGGCTTCACCGATAGACCTGCTCATGATCAAGGCTCGAATTTTTTCAGCACAGGTGTCGAACGCTGGGTAGCCATCACGCAACTCGGGACTTGCCGATTCGAGTATCTGCGACTGCAAGTCATTTTCCGCAATGAATGCGCGATAGGTATCTGCAGTGACTAAAAATCCGCCCGGCACATCGAAGCCGGCGTTCGTCATTCGAGCTAATGATCGACCTTTGCCTCCAACTAGCTCCAAGGAATCTTTAGTCGTATTGATTGGTTCTATAAACATCGCGGAGAAATTACTCCCAAAATCGATCTATTTTATTCCACGCCCGCACCGGGATAGCTTCACCGGTAATCATGTCGGCGGCTGGCGAGGCTAAGTAGCGACACAGAGCGGCCACATCTTCGGGGCCTGGCGCCCTAGACAGCCTTGGCGTCGGATTCCCATCCCCATCGATCTCTGGCGGTGTCACGCCGTAGGCGATCATCGCCGGTGTTGCGACAAGCCCAGGAACGACAGCATTGACGCAAATGTTGTGCTCTGCCCACATATACGCCAAGTTATTGGTCAGACTCAAAACCCCCGCCTTCGCAGCGGAATAGTGAATCATGCCTGGATTTCCCTTCGTGCCTGCGGTCGATGAGACATTAATGATCTTGCCGGACTGCTGTCGGATCATCTGTCGACCTGCCGCTAGACACCCATTGAAAACTCCAGTCAGATTTATATCGATTTGACTGACCCATTCTTCGTAAGGTACCTCTTCCGGTTTTTTGGGGTGCGTTCCAGTAGCGGCATTGTTAATCATTACGTCAACCCGACCGAAATGATCGACGCTACGGACGATAAGATTATCGACCGAAGAGGGATCCCTAATGTCGGTTGGCACTATCAACGCTTCTTCGGCTTCAATCTCCTCCGCCACCGCCTCTAGAGACTGTTCGGTCCGCCCAGCCAACACCACTCGAGCTCCAGCGGTCGCAAATTCCCTGCACAAGACACTACCGATGCCGCCCGCGGCACCGGTAATTACGGCAACTGTGTCGTTGAGATCGAAGCGGGCCATCTATGGCTCTGAGAAAAGTCGTAGTCGTGATTATGCATCTAATCAACCATGCGAGCATCGCACAGAGTCAGACCCCGGGCCGAATCCCACCCAAAACAGTAAAATGGGGGACAGTTTGCAACGGTTCACCACCAGTAGTTTATTCGCTGGCTAAAAAACGTCACTCTGCTGTCAATGAAAGGAGATTAGGACCTTGAGTTCTTACTCGGAATTGCACCGACCACAATTCCACTTTTCGGCGAAGAAGAACTGGATCAATGACCCTAACGGGCTCGTCTATCACGACGGCATCTGGCATCTGTTCTTCCAGCACAACATTGAAGCTCCGACCTGGGGCCCGATGTGGTGGGGGCATGCAGTAAGCAATGATCTCCTGCATTGGCGGCAGTTGGACCACGCACTTCACCCAGATGAAATGGGAAGTATGTTTTCAGGTTCCGCGGTGATAGATCACCACAATGCTGCAGGTTTTGGGAAGGACGCGATGCTCCTGTTTTATACAGCGGCAGGTAATCATGCGACGCCACCGCGACCATTTGTGCAGTGTCTCGCGTTTAGTGTTGATGACGGGCAAACTTTTACCAAATACAAGCACAATCCAATTGTAGATTGGATGCAGGCAGACAACCGGGACCCCAAAGTAGTGTGGGACGATACCTCGCAAAAGTGGGTTATGGCCCTGTACCTAGAAGACGAGCGTTACTGCTTATTAAGCTCGTCTGACCTCAAAGAGTGGTCTCGGATACAAGATATAGTCCTACCAGGAACATACGAGTGCCCTGATTTTTTCCCATTGGTTGACGAGGACGGTGTTAATCGCTGGGTCTTATCAGGCGCTGGCAGCGGCTATCTGATCGGACAGTTCGATGGGAATAAATTCGTTGCGGAGACAGAGCTGCAACACTACGACGGTGGTCCGAATAATTATGCAGCGCAAACTTGGAGTAATACGCCAGACGGGCGGCGCATACAGATCTCATGGATGGCGGGAGGCCTGTATCCAGAAATGCCATTTAACCAGCAACTTTCTATACCTGTCGAACTTACTCTGGTGGGCACAGGATCCGACGCTCGGCTTGCTCGTCGACCAGTGCCAGAGCTGAGCGCACTCTACGGCAAGAAAATTGAAGTGGACCAAAAAGTGATCGCCAACGGCTCACCATTTTCGGTAAAAACCGATAGCAAGCTACTCGACATCTCTTTCAAAATTGCAAGGAACACCTCCAAAGGTTTGTATCTGCTGATACGTGGCCAGTACCTCGCGTTCGATTGGGAAGAGAACACCATGGCAATGACACCTAGTGGCACAGTTAAGATGGTCGGTGATAAGCCACCGGTGAGGATTCCAGATGCGTCCTCGCTACTTGTGCGCATTCTCGTTGACGTAACCTCTGTGGAAGTGTTTTTAAACGACGGTGAGATCTCGGCTTC
The DNA here is from genome assembly GCA_902518075.1 of Halieaceae bacterium. The sequence continues at coordinate 11,306 of CABYEX010000019.1, read as the reverse complement.
GTATTGCTTCCTCCCCGGGGGGTATGAGAATGCAATAGAGATGCACACCTACAGTGGTCCGCAGATCATTGAGAACTTTGAGATGCATGAACTGAAATCTGTCTGGACAGAATAAGGAGATGGCATTATAAAAACTTTGATTATCAGCGATATCCATGGCAACGCCGATGCGCTCCGAGCAGTAGTCGAAGCCGAGGACGCGATCGACAACACAATCTTTTTGGGCGACGCGCTCCTGGCGGGGCCGCAAGCAAATGAAACTGCAGCGATTCTGCAGTCGCTGGATCCTGAAGTATGCGTCATGGGAAATCATGACGAGGAAGTACTGGATCGCAGTCTTTATGCGAACTGGCCTGATGAATGGGTAGCACTGCACGATTGGATTCTCGACAGACTAGACGAATCCGCGCACGAATATATCCGAGGTTATTCTCCGGCCGGCCGATACACGGTTGGTGGAATAGATATGTACCTTCATCACGGCGAAATCGATCAGAGCTTGCCAAGGATCCTACCCAATGCACCCCGCGAGAGTTTCCTCGCGCTGGAGTCGGATCAACCTTTAGCTTTTTTCGGTCACACCCATGTGCAGTTTGAGCGTCAGATCGACGGGACTCGCTACATCAATCCGGGAAGCGTGGGTCAACCAAGGTGCGGAATTTTTCATGCCTGTTATGGGGTCATTGTCGACGGAGAGTACTGTCCTAAACAAGTTACCTACGACCCGTCCGCATGGCTCGATGCGCTAGCTAATCTAGAAGTGCTTGACGATCATCCCCAATTCCGCGAATGGATGAAAAACAGTCTCTTGAGTGGTTACGGGATTGGCGAACGGGAACCCTGGACGAGCTTTGCCGCAGAGGGTTACTTTTGAGCGAGACTGCCGACGATCGGTCATTACGAGCCATATTTCGGCTGGTATGGCGCTGTTGGCCGTATTACCGCCCTCAACTCAAGCATCTCATTACGATTGTTGCACTCAACTCTCTGATAGGCGTTGTCTATTTCGGCGGGATAGTCGTCGTTACAGATCTTGTTGAGAACAAAATACTGCTTGGAAATAAGTTAGAGCCAGTTCAAGCGACACTGCTATTTGTCGATGATGGGTATGTCACTAGTGGAATAGAGGATGAGTCACTCCTCACCGACGAGCAGCGGAAACGCGTTCGGCTGGGAATTCTTGCGGCTGCTGCCGCGTTTTGGATTATCTTAACTGCCTACACTACGGCCGTTTGGTACTACATGGTGTGGACCTTTCAACGGATCAATCAACAACTGCGCGTGGAGATGCTGTCGCGCGCCGAGTACCTATCTCTACGCTACCACAACGACACCCGCACGGGTGACGCGATCTACCGCATTTACCAAGATAGCGCCACGATTACGCACACGCTGCAGTACTTTATCTTGAGCCCTGTGCGAGTCATCGCGATATCACTGTTCGCGGCTGCCGTGCTAACGATGTTATCGCTCTGGTTCACAGTAATCTTACTTGTGAGTGCTGCGGCAATCGTGGGACTGACACGTAGTTTGACGCCAACGATACGAGCAAAAGCAAGACTGTCCCGGGAATTAAACAGTGACCTTACGTCGCGGATTCAGGAAAACTTGACAGCGATGCGTGTCATCAAAGCGAACGGTGCCGAACAGCTGATGATGTCTCGCTTTGATCATGACTCTCAGGGCGCGCTGGAAGCTGCGTTTCAATTTCGCAAATATATGTCGTTGCTCATGCTAGGTGTCATTCTGATCGGTTTTACTGGCTTCGCCGTGGCTGAGTACTTCATGGCGACCTGGTCCGTCATTGAGAAAGCAACCTACATGGGAGCCTCAGTCTCAATGGTTGGCTTCGTGGTATGGAACCTTGGGGCATATAAATACGCGACCGCGCAGTCAGAGCAGAGCGCGCTCAACGCCTGGGAATGGGCCTCTCTGTGGTGTTTTATTCAAGATCTATCAGTGGGCTTACAGAGAGCCTTTTACCTTTTAGACCTAGAGCCCGAGGTCACAGATCCGCTGGATCCAAAACCATTTCCTGATTCAGTTGAGGAGATCAACTTCTCGTCAGTAGCCTTTGGGTATAAGCCAGAAAAACCAGTGCTTTCAGGAGTGAATCTAACCGCTCGAAAGGGAAGCATAACTGCCATCGTCGGAGGCACAGGCGTCGGAAAATCCACCTTGATGTCACTGGCGATTCGTTTGTACGACCCAGATTCCGGCACCGTCAAAATCAATGGCAGGAGCTTGCGAGACTTCGCGGTATCTGATGTCCGAGTCAACGTCGCGATTGCGTTGCAGCAAAATACGCTGTTCGCACAAAGCGTCACTGACAACCTGCGCTACGGGCAAGATGCGATCGACGATAAGGCAATAGAATCGGCCGCCCGCATTGCCTGCGCGCATGAGTTTATCCTGGAGTTGCCTATGGGATATGCGACTGAGCTCGGTGAGAAAGGAGGCAAGTTATCGACTGGACAAAGGCAACGGTTGTCGATCGCCAGGGCGGTGCTCCGAGATTCAGCAATTCTCATTCTTGACGAGCCAACGGCAGCACTGGATGCAGAGACAGAGCAAAGAGTGATTGCGAACCTCGCAGAGTGGGGCAAGGATAAGATCGTTTTCATCATCACGCATCGGCTATCAACTATTCGAAATGCTGATCAGATTGCCTTCCTGGATGACGGCAAGCTTAAAGAAATTGGCACCCATGATGAGCTCATGTCCAAAACAGGCGATTACGCAAAATTTGTTAACGCCGAGTTAGGTGACGCCCATGGGTGAGGCGCTTAGATACGACGATCGCATTGACACGCAGTCGAAGCTGTCGGCTGCCGAAACGTTTCAATTGATCGGACGCGCTTTGAGCTTACTCAAAAACGTGCGCACTCTTTTTTTTACAAAATTAGGCTTTGCGGTGGTTTCTGTCATTCCGCCGTTAATCGTTCCCTGGATACTCAAAATAGTCGTCGACCAAGTCGTTCTTCAGAAACCTTTTGACACAGAGACGGTCCCGTTTCCGCCGTTCATGATGCCCCTCATAAACGCGACTGAGGGACTGTCCCCGGGCGGCATAATGTTGTCGGTCACGACATTGTTAATCATCACCTTAATCCTGTTTGGCTTGCGCGCGCCGCCCGCCGAGCAAGTGCAAGACATCGGGATGCCGCAGGGCTTCGATTCCGCGACGCAAGCAGAGCAGGCACTTTCTTCCGGCGGCAGCAACACCAACGGATTATGGGGCTTAGCAGAATTGCTACTCACAATTCGCCTCTCTCAACAGCTTGCGAATCGACTCCGCACAAAGCTGATGGGGCGCTTGTCACGGCTAGAAATGACTACGTTAGATGATCACCGGGTTGGAGACTCAGTCTATCGCGTGATGTATGACGCACCGATGCTGCCCGAGATTTGTTACCGAATCTTGATTTACCCACTTACGATAATCCTGAGTACCGCTATATCAATTTACTTGATGCAATACGCATATTTTGCCATTGCTCCTCAATTAGTTTGGCTCGCAGTTGGAATCATTCCACTCATCATAGTCATTACCGCTCCAATGTCGGGATGGGCCAGACGTCTACATCAAGAAAGTCGGGCCGCTGGCGCAAAGACCACAAACAGTATCGAGGAAAGTATCGAAAACGTTGATGCGGTCCAATCGCTGGGTGGAAGCACTAAAGAAGCGGAGAGGTTCGAGTCGGATAGTAAAGAATCCTATCGGCGCTTTCTAAAGACGCAACTGTTAGCCGCAATCGTCAAAATTATTGCCTACTCCTGCGCAACGGTTTCACTCGGCATCGCCTTCGTCTTCATTACTGACGACGTCATCACCGGCGTACTGACCCCTGGCGATTACACAGTGCTATTTGCAATGTTTTGGATGCTGGGCGAGAAAGCGCGACTGCTAGGCACTTATTGGATCGATCTACAAAAAAATGTCGCTGCAGTCCGTCGCGTATTCTTTTTCATCGATTACACCTCCGAAGCAGATAGGACTACTACTCTGCTGTCAGACGTTCGGCGCGGTGTATCGCTAGACGCTGTCTCATTTGCATACCCAGACGGTCGAGCTGCGCTGAGTGACATTAACCTCGAATTATCTCTCGGAGAGTTAGTAGCCATTGTGGGCCCTACAGGTGCAGGTAAAACGACACTTGCCTACTTGTTACCTGGATTCTTGCAACCCAGTGCGGGGACAGTTCGTCTCGACGACATGGATATCTCTAATGTCTCAGTAGACGACCTCCGCCGCCAGGTGACCTATGTATTTCAGGAGCACATGCTGATGTCAGGCAGCATTCGCGACAACCTGCTTTTAGCAAATCCATTAGCAACAGAAGCCGACGTAGTCGAAGCGTGCCACTTAGCGAATGCAATAGAATTTATCGAGCAACTGCCCGACGGAATTGATACTCACCTTGGCCGATCCGGCGACACATTATCAGTAGGCCAGAAGCAGAGACTATCAATCGCTCGGGGCCTCATTCGAAAGACACCAATCATTATTTTGGACGAACCGACCGCCGCACTGGACCCGCAAACAGAAAATCAGCTCATGGCTGGGTTACGCCATGCGACCCACAATCACCTCGTAATAGTGATTGCTCATCGATTATCAACGATCCGGGACGCTGACCGAATTATCTTTCTTGAGGAGGGCCGACTGGTAGACGAGGGAAATCACGACTCACTCATGGCTGACCCCGACAGCCGTTACCGAGCCTTTGTCCAACTACAAAGTACTTAGCCACGGAACTGCTTGGATGAGAGTAATTTTAAAATTTTTACTGTGGACCAGTGGCACTGTGCTGGCAGCTGCCTTTTTACTAGTACTCATTGGGCCTCGCATCTTTAACTCGATAATGACTCCCGACCATGAGTTCGGCTCCAAACCTCTGCCAGCAACGCCAGACTACAGCCAGAGAAGTAGCTGGTCAGCTTGGCCAGACGTGGACAGCCCAGCAGAGAGACTGCCGGATGGGATAACTCCGACGACAGATTCTGACCGACGAGCCTCAGCTTTTTTCGTGCATCAAACAACGTACGGTGGGCGCGATAACTGGGTACAAGCGATAAATAACGAACAAACCCGATACGAGACGGATTTCGGCACCACCTCAAGACAGGCCTCTGCATTCAATGCCTGTTGCCGCGTTTATGCTCCCCGCTATCGCCAAACAAGCATGATGGCTTACGAGCAAAAAGACGCCAGTCAGATTTTTGAAATCGGCTACCAAGACGTCCGCTCCGCGTTCCTCCACTTTATAGAGACCATTGACCCGAACGAGCCTTTTGTTTTGGCAGGTCATAGCCAAGGCGCATTCCATTTAGCCCGCCTCATAGACGAAGAGGTGGATGGGACTCCCCTGATAAACAGGTTAATCGCAGCATATGCGATAGGCGCTATTTTGCCGCTAGCCCTAGTGGAGACAACTTATCAAGATATTGAGCTCTGTGCGGGACCTGAGCATACAGGTTGCTTTATTTCCTGGGATGCGCACGAGGCTGATAAAGCACCGACCGCGGGGAGTGACAAAGAGGAATCTGTGCTATGGAACGGAAAGGACTACTCAGGCTTCCCGCCTGGACCGCGTATTTGCGTGAATCCAGTAACATGGCGGACAGACGGCGAAGCAAGCAAAAAGCAGGATCACCTTGGTGCCTTGGAGAATTGGTCCGGGTTTGCCGAGCCTGAGGCCTCGATTGGGAAGCTATACGCAGGGTCTGTGACAGCAAAGTGCGGGCGTGCCGGCGAGCGCAATTGGCTCTTCGTAAATGGAGATCGTGACAAGGCAATCAAGAGCCAAGGGATATGGTCGCTCTTTGAACGTAATTTACATGGCTCCGACTTCAGCCTGTTCTGGCAAAACATTCGCGAGAATGCAAAACAGCGCGTCGATGCATTTCTATCTAACCGCAAAAGTCAGAATCACTCGCTACCAAACATTGTTCTAATTTTGGCAGACGACCTTGGCTACTGTGATAGCGAGGTTTATGGCTGCGGTACTGTGCCGACCCCTAACATAACGCAGCTCGCCGACGATGGCGTCCGCTTCACAGCGGGTTATGTCACCAGCCCCGTATGCTCGCCATCCCGCGCGGGTCTGCTCACGGGAAGGTACCAGCATCGTTTTGGCCATGAATTCCTCGTGGAGGGTGATCCAACCGCAAACGCTGGGCTCCCCGTTGGCGAAATCACGATCGCCGATGCGCTAGGACAAGCTGGATATGCCACGGGCATGGTCGGGAAGTGGCATCTTGGAATAAAAAGTGATCATCATCCGCTTAACCGTGGCTTCGACAGATTTTTTGGGATATTGAATTGGGGGGCGGACTACATCGACCCAACAAACGAAGATGTTTATAGCTGGACGCACCCGCTAGCAAAACCAAATGGTAACAACGCGACAGTGTTGATCCACAGTGATAGCAACGTTTCGCGTGACAAAGATTTTGTCAAAGAGGACGCTTATCTGACCGACGCCTTCGCGCGCGAAGCCGTGGAATTCATTGAAGAAAAAAAGCGTGGGCCGTTTTTCCTATATGTCCCATTCACAGCGATACATGGCCCCTTGCAGGTGACGAGTGACTACTACGACCCCCTAGCTCATATCAATGACGAGGCACGACGAATCTATGCGGGGATGACCTCTGCATTAGACCATGGCGTTGGGAAAATCCTTCGAGCGCTCAGAACTGAGGAGCTCGAGGAAAATACCATTGTGATCTTGCTTAGTGATAACGGTGCAGGTGTTGCGAATTACACAAACAATGGACCGTTTAGACTGGGTAAACACACCCTGTTTGAGGGCGGTGTGCGGGTCCCTTACATCGTCAAGTGGCCAGGAAAGATAGAGGCTGGTACAGAATATTGGCAACCCGTCAGCACACTTGATGTGTTCCCCACGCTCCTAAGTGCCGCTGGCCACGGTTTGCCAACGGACAGATCACTTGATGGTGTGGATTTACTTCCTCACCTTAACCGACAGACCACTTCCTCACCTCATACCGCTCTATTTTGGCGGCAAGGGCCAAACTGGGCCGTGCGCCAAAACGATTGGAAGTTAATCCATGCGGCGAACCAAAATTGGCTCTACGACCTATCTCGTGATCCCGCCGAACGTATAAACCTAGCAAAGCGCAACCCCGAGGTAATCAAAAAACTTACGAAGGTCTTTGACAACTGGAATGCCGACAACGTCGATCCGCTCTGGCCTCCCTTGGGTGGCAAGAGCTTGCCCTCCTTCGCTGTGGACGGCGTAGCAATCAAATGGGTGCTCTAGCTGACATTTGAAAATGGGTGCATTTGTGAGGTTCTGTGGGGAGTTTCCATCGCCCGGACGTTATGATGACTAATAATCAGAGTTGCAAAAAATTCTCACCTCAACCGAGGGCAAATTATGAAGCTTTCCTTTGCATTCTCTGTGTCCTTTTTAGTCTCTTGTATGCTCCTAGGATCAGCTGCGGCTGAAGAGCGGGTGCGCGTTGCTCCTAAGGAAAATCTTATCGGTGTCTACATGGTAAATGGCATCAAAAATGAGAAGGGTCGGGGGCATATGCCATATAGCGAGATGCTGGAGCACTTTACCTATCAGGCCTTAGTCAATGGAACTCTGTGGCATGCAAAATAAGCAAATCCTGATCGACTCATTGCCGCAAGGAAAACTTACGGCCAAGAACTTTCGTTGCGAAGACTCCGAGGTCCCCGCTATTGGTGAGGATGAGGTACTAATCAAAACTACCGCCCTCATAATCTCTGCAGGTACTCGGGCAGGCCTCCAAGGCAGTGCTAGCTACGCTGGTGCACCCGAGGCTGGCCGAGTTATGAACGGGACTGGGGTCGGCGAGGTCGTAAAGAGTAATTGCGACACTCTTCCCGCCGGGAGTCTTGTGACGGCGAGTACTGGCTGGCAGCAGTACTCCGTCCACCAAGGCAGAGCCGTAGAAGTAATCCCTGCTGACCATGACCCGGTTCGGTATCTTGGTGCACTTGGCATCAGCGGCTTGACCGCCTATTTCGGGTTGTTAGAGGTTGCGGCCCCAAAACCTGGCGAAACAGTCTTAGTTTCTGCGGCGGCGGGATCGGTGGGACACCTTGTAGGCCAGCTAGCGAGCATACACGGGGCCCGGCCTGTCGGCGTCTGCGGCAGTGATACCAAAGCGAAGGTACTTGTTGAGAAGCTGGGCTTTGAAGCTGCGGTCAATTATAAGACCGAGGATTTTCGTAACGCGCTGAAAAACGCAACACCTGATGGTGTCGATGTTTACTTTGACAATACGGGCGGCATGATCCTAGGCTCGGCCTTATTTCGAATGAACAAAGGCGGCCGCATCGCATGTTGCGGTGTGGTATCACAGTACGATACGGATAAACCCGAACCAAGCCCAAAGGGCATCCCCGGCCTACTAATCAACAAGCGCCTGAATATGAATGGCTTTTTAGTGTTCGATTACGCCGAGCGATACGCCGAGGCTCGGCATCAATTGTTAACTTGGTTAGAGAGTGGCGAACTAAAGTTTCTAACTGACGAAGTGTATGGGCTCGAGGCCGCGCCTCAAGCGTTCGTCGATCTTCTCAGCGGAGGTAACCTTGGATCGCGAGTAGTCAGACTTAATTAAACTTACTGGCACCAAAATTTCACTTGGGAAAATTGACTTTTATCGATGTCCGAACTCAAGAAAAACTATATCGCTGGTGAATGGGTAGAAGGCGTTAGCGGCGAAAACAATATCAACCCGTCCGACACCACAGACGTGGTCGGCACCTATGCGTGGGCGGACGCAGTACAAACCGAGCGAGCAATCGAGGCCGCCAGCGCCGCGGCACCTGCTTGGGGGCAATCCTCTATCCAGAAACGGAGCGATGCCCTCGATGCGATTGGCAACGAGCTGATAGCGCGAAAGGAAGAGCTTGGCGAGTTAGTTGCTCGAGAGGAAGGCAAGACGTTGCTCGAGGGAATTGGAGAAACAGTGCGTGCTGCCCAGATTTTCAAATTCTTCGGTGCCGAAACGCTGCGGCTCAATGGAGAAATTTTTGACTCAGTACGCCCCGGTCTCGACGTCACCATCACCCGCGCACCACTAGGTGTGGTCGGGTTGATCCTCCCTTGGAATTTTCCAATCGCGATTCCCGCATGGAAGGTTGCGCCTGCACTAGCCTACGGCAACGCAGTCGTTTTCAAGCCAGCGGAACTGGTTCCAGCAACCGCGCATGCAATGTCAGAAATAATCGTCAACGCAGGAATACCAGACGGGGTATTCAACTTAGTAATGGGTAGTGGCTCCGAAGTGGGTACGACCATTGTTAATCACCAAAAAGTAAACGGGATAAGTTTCACTGGCTCGGTCAGAACGGGCCAGAGCGTGGCGCTAGGAGCGGTCACTCGTATGGCCAAGGTCCAGTTAGAGATGGGCGGAAAGAACCCATTAATCGTGTTGGATGACGCGGATCTTCCCACTGCCGTCGACTGCGCTATCAATGGCGCATACTTTTCAACCGGGCAGCGCTGCACCGCATCCAGCAGGCTTATTGTCACTGAAGGCATCTACGACAAGTTCGTATCCTCGATGCGGGAGAGACTGTCCACTCTAGTTGTTGATAATGCGCTGAAGGCTGGCACAGATATCGGACCGGTAGTGGACGAGCGTCAACTCCAAAAAAATCTCGACTACATCCAGATCGGTGTGGAGGAGGGAGCAACGCTCGTGCATGGCGGTGAACGCCTGTCACGAGATACTCCTGGGTTTTACATGAGCCCAGCGCTGTTTATCGACACCAGCCCCAACATGCGAATTAATCGAGAGGAAATTTTTGGTCCTATTGCGAGCGTTATTCCGGCAAAGGATTACGATGAAGCGCTTGCGATCGCTAACGATACCGATTTGGGACTATCCTCAGGCATCATTACGACATCACTCAAGCATGCGAGTCACTTTAAACGCAACATTCAAGCTGGAGTCGCGATGGTCAATGCGCCAACAGCAGGCGTCGATTATCACGTCGCGTTCGGCGGCACCAAGAGCTCCAGCTATGGTGCACGTGAGCAAGGTAGCTACGCAAAAGAGTTCTATACAACCGTCAGAACGGCCTACACCCAAGCTTAGTTATTCCCGCAAACTTTGTGGTGAACCTTGAGTGTCCTTTCGGCCAACTCTGTCATCGTGATTTCCTGAAAACCTACCACCATCGGCTTAATCACATCGTTGAGCGGCGCAACAAGCTTGGACCGAATGCCGGAAGTACCTGCAGCTGCACCTACGATCGAACCTGAGGTCGCGCCATTACAATCGGTATCCCATCCGCCTTCGACAGCACGGCAAATAGATTGATGAAAATCAGTCTCTCCAAAAATCAAAGAACCGATCACGACTAGAGCGTTGTTTACAGTATGCACTCCGTGTAGGTCGCCGTAATGCTCCTGCACCCAATCCATGTAGACCTCAAAATTCTCGCACTGCGGCATTTTTACTAATGCCGCTCGGCAAGCCTCTGCGAGTTTGCAGTGTTTAGGAATCTCCGACAGTCCAATTTGCACAAGCTCGACCGGACTATTAACAATAAAGGCTGCGGCAATGATCGCGGCGAACATCATCTCGCCATATATACCGTTCGCCCGGTGAGTCCAACAAGAATCGCGATAAGCAAACTCTGCGGCGAGCTCTGGATTACCGGCACAAACATAACCCCAGGCATCTGCTCGAATCTGAGCCCCGATCCATTCACGATAGGGGTTGCGGTGCATGCTTGTGTACTCAGGCGTAACCCAATCCGAAGGCGCCCTCCTCGGCACCGCATTGTTGTAATTCAGGATGGCTTGTGTTTCCGCCGTACAAATATAGTTATAAGGAATACTAAAATTCCACGTTCTCGCAACATCGCGCCAGACGAAATCTGGCCCATAGGTTTCAAGCACACTCAAACCAATGAGGGTGTAATGGATATCGTCGTCGGCCTCCATGAAAGCAATGTTTTCCCGTTGCGATTGTGGACAATACAAAGTGTAGTCATCGCCGGCGTAAGCACCGCTGAAATAGTCGTCAAGCGGCCAATCATCACGATTCTTCAGATAGTCGCGAATCGCCTCGCGCCCTGACTTGCCCGCCTGACCACGAATGCCCATCGCCTCCACAGGCTTTCCAAGTGCGCATCCCGCAGCGCGGCCGGTCCAGGCGCCATGCAGCTTATCTAGCAGTTCGTTGTCATCCAGTGAGCCCAGTTGCCGCGGTCCCTCTGGACGCTCAGCGCGAATTTCTTCAAGGCTGTTGGGTTGTAAATATGGAAACTTTGGGTCGATAGGTAATGC
>CABYEX010000018.1 GCA_902518075.1 Halieaceae bacterium | reverse complement strand
CTGCGCCGCCTCAATCGCTGCCTCCAGCTCCATCTCATCATTACTGTAGGGTGCGATTGCGTCGTCGTAAACCTGAGTGAATACGGGCGCCATGATAAAGATGGTGAGGAAAAGTGCGATGCCTAACAGGATTTGGTTAGGTGGGGTCTGAGCGGTACCCAATGCCTGCCTAAGCAGCGACAAAACGATGATGATTCGCGTAAAGCTGGTCATCATCAGTAGAATTGACGGTAACAGGGTGAGTACCGTCATCAAGCCCAGTAGCTGCAAGGTCACCGAATATTCGGTTTCGCCCGCTTGGCCCTGCACCGCGCTCAAAATCGGGATAGTGCCCTGTGCCGCAGCGTCAGACGCCAACAAGGACACCAGCAAGAGCAGCAAGAGTCTGAACATTAGCCCCCCAAGTCCATGGGCCCGGTCCCGATCCCGCCCCCGCGGCGGTATTGGGTCAGCCTGGCCTAATCAGCACCGCGACTTGCCGATTCTGGGGGGCCAAGTGCGTCGTTCCCAGTCACATCAGCAGGCCACTTTGCAATGGTGTTGATATTAGCTGGAGTTGCACCAATTAAGAACCGCTCATTGTCGACTTCTACCAATACTAACTCGGCAGAGCGGTTAAGACGAACACGCCCAGTAATGCGGATGGGTAGCCAACTCCGACTCGAGCCTTGCACTCGACGCAGTGTCCAAAAGCTAACCGCCATTGCGACCACCACCACAAAAAGGGCTGTCACCCACCTGACCCAACTCAGCTCCTCAGCCACAAGTTGTTACCGGAACTCAGAGCTTTTCGACGCGGTCTTCTGAAGGCAGGATGCGAGTGAGCCTTACACCGTAACGATCGTTGACCAGGACGACTTCCCCCTGCGCGACCACTGTATTGTTCACAAGAAGATCCAGAGGCTCGCCAGCGTTTCGCTCCAGCTCGATAACGCTACCCTGCTTGAGTCTCAGCAAATCGCGAATCTTTAGGCGCGTTCGGCCCACCTCGACAGAGAGCGTAACGGGAACACTCTGGAGTACATCAGCGCTGACCATGGCGTCAAAACCCTGGCTCTCAGCATCCTCACTGAGCTGATCCAGCGACACGTCAGCAGTTTCCTCTTCTTCACTCATGAATATCTCCTAACGGTGTTCGAGCAGATGCTGACTAGCTCTCTGCCAGCTCAACGGCCTGAAGCAATCGCGCCGCCGCATAGCCATTTGCAGTACCTACCTCAGCCTCAAACAACGGAATGTCGTCTACCAATACGCGCGCCAAATCAAACTTGCGCAGATCTAATAAATCGCCCACCTGCATTTTATTGAAGTCGCCGAGCGTCATTTCGACCTCGCCCAAAATAACGCGATGTTCGAGCTCGGCGTCAGAGGCCGCACCGGCCAGTTCTCGAGCCCACACATCATGATCTACGGACGGATCTTCGGAATCCTGGACCCGACCTCTGAGCACGTCACGAATAGGCTTTAAAGTTGCAAAGGGATAAACCACATCAATTGTGCCGCGCTCCTTGTTAGACAGTTCCACCTCGAGGTGGCAGACAATGACTAGATCGTTCTCATCGACAATTTGCACAAACTGCGGATTAATTTCGGAGCCGACGTGCTCGCACTGAATCTCCATAATCGGAGACCAGGCTTCATGTATGGAGGCGAAGACCACCTCGAGCATAATGTTGATAATACGGGTCTCGGTTGGGGTGAACATCCGGCCCGGGGGTAGCCCCTCAATACCCCGCCCAAACCCGCCAAAAAAGTTATCGAGCGAGGCAAAGATCACGTTGGGGTCAATGACCACCATCGACGTGCCGCGCAGCCCGGACAAGCGAACCGTATTTACGGATAGCGGTGCCTTCAAGTCTTGCAAATATTCAGAGAATGGGAGCGTCTTAACCCGGTCGGCAGTAATTCGCGGGCTGGTCCGCAGTACCTCGAGCAACCCCATCCTCAAGTGACGTGTGAACCGCTCGGTGATCATATCCACCGCAGCCAAATTGATACCAATAGTGGTATCTTCTGTCACCAAATTGTGGGGGCGAATCTCTGCGCCGAGGGCAGCCTCAGGGTCAATCAGAGAGGCTGAATCATCATCAAACCCCTCGTCGGAGGCCAATGCATTGAGCTCCTCTTCGGAAAGTCTGCTGCTATCTTCAGCCATAACGCTTATTTCACCTGCTTACCTGGTTCACTGAACCACGAACTCAGTGAACATGACCTCTTCCACGCCGCCAAAATCCTCGTATCTCTCAAGCACTGAGTTCACCGCTATCTTGAGTTGCTCGGCGAGATCAGACCGGAAATTGGGTTCTGAAATGCGGGTTTCATCAATCTTGCGCATCACGTCCAACATTTCGGACCGGATGGCAAACTCGTGTTTTTCCATATTCGCGACAACCCGATCATCATAATGGGTCATGATTGCGACCTTGACCTGCATCACCTTTCTGGAATTCACGATATTCGCGACCAGCGGGCGCTCAATTTCCATATAGGTATTCTCGAAGCGGGTCAGTTCTGGAGAATCAAGTGTCTCCTTGTCCGGGCCCTTGGCCAGCTCTTCCGCGCGGGCTCGCGCTTCTTCTGCGTCCAGTTCGAGCTGCTGCACAGTCGCTTCGATCCGCTCGGCAGAGTCCGGATCGAAATATCCTACGAAATACATAGTCGCCAATATCGTAATGGCCAAGGCGACAATCACACCCACGCCAATCAGGATATAAGTCAGTATTGGCGATTTTTTTCCGCCTTCACCCGCTTCTAATTCTTCGTCAGCCATGATGCTTATCCATCCTTATTCGGGGCACAGTTCCCATTATGCCCAAAAATCGATCGAATCCAGATCCAGTCCCAGCTCTAAGTCCTCGGATACGGTATCTGACTCAGCATGGGCCAGGCGCGATTTGTCCTGATCCTCGGCACCGGCATTATTAGTGCTCGCCTCACGGCCCTGAGATTGGCCCTGCTGTGTGTCTGACCCTACCTGCAAGTGCGCCAGATTGACGCCACTTTGCTGCAGCGCATCGCGAAGTCGCGGCAGAGAGTCACCCAAGAGTTCTCTGGTAACCGCGTTGTTGGTATTAATTTGTGCATCGAGGCGGCCGTCGCGCATTTCCATCACAACATCTATCGCACCAAGCTCCTTCGGATGAACGTTGAAAGTCAGCCGATAGTGCCCTGCCGCGATATTGGCCGCCAAACGTTGACCCAGCGCCTCAGAAAGCTGCCGTCCAGCAAACTCACGGGCTGCAAGATTCTGGTTTGGCGTAAATTGATTTAACCGAGCAGCATCGGAGAGAGCTGATCTATCAGATCCAGTAAGAGCCTGTCTGAAAGACAGATCGCCCTGGCCTCCAACACGCGCCGCGGCTGCGTCAAAAACATCGCCCTGCGCCAACCCCGCGAAAGGCGTCGGTTGGGTAGCCGGGCTTACTGCAGGCTTATCCGAAGTAGCGGCCAGTCGCGCAAGCTCAAGGCTGCGAGCGCTCACAAGGTCACGCATTGCCATAACGGGATCGGCCTTGGCGCCCTTCACTAAATCAGCGGCCACGGTAGCTTCTGTCTTCGTGATCTCCGTCTTGCCCTCTGTCGTCACGTTCACGCCACGCAGCGCGAATCGATCCAAGGTTGCAGCTTGCGGCAGCACAGCCGCTTCACCGATGGGCTGATAAGTGGGCGCCATCACCTGAGCCAGCGCACTGGCGAGGCTTTGGGGTGCCGGTTGAGAAGCGTCAGTTTGAGCGCCTGCAAAGGCCAAAGTAACGGGCTGGGGTTGCGACACCACAGTGGCGCGCAAGGCGCTTATTTCTGCCTCAGAAGCGCCTTCCAACATGGCGGGGATAGTCGCCAAGGTGGCTATCGTGCTGGCAGACCGGTGCTGCGCAACTACAGCCGCTGGAGATCGAAGCGGATTTTCCGTAAATGCCTGTAAGGCCTTGAAAAGCTCAGGTGCTATCTGCGCCGACAGCTGCTGCACGGAGAGATCCACACTTTGTGCATCTGTACGCCATTGAGTAACTTCCGCCGTCACGCGCTGAGCGACGTCGCGAACCCATTGCTCAGGGATGGCGTTGTCAGTCGATATTGGCGATTGTGCTACCCACGTCGCAATCACGGACTTAAGTTCAGCGGTCAAGTCAGCGCGAGACGGATTGGCCGCAGCCACAATGGCATTAGCCTGAGAGTCGCTCAGAGTCGAGGCAATCTGCTGTGTAATTCGGGTGGTCAGCTCTTTAACAGCTCCCTCAGTATTAAGGTTTTCACCTTGAGCCACGGCGTCTGCTCCGCCGCTAGCAACCCACTGCGCAACTGCGGGGGTTACAACGTCTTTAATGCGAGTCAGTAGATCGTTATCTTCTGTGAACTGGGCAGCGCCATGTCGAGACGAGACGACTGCCTGCAAGCCTGCCCCAATCTGCGTCGCCAGATCAACAGATTGCTTACCATCTTCTGCGGCACCTCCCGCATTCACCTGCGCAAGCATGGGTGCGATGAGCTGATTCAAGCTGTCGACATCGATTTCAAGGCGCTGCGCGGAATCTACTACCTCAAATGTTTGAGCACCGCGCCCAGAACCGACTATTGGCGAAAGAGCTTCAGTGGCAGCAGATTCTTCAGTTTGAATTCTCGCCAGCCAAGCGACAGTCGCAGTAGCGACTGCGTCAGCCAGACTGCGACCCTGACCTGATGGATCTGCCAACTGCTGGTCAGTCGCCGGAAAGAGCTGCGCCAATGCCTCGGCAGACAGGCCTGCTCGCTCAGCATATTTCATCGCGGCGAGCCGTTCGACAGGCTCCCCCACCACATGCAGGTCAAATCCGGGTAGAGACGTCGTCGAAACACGCTCGGCTGCAGGCATCGACGCTACAGAACCGGCAACTGGAAGATCAGCGGGCTCTCGAGACGGTGTGGTCGACGCGGATGCCGCCGGCAAACCCTTGCCGCCTGTTTCAGCTGCCTGCGCGTGCTCAGATGCCGCCATAGCACGCTTAAATGCTGCGCCGGCCTCACTGCCAGTCGCTGAAGAACCGCTTGGAACCGTTGATTTTCCTAGGTTTCCTAGCAGCTTGGCTATATCTGTTCCGATCTGGGGGTCCACAGTTCAATCGCTCGTCACATTGTTCACTGCTAGTGATTAATGCAAGTCGCGTGCCAAGTCCGATCGAGCGTAACTCTGCAGAGCCCATTCATCGAGAGAATCGGTCTCTCGGCGCTCGCGACGGATTCGACGGCTGTTCAACGTTTGCTGCTGAAGGTGCTCATATTTTTGCAGAACCTGAGCAGTGCGCTGGTTTTGCTCCTGCGCGCGACCAATCAGCTCCCTGACCTCAATAAGCTGTCCTTCACAGTTGTTCCGCAATATATCGAGGTCTTCGAGAAAGGACTTCATAACGCGCCAGTCGTCGATCTCCCGGAGAGTATTGGTATGAAGCTGGCGTCGGAAGTGCGTCTGACGCTCGGCTACTTTGTCGCGGTTGGACTCAGTCTCCTTAAGGTGCCGTCTTAGCTCAGCCAGTCGCCCTAATTCCTGCTGATATTGTCGCTGGTATTTTAGCACTAGGGGGTCCCACTTAGTGGCCATGCTGACCTCGCGCGATAATCTGCGCCATGGCGGCGGTCGCCTGCTCCATCGAGCATGCCTCGGTCGCTCCCTGTCGGAGAAATTCCAGCATCATAGGCCTGATCGCAATGGCTTTGTCGAGCTCCGGGTCAGTGCCCTGCTCATAAGCCCCCACCATAATCAGATCTCTATTTGACTCATACAGAGACCAAAGACGCCGGAATTCGGTCGCCATCTTGATTTCATGCGCACCGAGCACCTTGGACGCTAATCTTGATATCGAGCCGCGCAAATTGATAGCCGGATAGAGCCCGGTATCTGCCAGCTCCCTGGACAGCATAATTTGTCCGTCAAGTGAGGCACGAGCCACCTCAACGATAGGGTCCATTCCCTCATCGTGCTCAGACAGCACGGTATACACGCTGGTAATCGTGCCTGCGCCATCGCCGGGACCGCCACGCTCCACCAGCTTTGGCAAATCACTGAAAACCGAGGGTGGGTAGCCCTTATTTGTGGGCGGCTCCCCGGTGGCAAGACCAATCTCCCTTTGGGCATGCGCAATTCGGGTGAGACTGTCGCAAAGAAGCAACACATCACTTCCTTGATCGCGAAAATATTCCGCCACCAAGTGCGCCACTTCAGCCGCCTGACGTCGCATAACGGACGTGCAGTCAGAGGTGGCTAAGATCACTACAGACTTCCGCAAACCCTCGGGCCCGAGACTTTCGGCAAGGAACTCACCTGCCTCTCGGCCGCGCTCGCCGATGAGTGCCAGCACCACAACCTCAGCAACAGTGTGACGGGTCATCATGCCCAGCAGCGTGCTCTTACCTACGCCAGAACCGGCTATCAGGCCAATACGTTGTCCTTTGGCAAGCGTCAAAACACCATTAACCGCGCGCACGCCAACATCCATGGGCGTCGATACCGGTTGGCGATGCAGTGCCGGGATACTCCGGCCATAGAAATTAGACACAAATCGTGGATGTATGAGCGGCTTGTCGTCCAGCGGATTGCCCAGAGGGTCTATTACCCTGCCAAGTAAATGTGCGCCGACTGGCAGACCAACACGGCGATTGACCAAGCGAATCCGGCTCTCTCGCGACACCCCCACAGTTTCTGAAAAAGGGATCAATTTTAGGGTTTGGTCAGAGAAAGCCACTACCTCGGCGGGTACGTTGGGTGCCCCAGGGATATCCGTCTCGATTTCGCACATGGCACCCAAGGGTGCCTGGAGTCCGTCACACTCCACAACATGACCCGAGACATGCCTGATCTTGGCCCATGTCCAAGCATCTGGCGCAGCCAACTGAGGCCAACTTCGGTCCGCCCGCAGCTGTTCAATAGTGTCGGGGCTCGGGTTCATGAATCAAGCAAAGCATCAGGGAACTGCGCTACCAGTTGTTCACGCAGCTGATCGAATTCGCATTCGAGCAGTCTATCAATGACCAGATGGTCATACTGAACAGAGATATCTCCGTCTTTCAGGTCCGGATCGACCGTCAAAGAAACGGGTCGGTCAGCCAGCAGTTCGGAGAGCTGCTGCTCTGGCACCACTGCTGCCATCGAGGCTGACACTTTTATTTCCACCGGTACGCTTTCCGGGAATTCTATCTTCTCCAAAGCCGTATTGAGATACGCCCGAAATACTTGTTCATCCACTCTGAGCGACTGCAAACAAACGGTTTTGGCGACGTCGAGTGACAGATCTGTGACCACAGGCCAGATCCTTGGGAGCGCGTCCATCTGAGCCTGAATCGCCTCAAAGAAACGCTCGGCAAGTGCTTCCCGCTGCTGGCTCTCAAGATTGGACTGCCTGATACCCTCTGCGACGCCCTCCTGAAATTTGTCCTCGAGCAGCTGATCAATATCAATTTCTTCCTGTTCTTCCCCCTCTGCCTCGTCGGCAGCCGCCGTTTCACCGTCCCCTAAGTTAGCCTCTTCGGCCGATTCGAAGTCACTCTCATGCTCCGCGGCCTCGGTCTCACTGCTGATCTGCTGCCAATGTGCTTCCTCAAAGCCCATCGGGCGCGCCGAGAAATCCCCGGCAGCTGAGGCTTCACTGAAGGCTTTGGCGCGGCGATCAGCAGCAAGGAGTTCGTTCAACTCCCAGACGACGGTGTCACTGGCTTTAGACAAAGTCATCTCCGCGGCCGGCGAGTACCAGTTCACCGGCGTCAGACAGCTTTCTTGCAATGCGCATGATATTTTTCTGTGCGTCCTCAACATCAGAGATACGCATCGGGCCTTTAGACTCCATGTCATCAATGAACATCGCCTTGGCTCGTTGCGACATGTTGTCAAAGAACTTGTCGCGAGTCTCTTCGCTGGCGCCCTTCAACGCGACCATTAGCAAATCAGACTCGATGTTGCGCATCATCACCTGAATGGCGCGGTTATCCACCATCGACAGGTTCTCAAAAGTGAACATGTTGTCTTGAATCTGAAGCGTGAGGTCCTCGTCCAGCTCGGTCAGAGACTTCATCACCGAAGTTTCAAGATCGACTTTGACGAAGTTCATGATCTTTGCGGCTGTCTTCACCCCACCAAAGCTCGAGGATTGCGCGGAGGAATTACTGGAGAACTGCTCAGACATGATGCGCTCCAGCTCTTCCATCGCGGATGGCTGAACGGTCTCTAGACTGGCCACACGCTGCATGACCTCAGCACGATTCTCCGGCGGTAAAAAGCTCAGCACGTCAGCGGCGACGTCGTATTCCAACACCGAGAGAATGATGGCAATCACCTGCGGGTGCTCGTTAATGATCATGTCCGAAATCGCCCGAGCATCCATCCATCGCAAAATCTCCAGACCCTTTGTTGATCCACCGGGCAAAATGCGACTCAATACCGTGCTAGCCTTGTCGGCACCTAGTGCGCGCTTCAAAACGGATTCGACATAGTCTGTCGTGCCAAGCCCCAGGTTTGTCTGCTGCTTGATAGTGCCGACGAAATCATCGAGCACCTCGCTCACGGTTTCCTGTGAGAGATCAACGACACCCACCATCGCTGAACCCAGAGCCTGCACCTCGCGAGGGTTCATATAACGAATGATATCCGACGCCTGCGTCTCACCCATAAGCAACATAATGACCGCCGCACGTTCGGTGGTCGTCATGATCTCTAGCTCCTCGCGAACGAAGTCCGGGAGCTCTTTTTCGCCATCTCCTGGCGGAATGTTTGTTGCTGCTTCTGCCATTATCCAGCTCCCTTAGACAGGTTTAATCATCCTCTTTAGTACGTTAGCAACACGGCCTGCGTCCTCGGCAACAAGGAGTCGCACCACGGCCACTTTGTCATCATAACTGTTGGCCGTGTCGAGCATATCGGCTGAAATAGCAGACTTCTTGGGCTTGAGTTTGGCCTTAATCTCGTCGAGAGATTCTCCCTCCTCAAGCGCTTTCCTGTCAGCCACGCTGAGCTCGCCGTCAATCAATTGATCCCCTAGCAAGGCATCGTTCTCCTCAATCTTGGGCATGTAGACCCTCAGGACCGGGGCAATGACAAGCAGGAAGAAAGCAATCAGGCCGATCGATGTCATCCCGTGGCGGCCCCACTCGATAATGGCGGGGTCCTTGTGCCAGGGCAACTGATAATCCTGCGGGGGGTCCGAGAAGAAGGGCGCCGAGGTCATTGACAGTGAGTCACCGCGCGCCTCGTCATAGGGCAGGGCGGTAATGACCAGCGCGCGGAACCGCTCGATCTCTTCAGCCATGAATCGCTGTAACTCCGCGCTGGGAATGGGTGCCAGCGATGCAGCAGCACCCTCGAGGCCCGCCTCGGCATCTTCATCTACTTCTTCTTCTGCGAGCAAGTCTTCAGTGACAGTAGACCCCTGATCGAGAGAGGCGTAGTAGCGGCGCTTCGCCAGGTCCCTCAAGGCCTCCTCATTGATGATGACGCCTGCTGTCATAGAGGTCACTCGACCTGTCTGCTCTTTCACAAACCGGATCTCTTTATCGAGCTCATAGTTACGCGTGGTTTGCTCACGTTCAGTGGTAGCGGTTTCGGTATTGGTTGGGTTCTCGGCCACCTCACCCTCCGGCACAACTTCTGGCTGGTCGGGTGGGATGTTGGTGGTGCCGCCCGGCACCCCCGATGCAGCGATACCAGTCTGCGTATCTGAAGTAATCACCTCAGAGCGCACTTCCGCTCCGCCCCCCTCGAGATCCAGATACTGCTCAGTGGTGGTTTCACGTTGGGTGAAATCCATCTCCAGATTGACGACGGTTCGCACGTTGCCGCCACCCAGAGCGGGGATCAGGAGCTCCCGAATACGGTCAGCCAAATCTGCTTCTCGCTCTGCTTCAAAACGCGCGTTGTTAAGGGCAGGGGTGCCATCTTTTTCAGCATTGCTGCCGGTTAACAAGTTACCGTAGTGATCTACCACCGTGACGTCCTGCGTGGCGAGATAGGGCACACTGGCGCTGACCAAGTGAACGATTGAAAGTACCTGCGCGGGGTCAACGACTCTGCCCCGATATGGCTTGACAATCACCGAGGCCTTGGCAGGTTGCCTATCGCGGACAAAGACGCTTTGCTTGGGCGCGGCTAAATGAACCCGGGCCATTTCGATCGTGCTGATCTCGGAAATAGTGCGCGCGAGTTCAATCTCGATCGCATTGTTGTATTTCACCTGCTCCATGAACTGGCTGGTTGTCATCGAGCTGCCATCAGCCAGCGAGCCCATGCCACCCTCGGCTGCAGCCCTAGGGATGCCCTGGGACGCTAAGAAGATTCGCGCCGCCTGAAACACATTCTCGGGCACCTCGAGACGCCCAGTAGATTTATTAATTCGGACGTCGTAGTTAGCAGATTTCAGCGCCTCAAAGGCCAACTGAACATCTGCCTGCTCCATGCCATCAGAGACGCTTCGGTAAGGAGTAGATGTCATCACCGACCAGAAAATCAGCACTAACAGCAAGGACAAAAGACCGACGATAGCGGGCATAGCGCGACGCACAGCAGGCTGTGACAACACGTCCCTCACAGCGGGCATCGCCTGAGCCTGATTCGCAGGAACGGCGCCGGCCTGCTCGGCAGGCACAGTGGCATTGCCCGTCTCGATGGGCGGGTTACTGCCAGCGTCTACTTCGGTCGCTGACCCCTCTATCGGTGGTCGTTCTTCGAGTGCTGCTTCCATTGTCTGTTACCCCTTGTCCATGCCTGGCATATCAGACCGGCATACTCATGACATCTTGATAGGCCTTCAGGACCTTATTTCGAACTTGAAGCGTGGCCTCGAAGGCAACCGATGCACGCTGTGAATCAATCAAGACATCGGTAACGCTGACGTCTGCCGACGCTTCAAAGGCTGTTTTGGTGTCGCCTGAACGCATTTGCGCTGCATTGACCGACCGGATAGCTGCCAACAGATCTGATGCAAAACGCGACTGCTGCTGTTCATTGCTGATACCCAAGGATGCATCAGCAGCGCGACTGTTGGCTATTTCGGCCTGTCGAATGACGTTCATTACACCCTGCATATTGGTTTTATCAATCATGAGGCACCCATTGATTGCATGCTGTCAGCGTCTGCCGCCTTCAGCTTTTGTAATTTGTGCCGTAGCGTTCTCGGGCTGATGCCCAGGCGCTCTGCCGCCTCTTTTTTAGAGTCAGTTTCCTGCAGGGCTGCTTGAATCAACTGCCATTCCGCCTGCTCTTTCGCCGAGACCAAGTTCTGATCGGATTGAATGACGTGCTCCTGGCTCTGCGGCTTTGCAATATCGGAAGTCGTGAACTGGTCGGGCGCGCCTGGAAGTGAAGAGGGCGAAAACTCAAGAGCATCAAAATAAATGTGCTCGGGCTGAATCACATTGTGAATGGCAAGCACCTTCGCACGACAAATGACATTGTCTAGCTCCCGTACATTACCGGGCCACTGATGCTGCAGGAGCTGCTGAATCGCAGCTTCGTCAATATGCATAGCGATGCCCGCAAGCTGCTCGGAGGCGGCAAAACTGATCGCCAGTTGCCGGATGTCTTCGGGGCGCTCCCGTAACGGTGGTATGCCGATGTGAAAGGCGTTGAGTCGATACAGTAAGTCTTCTCTGAACTCGCCTTTCTTAACCAACTCAACCAGGTCCCGATTGGTGGCCGCCACCAGACGAACATCGAAGCTCACCTCACGGATACTGCCTATTCGTGCGGCTCTGCGCTCCTGAATGACACGCAGCAATTTTGGTTGAATGTGCAACGGCAGCTCACCCACCTCATCGAGAAACAGCGTGCCGTTGTGCGCTTCCTCAAAAATACCCGGCTGGTCTTTAATTGCACCCGTAAATGAGCCTTTCACATGACCAAATAAAATGCTCTCCACCAGATGTTCGGGCATCGCGGAACAATTCAGCGCGATAAACGGGCCCGAAGCTCGGGCAGAGGCGTTGTGAAGAATCTGCGCCACCACCTCTTTACCCACACCTGAAGGGCCTGATAGAAGCGCAGTCACATCCACCTGTGCGACTCGCTGAACCAGCGCCAACATCGCTTTGCTCACGGGGTCACTGAATACCACCTGCTTCCGCTGGCCTCGCGAGGGAACAGAAGGCATAGAAGGGGCGGCAGAGCTTGATTTATTGGGGTTTTCCGGTGCCTCGGCATAGCTCAACGCGGTATCAACCAGCGCCACCCAATCGCTGTTATCGGCGTAAGTGACAAACGCATCAAAGCCCCTAACACCGATCAGGTGCGCCAACGTGAGATCTCCAGCGGGCATGAGGATTACCGCAGTCTCGGGAGCCTCCTCAAGAATCTGGCGCAAATAGGGCTCTTCCTTTGACCATGCAGGCCCCACCGCGACGCAGGAGGCAGCACTGTCAGTCGTCCGTTCGGCAAAAACCTCAGGCGCCTGAGTCAGCTGAACCATTAAGTCCCATGAACTGCCGCGCAGGTACTCCTCGGGAAAGCCGGTCCCGCGCACTGACAGCACATTCAACTGTTGCCTTATATCTGACTCTTTGGACACTGCGTCGCTTCCCCGTTACGTGCCTGATTATCTAGCAAGCAGGAGGCCATCATGAGAAATTTAAGTAATTTCATAGAGCTGCAGATTTTAGGAAGGTTCGAAGCCGCCAAAATTGACAGGCAATGTCAATTTTTTGACATTTACTCTTTAGCGTTTTGCGATGTTAAGCCTGCCCATTTTTTCGATCAGGGTCGTACGCTTAACCCCCAGTAGCCGGGCGGCCTCGGAGATATTGCTATTGGCGTCCCCGAGTGCCTTCTGGATCAATTGACGCTCAAAATCAGTAACACGATCCTTGAGGGACGCCTCATCCAACGCCACATGGGTAGGCGCCTCGGCAGCCGTTATACCCAGTACTCTAGCTAGGCCGTCTTCATCCTCACCCGCCGTGCTGACCTCACCTAATGCAAGGGTGGCAGCATCCCACGCGCCTTCTGAGGCCGGCGCCTTGGCTTCACAGTCTTGTGCGGCCATAAGGCTCATCATCTGGGGTGGCAGGAAGTCCACAGGTAATTCGTAAAGGTTGATATTATCTCCAGGATACAAGGCAGATAATCGGCGGCAGAAGTTTTCCAACTCCCGGACATTTCCAGGCCACTGGTAAGCCTGAAGCAAACTCATGGAGCGTGCATTCAGCTTAATGGGATCTGCCCTTAATGCATAAGCAACACTGAAATGATCGAAGAGCTCAACGACCTCTTCAGGTCGATCCCGGAGAGGCGAGACAGTGATAGGAATGACGTTCAACCGAAAAAACAGGTCCTCGCGAAATTGCCCTGTCTCTATTAGGGACTCCAGCGGTTTGTGGGTGGCTGAAATAATCCGCACATCGACAGGAATTTCCTTGCCAGACCCGACTGGCGTCACAACACCCTCCTGCACCACTCTCAATAGCTTAGCCTGCAGATCAGGAGGCATATCCCCAATCTCATCTAGTAATAGCGAGCCACCGTCGGCCAAACGCATCCTGCCTTGATAGCTACTCACCGCGCCAGAGAAAGCGCCCTTTTCGTGACCAAATATCTCACTCTCCAGCAGCTCGTTGGGAATGGCGCTGCAATTCACCGCGACAAAGCTACCCTTGGGGTCTCGGCCGGATAACCTATGGATTTCGCGCGCCACCAGCTCTTTACCCACACCCGTTGGGCCACGCACCAGTACCGGCGCGTCGGTGGGCGCCACCCGCTCTAGGTGCGCCAGCAACTCCCGTGTCACGGCACTAGTCCCTATCAAGCTTTGTTGCATCGCCATAAGTGGATCAGCGCCAGTAGCTCATCTACATGGACTCGCAGAGGGGGCTGCAAGGCCGCTATCTTCATTAACGCTGCTATTCACGGTGTTGATCTGGGTCATATTCACGCCTACAACGATATCGGAATGGGCAACTGGCTGAGCGTGCTTGATGCGGCTTGTGTGCCCCGCGCCAACCACGATCACTACATTCTCAATCAACTGTTGCGAATTGGGATCCGACTGCGTTCGGCTATAGATACCTTGGTGGTCCATCTGTTCACAGACTTCCTTATAGGAGGCACTGGCAAGTGGCTTGGCAAAAACAACCGGGCAACAACATGAGAGAAGCAAGATTGCGATGAATTTCAGTTTCATTTGACTGTCCGTCCCTTTCCCCAGACCGCCCTCAGCGCAACAAATTCAGATAGGCAAGCCGATCTGAGTGATTGATGACATGCCGCCGGCATGCAGACGTGTCTCTATTTGCACTTACGTTCATCGAAGCTTGCTGGCAACATACTCCAAGGACGAAAAAGCGGCAACTGCTGGGGCAGTGGCCGATCGTGACAAGGATATGATTGTGACTACCCGGCGTTATATTGGCTCGCTCTTCGAAAAATCCTCTGAACACAAAAAGGCGGCCCGAAGACTTAATACCTTTCTGTTTTTACTGATCTCACTTAACCTCGTTGCCATCACGCTTGAATCTGTCGCATCCATCAGTGAAGTCTGGTCCTTCGAGCTATTGATCTTCGAATTTATCTCGGTGGTCTTTTTTTCCATCGAGTATATCTTGCGCATCTGGACGGCTCCGGATAATGAGGATCTCAAGGGCTCAACGCCGTTGCGCAAGCGTCTGGGCTATATCTTTAGCTTCACAGGCCTCATAGACTTGGTAGCGATACTGCCCACATTGTTGCAATTCATCTGGGTGGGGGCTGACTTGCGACTACTGAGAGTCATGCGACTCGCACGACTACTCAAGTTGAGTCATTACACCACCGCTTTAGAGGATCTGGTCTCCGCCATCCATTCGGAACGTCAAGCATTTGTTGCCGCCCTCTACTTGATGGTGGTCGCGCTGTTCCTGTCGAGCTCTCTGATTTATGTTGCCGAGCACGATGCACAGCCCGATGCTTTCCCATCTATCCCAGAGACGATGTGGTGGTCCATCGTGACGCTAACAACAGTGGGCTACGGGGATGTGTCACCGATCACGGCAGGTGGGAAGCTTATTGGTGCCCTCACCGCAATTATGGGGGTGTGTACGGTGGCGCTACTGACCGGCATCGTAGGCGCCGGCTTCTCCAAACAAATGTCCAAGCAATATGCGGAGTTTGAGCACAAGCTTCGGGAGGCGTTAGAAGACGGCATCATCTCTAGCGAGGAAGCCGAAGAAATCGAAGAGCTCAGGGAGCGTATGGGCTTATCAAAAACCCAGGCGGAAGAGTTGGCGCATCATTTGATCGAGTCAAAACGCAGCGGTAGTTAGCTTTACGGACTGAGGCAGGCACTCAGGCCCTCAAGCCATGTCGCGGAATCGGAACATCACCGGCATCAGGCTGAATTCAGGCTCTGCAGTCAGATATTTCTGCTCCATCTCGGTCCAACGGCTGGTACCAATTCGCCATCTCAAATGATCATCAAAGCCCGCTTCAGACTGCCAATAAGACATGGCCACCACCGTGTTTTCTTCTAAATCTTCAGCCACATAAATCCAGTTACAGGCTGGAGCCGCCATCGTGGCTTGAGCGACGACAGAAAAATCCGCCAAAAAAGACGCCTTATCAGCTTCTCGCACCCGGTAAGTGGTTTTGACTATGAGCGACATAACGATGTGTTCCTTTTTTAAGAAGAAAAGTGTAGCCCCGGATATCTGTGGCCACAAGCATCGGAATAGCGGAAAAACTCACCGGCTTAAGCTAGGAAGTCGAAGCCTCAAGGTTCTCGAGCATGCGCATCATGCGCTCGTGCACTTTGTTAACGGCTTTCAATGGTCGCACCATAACCTTGAATTCGCTGATCTGCCGGTCTCTTGCCTGAATGATATCAACGCCGTTGATCTGAACATCATCGATCGCACAGGTAAATTCAAGCACGGCGCGGCTGCCATCGACTATCTCACTCACGTAGCAAAAGTCATCATTGAAGACCTGACTAGCTGCGCTCAGATATAAGTACGTTATTTCTCTGCCTCGCTGAGGTGTGTGTACAACCGGAGACCAAAAAATGCAGTCCTCAGCTAGCAGCTCAAATAAGCCCTCTTGAGAGGCGCCCGACATCATGTCATGCCACCTCTCAATTACGTCTCTGATTCCCTGCTCCATTCGCGATCACTCTCCTAAGTGCGATACCGAAAAAACGGTGTCATTGGCTGTATTGCTTCGCAAGATCTCGTTCTGCGGCTAGACGCATCTCATAGGATTGCTGCCCGCGAAATTGCGCAGCCCGTCTCAGCTGCATTTGGTATTTGCGCCGCCGATGGCGACTGATGAGATCCTGAAAACGATCACTGTCCTGCTCCCCCGATAACCACGCCTCGACCTGAGCAAGATCGATCCCCAAGCGATACGCTATACGCGACGGGCGAATCCGATTTACGTGGAATTCAGCCACCAGATCGATCTGCTGAGCTTGTGAGAGCGTGCAATCGCATGAATAGCCTATGGGAGGGTTAGGGCTTCTGTTGTCAGCATATGGCATTGTCAATCGATACTCTCGCTGTCTTGATGTGGCTTATCACTTTAGCTTTCGGTTGTGCTCGGTGCAGTATTGTGACACCGCGCCGGTTTTCACTAGCGTGCCATACTCTACCCGATTCATAGGATGCTAAGCCGCCAACGTGCTCAAATATTAGCGCGGCTATCCTGACGGCGGCTGTCCACCAGATTCAAGACATGATTGGTCGGCTACTCAGCGCGGGGGTGGGGCTATTTGATCTGAACTTTAGTCACGGTGCCCAGGCTGACCATGCAGTGGTGGCGGAGCCCATTCGGCGTCAGCGTGCATTTGCAGGCACGCCCGATGGGGGAATTGCGCCGTTGGCTATTTGTAATATGTATCATGGTGCTGCTTGTGTGCCGGCACTTGTAGGTGTGGGGCCGCGCCGCTATGACTCGCGCGCTGGGCGGTATTGTGACATAGCACTCAACGTCGCGATCCTGCCATACTTTATTAGAGAGATACTGTCTAATACTGCCGCTGTAAACAGCAATAGGGAAGCCCGTGACAGCTGAACGGATTCAGGACTCCAAGTCGCTACGCCGCACAAAAATCGTTGCGACAGTTGGGCCTGCGAGCCAGAGTCAGGACATGATTGGTCGCTTGCTGGGAGCGGGCGTAGATGTTTTCCGCCTCAATTTCAGCCACGGGGCACAAGCTACTCACGCGCAGGTCGCCCAACACATCCGTCGACAGGCGAGCCATCATGGACGTTACGTAGGCATCCTGGCCGATCTGCAAGGACCCAAAATACGCATTGGCGGGTTCGCTGAGGGCTCCGTCATGCTCCAGGCAGGCGACCCCTTTCAACTGAGCTTGTCAATCGCGCCAGACGCGGGTAATCAGAGAGGCGTTTCAGTGGAATACGAGGCGCTGCCGGCCAGTGTCGAGCAAGACGATATTTTGCTACTAGATGACGGCAAGCTGCGGCTGCGGGTTGACGACGTCAGCGAGACAACCGTGGACTGTACCATCGTGATTGGCGGCAAGCTCAGCTCGCGTAAAGGCGTCAACAAGTTGGGTGGTGGCTTGGCAGCGCCCGCCTTAACCAAGAAAGACCTCGACGATATCCGCGCCATGCCGACTGTTGAGCCCGACTTTGTCGCAGTCTCTTTCGTCTCCAGCGCCGAAGACATCGCCTATGCGCGCAAGCTACTGTCAGATCAAGGTCTACGCCCTGCCATCATTGCGAAAATAGAGCGGGCCGAAGTGGTCGCTGATAGAGAGCTCTTGAACAGCATTATTGACGCCGCCGATGGTGTGATGGTGGCACGCGGGGACTTGGGTGTTGAGGTCGGTGACGCCCAGCTCATCGGTATTCAGAAGAATCTAATCTCCACCACGCGAAAGCGTGACCGCATGGTGATTACGGCCACGCAAATGATGGAATCTATGATCAGTAACTCCATGCCGACGCGCGCAGAAGTATTTGATGTTGCCAACGCGGTGCTGGATGGCACGGATGCCGTCATGCTCTCCGCCGAAACCGCGGTCGGCGATTTTCCTTTAGAAGTCGTGACAGCCATGGCGGACGCGGCGCTGGGCGCGGAACAGCATCCCGTTGCTCGCACCTCCAAGTATCGCCTCGACCGAGAGTTCTCGAGCGCGCAAGAAACCATTGCCCTATCGGCGATGTACGGCGCCAATCATTTCCCGCGCATGCGGGGCATCGCATGTCTGACAGAGCGAGGCACAACACCCACCATGATGTCGCGGCTAAGCTCGGGCCTCCCCATATTTGCCCTCAGCCGCAAAGCCGATACGCTGCAGCGCCTGGCGCTGTGCCGTGGGGTCATCCCGTTGTTCTTTGACTTCACCGCCTTCGCATCCCAAGACCTCGAGGCACGCACCATTGAATTTCTAGTAGACGGTGGCTATCTGGCTCGCGGAGATTACATCCTGCTCACCATGGGCAGCGCGCATGGCGAGCTCGGCAAGACCGATTTAATGAAGATTTTGCCCGTCGAATAGGCTCACACCAGGCCTTATTTGAGCTCCTATCTGCAAAAAAATTCATCTGCGCTGGCTTGCGAGAGTGCTACACTGGCAGAGCTGGATATCCAGCACGCTTTTTGCTGAGCCACTGCAGTCTTCGGTCTTCGGTTTTGTTCCCATCAAGCGCAACAGCCCGTAAGGGCACATGAGCAATCGTCAACACAGGTAGTAAAAAACATGTCAACAGTAACGGGCACCGTGAAGTGGTTTAACGAAACCAAGGGCTACGGTTTTATCGCACAAGAAGATGGTCCAGATGTATTCGTTCACTTCAGCGCTATTCAGGGTGATGGCTTCAAAACCCTAACAGATGGACAAAAGGTCGAGTTCACGGTTACAGACGGACAAAAAGGCCCTCAGGCCGAGAACGTCGTTCCGCAGTAACAACCGAAACAAAAAAGGCCCGTGAGGGCCTTTTTTTCTCTCTAACGTCCCCTAGAAGAGGTCTTTTTCCAACTCCCGCTGACGATCTTCTTCACTAGTGACATAGGCGATCCACTGCTTAGAATATTTAGCAGAGCGCTTGTCTTTGCCAGCATCGCGAAACGCACGCCGCGCCTTGTCGTATTCACCCAGGTTGAAGTACGCCATGCCGAGCACCAGCCTGGCTTGATCAGGGCGTTTCACGCCACCTTTTTTCAAGCCCTTTTGGACGGAGTCGGCGGCCTGGGCAAATTGATCGCCGTCCAGATAAACGTTACCCAGTCGGACGTAGAGTTCGCCCTCATCAGACTTAGCGGCCGCCTTTTCCATCATCGGAATCGATTTGGCCACTTCGCGAGCCTGCGCCCAGGCGCTGCCCGCCAATTCGTAATTCTTCGACTTGTCATCGACTAGTTCGTCGGAGAAGCCTTTTTCGATAACCGCGCCGGCGTAGTAAGGCGCTTCTGCATTGAGATACAGATAGGCCATGGTCACCAGCTCGCTGGAACGATCGAGGAAGCCCTGCTCATAGGCGGCTTCCATGAGCGCCAATTGACGCGGCTCGTCCTTCTTCTCGCCATAAAGATGTGAGGCCTGAACCCAGTACTGCTTCTTTGGATAGTAGATGATCAGTGTATTCAACACTTCTAGCGCTGAATCAAAGTCTTCTTTGTCGAAGTAAAGGAATCGTGCAAGGTTGTACCACTGCTCTTTGGGCAACTTTCCTTCGCCCTCGTGCATGGCAATCGCAGTCTCAACGTTATCCAGCGCCAAATCGTATCGCTTGACCTGATAGTACCCTTGAGCGAGCAACACATAAGCGCCCGCATTGGGCTTCTCGTTCATCTCGAACCACATCAGGAGTGCATCTATGCCCTGCTGCCATTTTTCCTGCACAAAGTAGAGCTGTGCAATCGTGAAGCGGGTGTTGATCTCCATCGCCAGCGGAATATCGGGCTGTGCAATGACCTGCTCGTAGTAGCGCAACGACTGGGGATAGTCCTCATTGGCGTAGCTCAAAAACGCGTGCAGATTGTAGACGTTAGCCAGCTCATAGCTATTCAGCGCCCGCTTGCCGTCTTCGGAAATCATGTCGTTCAGAATAGCCGCCGCACCCGCATAATCCTTGGCCTCAGCCTGCGTTTGCGCCTCTGCGAGTCGCTCGTAGACCTTGTTGCGTAATGCCGGCGTGCGGCGAGTCTCGCGGGTATCTTTCTTCGGCTTGTCCTGAGCGACCGCCTCAGCCACGAAAACACCTGGGGCCGCCTGATCCATTGTCACCAAACCGCAGATCGCAATCACAGAGAGAGCCGAGACTCGAAACAGTGACGCTATCGCCATAGCCAAACCTCTCATCTCAGTTTTCCAGCTCATAAGTGAATTTGTTCTGCACACCTGCCACTTCGATCGGCTCGCCATCCACAACCCGCGGCTTGTACTTGAACTTCTCCGAGGCCTTCAGCGATGCCCGCTCGAAAATACCCTTGGGCTGGCAGTCAACCGCGAACGGATCTCTGATGGAGCCGGTTCTTGTCACGGTGTACTCAACAATGCAATACCCGGAAATACCCCGTGTCTGTGCGCGTCGCGGATAAATCGGAGCGACCTTCACGATAGGAAGGTATTCACCATCTCCAGAGGACATACCCGAGGCATTCAGATTTAGATTAATGCCAGTCGTTGGCGCCGTATTGGCCACGTTCATGTCGAGCTGTGTATCGAACTGGATGGGTTCGAGCTCGGGTGGCGGCTCTTCAGGATCGTCAATCTTTTCTGGCTTTACCTCATTCAGATTGGTCTCGATCGTCTTGTCCGGGACCACGATGTCGGCGATCTTGCGAGCCTTGACATCTTCTTGCTGGAAGTCTCGGCTAACCAGGCTGTGCATGATAAAAAATAGTGCGATGGCAACCGGGACCGCGAGTGCGGCACTGACGGCAACACGAGCCGAACTACCCATAACCGTTAAGCCTCTTCATCCGTGGAAATACAGGGCGGCGCCGTCAAAATGGGCCGGACAACATCGATCAAGTCCTCGACAACGTAAGCCGGGGTTTCTCGATCTACCTGCACGACAATATTTGCCTGTGGGGCTTCTTTTTTCGCCGCCTCGGCAGTTCGCAATGCGCGATCCAGCGGCAGCTTGTTTTTGTTGTAGAAAATATCGCCATTGGCATCAACTGCGAAAATAATCGTGCCACGCTCACAAGATTCCTGCGTTGAAGCCTGTGGCTTAAACAGCTCCACCCCCGGCTCTTTCACAAAGCTGGAGGTCACGATGAAGAAAATCAACATGATGAATACGACGTCCAGCATCGGTGTCAGGTCAATTTGGCTGCCTTCTTCCGCTGCAGCCGATCTGGACTGATCTCGCATACTCATACTATTACCCTTTACCGATCCGAGGCCCAGTTCACGGCTGCAACACCGGATTCGCGGGCGGCATCTGCCACATCGACCACAATCCCGGCCTCAGCGCCTTTCTCAACCTTAATAGTGACGGGTGCTTCAGGGTCTTCGGCAAGCAGTCGCTGAATGTTGGCGCGAACCGCGCGGATATCCACACGGCGGTTTTCCATCCAAATTTGGTTATCCGAAGCCACTTCAACCAGAATACTGGTGGAGTCCTCAGGATTATCCGGCTGATTGTCATCGGGGCGGTTAACCTCGACCCCGGCTTCTTTGATGAAGGACGCCACCACAATAAAGAAGATCAGCATGATGAACACGACGTCCAGCATCGGTGTCAAATCGATCTCTGCGCCGCCCTGATCTTGGTCTTTTGCTATTTTCCGCATCGGTTTCTAAACCCAGAGCCAGGATCAATGATCCGACGTCAATTGATCTGTCAGGAGCTGCTGCTCCCGATTGGTAATCCTTTGAAGATAGGTATTCGCGAACAGGCCGGATAACGCTGCGACCATGCCCGCCATGGTGGGGATAGTGGAACGCTCCACGCCGCCTGCCATGGACTTGGCGTCGCCGCCCCCCGTCACCGCCATCACGTTAAACACCTCGATCATGCCCGTTACCGTGCCGAGAAGACCTAGTAGCGGGCACAGAGCCACGCAGGTCGCAATCACGTTCATGTTGTCATTGATCAGCTCGCGACTCTCCGATAGCAGACGCTCACGGATCTTCTTGGCATTCCAGGACTTGCGCTCGCTACGCCCTTCCCAGGCACTGACAAACGCAGCGCGATCAGCCTTCCAAACGGAAGTGAAATACCACACCCGCTCGAAGATCAGTGTCCACATGAAGAATACGAGCGCAGCGATCAGCCACAGTACGTTCCCGCCTTTTTCCATAAAGGCAAGAATGACCTCGAAAATTCCCATCTACAGGTAGCCTCCCGGGCAATCAGTTGTGCGCGCGCTCAGAGTGCTCCGCCACAATGCCCGTGGCCTGCTCGTTAAGCACATGGATAATGCGCTGTGAGCGACCGTTGACCACTGTGTGCAGCAACACCGTCGGGATCGCGACCAACAGGCCCAGTACCGTGGTGACCAGTGCGGAAGAAATACCGCCTGCCATGGCCTTGGGGTCACCCGCACCGAAGATGGTGATTGCCTGGAAGGTAATGATCATGCCGGTCACCGTACCAAGTAGACCCATCAACGGCGCGACTGCCGCAATGATCTTCAGCAGCGTCAGGCCCTGTTCCAGCTTGGGCGTCTCGCTGAGTACGGCCTCGGCCATTTTCAGTTCCAGCGTCTCGGGATCCATATTGGGGTTGGTCTCGTGGACCTTGAGCACGCGCCCCAGCGGGTTGTCATCACGGGCAGAGCTCGACTTGAGCTGCGAGGACACCTTGCCGCCCACTGCAGTCAACACGACCAACCGGTAGATAGCCAGAATGAAGGCAAAAGCACCCACCGCCGTAATGGCATAGCCAACGTAGCCACCCTGATGCCAGCGCTCAGAGATGGTCGGGCTGTCAATGATCGCCGCGAGGAACGAGCCCCCGGTCGGACCAGTGGGGTCAATACCGAACTGTGCCAGACCAGACTGGGAGCCTGCGAGGTCCTGAGCCTGCGCATTGAAGCCACCGCCAGGTTGGCGGGGCAACTCTGCCAGCTTGTCGACATTGAATGAGAGATAGTTACCGGCGGTATCCACGATATTGAAGGCACCGACTCGCACCACCTCGCGCTCGCTGAGCTCGCCAGAGGGCGTTGCGACTTGCGCAGTGAACCGACTAACTTCACCCTGCTCACGGATCTCGCGCAGCAGTTCAAACCAGACTCGCTCGATCTCCTCAATGCTCGGCAGCTGGTCAGAGCCAGACATCTTGGCGATCAAATCCTTGAGGAAGCCTTCTCGGCCGGGATACTCGGAGCTGACGAGCGACACCTCAACGTTAGATGCTAGGTCGCCAGAGGCCGCCGTGAGGTGGCCGAATAGCTCGGAGAGCGTACCCAGACGCTCGCGCAACTGCTCCTGCTTGGCAGCAATCAGCAGTTCGTTTTGTTCAAACTGCTTCTCGAGTCGCGCTGAGCGGCGCTCCTCTCGGACTCGCTCTTCCTCAGCGCGCTTCAGCGCAGCAGCCTGATTGGCTTTGTCTTGGGTAAAACGGGCTTCCCGCGCAGCGTTTTCAGATGAGGCACGTGCCTGACCCTGCTTGACCAGATTCAGCAGTTGGTCGAGGTTCTCGGCGGCAATCTCCTGCGGCGTAGGCGGAGGCGGTGCTTCCGCGTCGGCTTCCTCCTGAGCATAGGTCAGGGGTGCAACCAGCGCGCCCGCCAGTAAGATGGCAGATACTTTCAGCAATTGAGAACGCATATCAGTTCGCCTCCGGCGCAGATACAGGCATGTTCAAGAGCTCAATCGTCGCCTGCTTCTTGGCAATTCGAACCCCTTTGCGGACGGCAGCAGCGTAATCGCCAGCTGACAGCTCTTCCCAGCTTTGGGAATCTTTATTCCAGGCACCGGTCTCGGCGCCATCGGTGCTTTGGTAAACCAGCGCGACGCGGCCGATACGCAGAATATCGACTTCGCGCTCGGCGCCACCCAGCTCAATCGTGTCGGTGTAGGCCTCGATACCGCGGCCGTACTGCAGCTCAATGGAGTAAAGTTCCAACACCTGACGGAATGCCTCGGCAGACGTGACGTCGGAGCGGTCCATATTGGCGCGCACAGCCTCGATGTTGCCCAGTCGGGTGTCGAGATCAAACGGCATGTCAAGATTGATGAACTGCTCCAAGCCGTCGAGCATTCGCGTGACCAGAGGCGGAATCTGCCGCTGAATCACCGACGCTTCGGCAATAGAAGCATCGATATCCCGGATGCGCTTTTCCTGATTGGCGATCTGCCGCTCCAGTCGCGCGTTGTAGACCTTCAATCCGTCCACCTGCTTCATTACCGTCTTGTAATCGGACAGTAGACTGGCGGTCTCATCAGCCAGGCGGTCAACCTTGGCTTGTGACGCCTTGGCCGCTGCCGTGCGCTGCTTGCCGACCTCAACGATAGGATCGATGGACTGCGCGACCGCAACGGACGCGCCGCAGCCGATGCATATCGCCGCCAGCAGGGTTTTCAATCGAGTCGTAGTCATGGGGTTGATACTTCCTCTCAAAGACAAATCGGGGTGAGAGCACCGCCAAGCTGGCACTCACTGAATCTGAGTCAGTGGCGCGTTATTGTGCGGATCGCCATCAAACAGTGGGGGTGCGAATTTACCGTGTACGTTTCGGCAACGCAAATGGTTTCATGGCTTCGTGTGGGGCTTTTATCGCCCGTTTGAAGGTGGTGTCAGTTCGACCAGGATAAAGGCATGGCTGTTACCCCCCTCAGCGGCATAGTGGCCCGTCTCGACTTCCCGCCAGCCGGCCAATAAATCGAGGTCAAAAACCACGTCACCTGCCACCTCGCCCTGCACACGGGTCAACACTACTTTATCGGCTCTGGGCAGCGCCAGACGGTAGATTTCGGCGCCACCCACCACCATCGCAGCATCTGCCCCGTCAAGCAGCGCCTGCTCAAACGCGCGCTCCAAGGCCTCTTCCAGCGTATGGCAGGTCAACACCCCCTCGTGGTGCCAGGACGCGTCCCGGGTAATCACGATATTGCGCCGTCCCGGGAGCGGAAAACCTACGCTCTCAAAAGTTTTACGGCCCATGATGATAGGTCGCCCTATCGTCGTGCGCTTGAAGTGATGCAGATCGTCCGGCAGCTCCCACGGCAACGCATCGCCCCGGCCAATTACACCGTTTTCAGCCGCCGCCAGCACCAACACAACAGGTACGTCGTTTTCCGAGCGCTGACCTGTCATATCGCCACAGGCGCCGGGATGTTGGAGGCAGGATCGTAACCCGTGAGCTGGAAGTCCTCGAATCGGTAGCCATAAATGGAATCGGGTTTTCTGAGTATCTCCAGCGACGGCAACGCCCCCGGGGTTCGCTCTAGTTGAGTGCTGACCTGATCGCTGTGGTTGCTGTAGAGGTGCGCGTCACCCAATGTCACCACCACCTCTCCCACCGTCAGGCCGCACTGTTGTGCCAACATATGAACCAGCAGCGCCACGGAAGCAATGTTGAAGGGCAGGCCCAAAAAGACGTCGCTTGAACGGATATAAAGCTGCGCGGACAGCGCGTCGCGCCCCACATAAAACTGGTAGAGGAGATGGCAAGGCGGTAGCGCCATGCGTCCTGCACGGACGTTCTCCTGCGGACTAACGGTTTCATCCGGCAGGTATTCGACGTTCCACGCATGAAACAGGATGCGGCGGCTCTCTGGGCGGTGCTTTAGGCAATCCACAACGTAATCAATCTGATTGATACTATCGCCGTCCCGAGTAGGCCACGCGTGCCACTGTGCACCATATAGCGGACCGAGATCGCCCTCTTCGGTCGCCCACTCATCCCAGATACTGACGCCATTTTCGCGCAGCCATTGGGTGTTGGTATCGCCACTCAAAAACCAAATCAGTTCGTTGACGACGCTTTTAAAATGCACCCGCTTGGTGGTCAGGATGGGAAACCCCGCCGTGAGGTCGAATCGTAATTGACGCCCGAACACCGAGCGGGTGCCCGTGCCGGTCCGATCATCACGGTCTATTCCGCCGTCGCGAATATCTTTGAGTAAGTCGAGATACGCCTGCATAGCAGCCTCATCGGTTGTGAGGGCGATAAGCCCAGTAGAGTAGACACAGTCCGGCTATCAGCATGGGCACACACAGCAGCTGCCCACGTGTCATCCAGCCCAAGGCGTCGAAGCCAATATGCGGATCTGGCTCGCGGAAAAACTCCGCGATGAAACGGAAAACGCCGTAGCCGATCAGGAAGAAGGCGGATACTGCCCAGGCGAATCGGGGCCTGCGGCTAAACCACAGCAATAACAAAAACAGCAAACACCCCTCTAACGCGAACTGGTAAAGCTGGGAGGGATGGCGCGCCAGTGCCAATGGGTCGTTGGGGAATATCATGGCCCAGGGGATGTCGGTTGGCCTGCCCCATAACTCCTGACCGATGAAGTTACCAAGCCTTCCCAGCGCCAAACCCACCGGCGTCAGCGGTGCAACAAAATCCATCAGCCGGCCCCACTGAATGTCACGCTGGCGGGCAAACAAAGCCATAGCCACCAACACGCCGAGAAGACCGCCATGAAAGGCCATACCACCCTCCCAAACGCGAAATAACCACAGTGGGTCAAACACCAGCCGCTCAAAGCCATAGAAAAGGGCGTATCCTATGCGCCCACCGAGCACTACACCGATCGCCGCATAAAAAATGAGATCATCGACCTGGTCTCTTTTTAAGGGTGAATGGGGCTGGGCGCTTCGCAGACGAGCCAACCACCAGGCAAATGCCAGACCACCGATATAGGTGAGGCCATACCAGTGCACCTTAATCGGGCCCAGCGCCACCGCCACCGGATCTATGTCTGGGTAGGGCAGCACCTATACGGCACTCCCTCGACGCAGGAAAATATCCAGACCGCGATCGCCAAGCGCTTGATCCAAGGTGCCCACGACTTCCTGCGCCGATCTCAGGGGACGCAGGGTTGCCACTAAGTGAGACAGCTCATCCCGGCTGAACGCGCTCAATACCCGCTTGATCACCGATAAGCTCCCGGCATTCATGGACAGTTGATCGAAGCCCATGGCCACCAGCAGCGGCGCTGCACGCGGATCTCCAGCCAGCTCGCCACAAATGCTGACTGACTTATCGTGATGGTGTGCCGCGTCAATAATGTCACGCAAGGCAGCCAACACAGCCGGATGCAGGGCCTGATACAAATCCGCCACCCGCGCGTTGCCTCGGTCGACAGCGAGCAGATACTGGGTCAAATCATTGGAACCCACTGATAGAAAATCCGCTTCTTCCGCCAACGGACCCGCCAGATACACCGCAGCAGGGACCTCAATCATCACACCAATAGGGGGCAGCGCCGCACTGAAACCCTCGCTCATTACCTCGCTATGGCAACGCAAAATTAACTCTCGCGCAGATCGCAACTCATCTATCGCGGTCACCATTGGGAGCAGAATACGCAGGTTATCCAGCCCCTCGTTGGCCTTGAGCATGGCCCGGACCTGCGTCAAGAAAATCTCCGGGTGGTCGAGGGTGACGCGGATGCCCCGCCACCCCAGAAAAGGGTTGGATTCCTCAATCGGAAAATACGGGAGCGCCTTGTCGCCACCGATATCCAACGTCCGCATGGTCACGGGCGAAGGACTCAAGGCCTCCAGCTGCTCGCGATACAGCTGACGCTGCTCCTCTTCGCTGGGAAACCGGTCGCGCAACAGGAAACTGACCTCGGTACGATAGAGCCCGACACCCTCTGCACCAAACTCTCGAGCGCGCTGCACGTCGGCTGCGACCCCCGTATTGACCCACAGTGGCACAGCGTATCCGTCAGAGGTCGCCGCCCGCTGCTCGGCCAGCGGCGCCAGTTCCTCAAAGAGCGCCTCATCCTCGGCCAGCAAGCCCTCGAACCGCGACAGCAAATCGGGGTGGGGATTCACATAGACCCGACCGTTGTAACCATCGACAACCAGCTGACGATCGGGCAACTGCTTGAACGGCAGGTCCTCCACGCCCACGACAGCGGGAATACCCATCGCCCTCGCTAGGATAGCGGTATGGCTATTGGCGCTGCCGCGCATCGACACAATGCCGACCAACTTTTCGCGCGGAATCTCTCCCAACGCAGAGGCGGTGAGCTCCTCCGCCACCAGCACCGTCGCATCGGGATAGTCGACTTTTTGGCGGTTGGCATCCTGCAGATATCCCAGCACCCGGGTGCCAAGATCGCGGACGTCCACTGCGCGCTCGCGCAAATAAGAGTGCTCCATGCGCTCAAAGTGACGAATGTGGCGCAGCATGACCTGACTCAGTGCTCCCTGCGCCCACTCACCAGCTTTAATCAATGCCACCACTTCTCCGCCCAGCGCAGAATCATCCAGAATACTCAGATAAACCCCAAACAGCGCGCGATCCTCGGGACCCAGTTCTTCCTCGAGGTTCTCGGCAACCTGCTGAATATCGCTGCGCACACTCGCCAGCGCTTCTCTGAACGCTTTTAACTCAGCCCGACGATCCGATGATTCCCTCGATGGCACCGTTTGCAAGTCGGCATGGGGCGAAACCCATGCTGCGATGCCGATACCGATCCCCGAACACGCGGCTACCCCAGACAGGCGTGCACCGCCCTCCGAATCCTCAGGCACCGTCGCAGACTCCCGGATCACTCCCGCAAGCTCCGCATGGGCAATGAGGCCTGCCAGCTGCGCTGAGACAGTGATCAGAAAGGCTTCTTCGTCCTCCGAGAACCGGCGGTGATCGCCCTGCTGCACCACCAAGACACCCAGCAGATCGCGCTGATGCACGATGGGTGCACCCAGAAAAGCATTGAAAGGCTCCTCGCCCAGCCCCTCAACCAACTGAAACTGGTGGTGCGCACTGGCATCGTCCAGATTCAAAGGTTCTTCGCGGGTGGCAACCCAACCCACCAAACCTTCATCGAAACCCAACCCGAACTGACCGACCTTCTCCGAGTTCAAGCCCTCGGTCGCGCGAAAGACCAGTTTCTGTGTGGCTTTATCGTGAAGGTAGATGGTGCATACGTCAGTGCGCATCACGGCTCTTACCTGGGCGACGATCAGGGCGAGTGCGTCTTCAAGGGAATCCGCAGCGTTGACGTCCTGAATCAGGCGGCGAAGCACCTCAAGCATTAACGCGGTCTCCTGCGTCTGCGCTGACTGCGTGACTTTGGCGCCAAACGGCCTGCCAACTGGCTCAATGCCTGCCGATATACGGCCTGCTTAAAGTCCACAACGGCCGTCACGGGATACCAGTAACTCACCCACTTCCAGTAATCGAACTCAGGGTCATCGTGGGCCGCCAGATCGATATCACTCTCTGCGCCTGTGAGACGAAGCAAAAACCAAATCTGCTTCTGGCCGATACAGACGGGGTCCTCGGTTTTGCGGACGAATCGCTTGGGCAGCCGATAGTGAAGCCATCCTTGGGTGCGGCCCAGTAGCTCCACTGACTCCGGACGTAACCCCACCTCTTCTTCTAGCTCCCGGTACATGGCCGCCTCGGAGCTCTCATCCCGGTTCATACCGCCCTGTGGGAACTGCCAAGAGTCGCGGCCATTGATGCGACGCCCCCACAACACCTGATCCTCGTCGTTGCAGACCACAATCCCAACATTGGGACGAAAGCCGTCGCGGTCGATCACGCGTTCTCTGTCTTCTGCTGGCTCCAAGATCGCTTTCCGGAAGTTGATCAGATAATGGCCCGGGATTGAGACACAGGCCTGCAGTCCGTATTCTTCCACACATCCTCCTTCGACGGCACGTGGGGAGACATCTTTCTTCGATAGATAATCGGGCCACCCTATGGCATTGGCGATATTTGACCTCGACAACACGTTGCTGGCGGGCGACTCCGACCACCGATGGGGCGAGTTTTTGTGCGATGTGGGGCTGACCCAGGCAGATACATTCCGGCTGAAAAATGACGCGTTTTACGCCGATTACCAGTCGGGTCAGCTCGATATGACAGCTTATCTCGACTTTGTACTCGAGCCGCTGGCCGGGATGGCACGGTCCGCTGTCAGGTCGCTGCAGCGGCAGTTCGTTTCAGAGTGCATCGAGCCAATGCTGCTCGACAAAGCATTCGATCTGCTCAACGAACACCGCATCAAAGGCGATACCCTGCTGATGATGACTGCGACTCACGCCGTGGTGGCCGAACCAGTGGCAGCGAGGCTGGGGTTTGAGCACTGGCTTGGCAGCGGGGTCAGCATGCTGGACGAGTGTTATACCGGTAAAGCCGAGGGCAGTCCCTGCTTTCGGGAGGGCAAGGTCAGTCATCTCGCCGCCTGGCGGCAACGTTACCCCGAGGCTGGAGACCCAACCAACAGCTGGTTCTACTCTGACTCTCACAACGATCTGCCGCTACTGAGTGCGGTGGGGTATCCCGTCGCCGTGGACCCCGACGACACCCTGCTCGCGCACGCCGAAGCACTGCAATGGCCAATCTTGTCACTGCGCTAGTACTAGAAACATCAAAGGGTGAGGGGTGATTCACTCGCCGCGGCAACAGCGGTTAATGTCAGCCGCCCTGCCTTGATCAGGTTCAGCGCGCACCGCGACAGTACAGCTCAGCTAAGCGCCTGCCCCATGAACCAGCGTTTCAGCCAGGCCTGTTGGTCCACCAGGCCCAGTCCGATATTGCGCGCAATGACCGCCAGCGGATTCCGGCTGCCAAAGCCGCGCTTGAATCCTTCCATTGCCGCCATCATAGCGAGGTT
>CABYEX010000017.1 GCA_902518075.1 Halieaceae bacterium | reverse complement strand
GCGGCAGGAACGACTGGGCAGCGTCGTGTTTCAACACCGTTTGGGGAGCTTGCTGGACAAGACTTACCGCATCATTGCTATCGCTAAACATCTGGCAGACGCCATTGGCGCCGACGAGGCGACGACGCTCAGAGCGGCCCAGCTTAGCAAGTGCGACCTGGTATCGGAAATGGTGCTCGAGTTCCCCGAGCTGCAGGGTATCGCCGGCGCAGAGTATGCGCGCCATGATGACGAACCTGTCGGGGTAGCAGAGGCCATTGAGTACCACTATTACCCCCGGTTTGCCGGGGACGAACTGCCGCCGTCTCCCGAAGCGACCGCCGTCGCTTTGGCGGACCGTCTTGATACATTGGTTGGGATTTTTGGCATTGGTGAGCCCCCTACCGGCTCAAAAGATCCTTTTGCGCTGCGAAGGGCGTCTCTGGCTGTGATCAGGATGCTCATCGGGCTTGAAAAGCCGCTCTCCTTAACCGAGCTGTTGCAGGCGGCGCTCGAGCAACACACCGCTGAGCTGTCCTCGGATACGCCCGATGTCGTGTCGCAATACATCACTGAACGGCTGGTTAACTGGTACGACGAAGACGGGATCCATATCTCTGTGGTGCGCGCAGCGCTGGCGGCGGACGCCACCGATCTATTTGACATCGATCTGCGCGTTCGTGCACTCAACGCATTTGCCAAAACCGAAACGGCCGAGCATCTCGCCGCAGCCAATAAGCGAGTGGCCAATATCCTGGCAAAAGCCGACGAACTCGATGGCACAGCCGCCGACTCCAGCCTCTTCGTTCACAAGGCCGAGCACGTGCTGCACAAGGAGGTTGGCCGTGTAGGCTCGACATTAGCGCCGTTGCTGGCAGACAGAAACTACCAAAGCGCGCTTGATGAGCTCGCCCAACTTCGCGGACCCGTGGATGCGTTTTTTGAAGGCGTTATGGTCAATGCGGAAGACACTGCTGAGCGCCTTAATCGGCTGCGACTGCTAAATGGCCTGCAAGCCCTGTTTTCACAGGTTGCTGATTTGGCATTGCTGTCATCGGCCGCGGAATGACCGTTGGGCCACTCTTCTGGTTAGGCATGGCCGCGGCCAGCGGAGCGGGCCTACTGCTGAGCTTGCTGCAACTGCAAAAGCGACGCGGCGAACTCACCGCAGCACAATCAGAGGCCGTCGCCCAAAAGACCGCCGCTACTCTAGCTAGCGAGCGAAATCATGCCCTTCAAGCTGAGCTGACGACGCTGCAGCAGGAGTTGTCTTCGGTAAAGGCGCAGCTCAGTGCGCAGAGCGCCACCCTCTCGGAGCGTGACGCCCATCATCAGAACCAGATGAAATGGGTGGAGGAATCTCGAACGACTCTTCGCACTGAGCTAGAGGTGATTGGTCAGAAACTGCTCGCATCGTCGGGCAAAGCGCTTGAGACAACTAACCAAAAAAGCCTCGACAGCCTGTTGAAGCCGCTCGCCGAAAAAATTGATCAGTTTCAAACGCGGGTCAATCAGGTACACACCGATATGGTGCGCAACAGCGCATCGCTGGGTGAACAGATCAAACATCTTGAATCGGTGGGCGTCTCCATGTCGGGTGAAGCGCAAAATCTGACCCGCGCACTGAAAGGAGATAAAAAGCTGGTGGGTAACTGGGGTGAGGCCCAGTTGGAAAAAACCCTCGAACTCGCCGGTCTTCGCCGGGGTGACCACTACGATGCACAAGTCGCTGTTAAAGATGAGCGGGGCGATCGACACCTGCCTGATTTCATGATTCGACTCCCCGAGGGGAAAAATCTGGTGATCGACAGCAAAGTCTCATTGGTCGACTACGAGCGGGCCGTAACCGCTGAAACCGACGCTGAACGCACCAGCGCGCTGGAAGCGCACGCAAAGGCGGTGAGAAATCACATCGATGCCCTGTCAGCCAAGGACTATGCGAACTTACCCGGTATGGAGAGTCCTGATTTTGTGCTGATGTTCATGCCGGTAGAGCCAGCTTACATTGAAGTGATGCGCAGCCATCGAGAGCTGTTTAATCATGGGTACCAAAAAAATGTGGTGTTGGTCTCTCACACTACGCTGATGCCGATTCTCAGGACCGTTGCCAACCTGTGGATGATCGAGCACAGCAATCGTGAGGCAAGGGAAATCAGTGAGCGGGCTGGTGACATCTATAACACTGTCTGCCTGTTGGGTGACCGGCTCTATGCGCTAGGCAACTCCATCTCGACCACCGCCAACAAATATAACGACGTAGTCAAAGCGACTACGGGTAAACAAGGCTTGTTGGGCAAAGTGTCACGATTTCAGTCACTGTCCCAGCGCGCCAACAAATCCTTTCCCGATGCCCTTGCGCCGATCGAGCCAGACGTTGAAACGGCGAGGCTCGAAGACATCAAAGACGATCAGCTACCACCAAAAGAGTCTGAGTAACGGCTGATCATCAGATATCGAGGTTGGCCACTGCCAGCGCATTTTGTTCGATAAATTCCCGGCGCGGCTCCACGTCGTCTCCC
Organism: Halieaceae bacterium; assembly: GCA_902518075.1. Next base: position 29,900 of record CABYEX010000017.1, on the reverse strand, counting down.
ATCAGCGTTGAGAACATCTGGTCTGCCAGGAATGCATCCTCGATGGTGACCTGCAGCATACGGCGGGCTTCCGGGTCCATAGTGGTTTCCCACAGTTGTTCCGGGTTCATCTCACCGAGACCTTTGTAACGCTGAATCGTGCAGCCTCGCCTCGCCTCCGCCAGAAACCAGTCTAGCCCGGCAGCAAAGTCTTGCGTCTCGTGACGCTTCTCTCCGCGCTGAAAAAAGCCGTCTGCCTCAATCAGGCCATCAAGGCGCTCACCCACAGCACGCAAAGCCAGGTACTCTGGCGAGGCAAAAAAGCCTCTGCTCAACACGGTATCCGTCGCAACACTGTGGGCAGTTCGGCGCACTACGGGGTAATAAAAGCCGCGCTCCGGGTCCTGTCGTACAAAGATTTCATACTGTACTGACTTGTCTTGCGGGGTAAGTAAGTGCTTACTTAGATCTGTCGCAAATGTTTGAACTTTGGTCTCATCCGCCAAATCTTCGGTCGCCAGCGAGGGCACCGCCATCATCGGCCAAAGCACGTCCCGCGGGTACACCCGAGCCAGCCGCTCGATATCAGAAGCGACCGCCTGATATGACGAGATCAGTTCAGACAACGGCTCACCCGCCAAGGGTGGCGCTTCAGAATTCGTGAATATCGCAGCCTCTTCGAGTGCCGACTGCGTCAGATACTCGGCCAAGGCAGCCTCGTCTTTGAGGTACCGACTTTGCTTGCCACGCGCCAGTTTGTAGAGCGGAGGCTGCGCGATATAGACATGCCCACGATCGATAAGCTCGCGCATCTCCCGAAAAAAGAATGTCAGATACAGCGTGCGAATATGCGATCCGTCAACATCCGCATCCGTCATGATAATTATGCGGTGATATCGCAGCTTGTTTGGATCGAACTCATCTTTGCCAATGCCGCAGCCCAACGCCGTCACAAGATTGCCGATCTCAGCGGAGCTCAACATTTTGTCGAAGCGCGCCTTCTCCACATTCAAAATCTTGCCTTTGAGCGGCAAGATCGCCTGAAATTTTCGATTGCGACCCTGCTTGGCAGAGCCACCCGCAGAATCCCCCTCCACCAGGTACAACTCGCTCAGCGCTGGGTCGCGCTCCTGACAGTCCGCCAATTTGCCAGGCAGGCCGGCAATATCCAGGGCCCCTTTACGGCGGGTCATTTCCCGCGCCTTGCGCGCCGCCTCGCGGGCTCGCGCAGCGTCAATCATTTTTCCGACCACCAACTTGGCATCGGTCGGGTTTTCCATCAGAAAATCACTGAAGAACTGGTTCATTGCCTGCTCAACCGCGCCCTTCACCTCACTGGACACCAATTTATCTTTCGTTTGAGAAGAGAATTTGGGGTCGGGCACCTTTACAGACACGATTGCCGTCAGGCCTTCTCGCGCGTCATCGCCGGTGGTTGAGACCTTGTATTTCTTCGCAAGTCCCTCTTTTTCAATGTAATTATTTAAGCAGCGAGTGAGTGCGGCGCGAAAACCCGCCAAGTGCGTACCGCCGTCTCGCTGCGGGATATTGTTGGTGTAGCAATAGAGGCCTTCCTGGAATCCATCATTCCACTGCAAAGCCACTTCGACCTCAACACCCTCCTCGGCCTCTGCCTGAAAATGACAGACTTTGGCGATGGGCATCTTGCTCTGATTTAAAAACTCGACGAAGGCCCGCAAACCGCCCTCGTAGGCAAACAGCTCCTCTTTCCCTGAACGCTCATCCTTTAAAAAGATGCGAACGCCACTGTTTAGAAAAGCCAGCTCGCGCAGCCGCTTTCCCAGCACATCGTAGTGAAAAACAATATTGCTGAACGTCTCCGGCGACGGTGTAAACCGCACGGCGGTGCCGGTCTCGCTGGTTTCACCCACAACCGTGAGCGGCGTCTCCGGGACGCCATGGGCATAGGTTTGCTCAAACAATTCGCCTTTGCGGCGAATCGTGAGCTGGAGGGTAGATGACAGCGCGTTCACGACTGACACGCCTACACCGTGTAGCCCGCCCGAGACCTTATAGGTATTGTCATCGAACTTCCCGCCTGCATGCAGCACCGTCATGATGACTTCTGCGGCAGACACGCCTTCCTCGTGCTGCTCGGTGGGGATACCGCGGCCATTGTCGGCCACAGTTACTGACTCATCTGGGTGAATGATGACGTCAATTTGACTACAGTGCCCGGCCAGCGCCTCATCGATGCTATTGTCCACTAGCTCAAACACCATGTGATGCAGGCCGGTGCCGTCATCCGTGTCCCCAATGTACATACCAGGGCGCTTTCGTACAGCATCCAGGCCCTTCAGGACTTTAATACTGGACGAATCGTAATCCCCTGATTCTGGGTTCTCTATGTTTTCGTCTGACATGTAGCCCCACTCAACAATTAAATAAATATACCCGCAACACCACTCCGCGCGCCCGAGACAAAGCGATCAGGCCGGCAGCACCTGCCCTTGTTCCACGTGGAACAAGCTAAGCGGTTCTTCGCCCCAAGCGGCCTCCAGCGGCGCGCGATCCACCGCGGTTAATATCACCTGACGGCCGGCGCCCAGCTGCTCACACACCCTGCCGCAGTGTTCCCGGTCCAGCTCCGCCGGCAGGTCATCCACCAAATAAAGCGGTGGCAATGAGGAAGCGCCTTCTATCAACACTCCCTGAACCAGCTTTAGCGCCACTACCGCCAGCTTTAGCTGGCCTCGCGACAGGACTTCGGCCGCCAGTACGCCGTCGCGCATTAACCGCAAATCAGCCCTATGCGGGCCGACCTGGGTAAACCCTTGAGTGCTGTCGCTCTCAGCGTTGCGCTCCAGCGCCTCGAGAAGCGACAGTTTTTGGTCCCAGCCAGCGCGAAAAACCACCTCAAGACCCGCCAAATCATCGGAGAGGGCAGGCGCTATTCTGGCCAGCTCGTGGGCGATCTTTTCAGCTACCGCCTGCCTCTGCTGGGTCAGCAAAGTCCCGGTTTCCATGATCTCCTGGCGCCATGCTCTGTCGCTGCCAAGTATACCACGGCGCAGCCCGCTATTACGCTGTCGAACAGCCAAAGCATAGCGCTTCCAGTGGGAAAGAAAACCTTGTTCCACGTGGAACAAAGTGCCGTCCAGCAGGCGCCGGCGGCCCTCAGGCGGGCCAGTGACAATGCCCAACCCTTCGGTGTCCAGCAACACCAAAGGAAGGTGCAGCGCCAATTCAGATAGTGACGGTACGTTTTTACCGCAGACCCGCGCTTTGACGCCGCCATCGCGATGTTTTTCGAGCCCCATCACCGTGGTGCGCCCGCCACGCTGCACCTCGCCCACAACCCGACAATGCGCCATGCCATGCTGAATCACGGGTTTTGATTGGTGCGTGCGGAAAGAGCGGCCCACACCGAGCAAATGGATCGCCTCGAGGAAGCTTGTTTTCCCTGACCCATTAGCGCCAAACAGGACCGTAGCGCCAGCCGGCAGGGTCACCTGAGCCTGCGTCAGGTTCCTGACGCCTTCGATGGTGATGTGCTTCAGCACTGAAGCGGGCAGCGCAGTGTAATCAGAGCCGCATGGGCATCACGACGTAGAGCCGCTCCGGCTCGCCTTCCGAGGGCGCCTCCGGGTTTTCAAGCAGCGCGGAGCTCGCCTCGTCCGACAGAGACAACCGAACCTGCGGCTGATCCAGCACCGACAACACATCGAGCAAATAACTGACATTGAAGCCAATCTCCAGCTCACCACCACTGTACTGGACGCCCACCACTTCTTCGGCCTGTTCTTGCTCGGGGTTGTTGGCAGTGATGTCAAGGTTATTGTCTGACAGCTTCAGCCGAACGCCACGATATTTCTCGTTCGACAGAATCGCGGTGCGCGTGAACGCCTGCTTCAACTCACCGCGCTCGCCGATCAGTGATTTGTCGGCATTTTTCGGGATTACGCGCTCATAATCGGGGAACTTGCCGTCAACGAGCTTGGAAGTGAAGGTAAATTGCTCATTGGCGGCACGGATATGATTGGTGCCAATGACGAGCTCCAGGGGCGCGCTGCCATCAAGCAGACGCGACAGCTCCAGCACACCCTTGCGCGGAATGATAACCCCAGTGTCAGCGGCCTCCACCAAAGCCGGTCCGGTTGCCAAAGCAAGACGGTGACCATCTGTGGCCACGACCCGTAAACGGCCACCTAATATTTCCAGGTACAAACCATTGAGGTAATAGCGAACGTCCTGCTGGGCCATCGCAAACGCTGTGCTGTCTATCAGTTGTTTCACCAGCCATTGATCAAGGGACAGCGCGATCGAACCAGCACCGCCCTCCAAAGCTGGAAAATCTGCGGCTGGCAAAGTGGACAAGGTGAAGCGGCTACGACCGGCCTTAACCGTGGCCTTGCCCGCCTCCAGTGCGAATTCTATAGTGGAACCCTCAGGAAGCGATTTACAGATATCAACCAGTTTTCTGGCGGGTACCGTGACTTCACCGTCTACACCCGCCGCTTCCAGCTCGACACGTCCAACGAGTTCAACCTCAAGGTCGGTTCCAGTGAATGAGAGGGTTTTGTCCTCGAGGACCAGCAATACATTCGACAAAATGGGTAACGTTTGCCGTCGCTCGACGACCCCCGCCACCAAATTCAATGGTTTGATGAGTGCATCGCGGGCAATGGAAAATTTCATGTTTTCAGCTCGTTCAGTGTTTTGCAGTAACCGGGCGATGCGCCCACCCGGTAGATTGGCCAGTCAGGTGGTCAGCGCGCGCAGCAAGTTTTGATAGTCCTCGCTGATATCGGGGCTGACGTCCCGTAGCTCTCTGATTTTACGACACGCATGCAAAACTGTCGTGTGGTCTCGACCCCCAAACGCATCTCCGATCTCGGGCAAGCTGTGGTGTGTGAGCTCTTTTGCCATCGCCATGGCCACCTGTCTTGGTCTCGCCACCGAGCGATTGCGCCTTTTCGACATCAGGTCGGCCACCTTGATTTTGTAATACTCGGCCACCTTGCGCTTAATGTTATCCAGAGAGACCTGTTTGTCCTGCAGGGCGAGCAGGTCTTTGAGGCTGTCTTTAATCAAATCAATATCAAACGGCCGCCCCGTGAAATTCGCACTGGCGATCACCCGCTTCAACGCTCCTTCAAGCTCTCGAACGTTAGAACGGATGCGTTGCGCGATAAAAAATGCCGCATCTGGTGCGAGCGATATATGGCTCTGCTCCGCTTTTTTCATCAAGATCGCAACACGTGTTTCCAGATCTGGCGGCTCCACCGCTACCGTTAAGCCCCAGCCGAAGCGAGACTTCAAGCGCTCCTCAACACCTTCTATTTCCTTGGGATAGCGGTCGCAAGTGAGGATCATCTGCTGTCCGCCCTCGAGCAGCGCGTTGAATGTGTGAAAGAACTCTTCCTGAGAGCGGTCTTTGTTGGCGAAGAATTGAATGTCATCGATTAACAAGGCGTCGACGGAGCGGTAGAAGCGCTTGAAGTCATTGATTGCATTCAGCTGCAGCGCCTTCACCATATCCGCGACAAATCGCTCAGAGTGAAGGTAGACAATTTTCGCCTCGGGGTTTTGGCGGCGCATGGCGTTGCCGACCGCGTGCATCAGGTGTGTCTTTCCGAGCCCGACACCACCATACAAAAACAAGGGGTTGTAGGACGACCCGGGATGCTCCGCTACCTGCTGCGCAGCCGCCAACGCCAGTTGGTTGCTCTTGCCCTCGACAAACCGCTCAAAGGTGTAACCTTCCACCAGATTGGAAGGCGATACGAGTGCGGCAGGGGCTGGGCGTGGAGGAGCCTCTGCAGGCAGCGAGGGTGCTTGCGCCGCACCCGAGGCAATCGGCGTCACCGAGGATGGCGCGGCTGGCTGTGCACCCTGCACGGTAACGGATGCCTGTGCCGCCGCCGGCGCCACCACATCGAGCAAATACGCATTAATCAGCGGCAAATACTTTTCCGCCACGAAATCGCGAATAAACCGGTTTGGCGCGGCCAAAACCAAGCCCGACTCCTGCCAATCGGCTCGAAGAGGTCTGATCCAGGTATTAAATTGTTGCTGGGGAATATCACCGCCGAGTCGATTCAGGCAGTGCTGCCAGGGGTCCGTGAGGGGCTGGGGGGCAACCAACGTGCTTCTCCGATTGTGTTCAAATTCTGCCTTTTTGAGAGGCTATTCTCAGGGGTGGCTGGCTCCTGCCGCTTCCCAAACGCTCCCGAGTGTGTTTGGCCCGCCCTAGGCTGTCAATGCCTAGTTATCCACAAACCTCTGTATTGATCAACAGGTTTTAAATTTATAAAAATCAATGTTTTATTGTTTTTTAGGCGGGCTAAACCAAGCGGAGCGCATTTGCAAGAAAAAACTTTTACGCCTGTGGATAAGCTGTGTTTATCTTTGGGCCAACCTGTGATTTGCCGCCATGTGCCGAAATACGCGGCTGCCATTTGACCGCCTCCCGGGATAGATACCTTTCGAGGCAAGCCCCTGAAATCTGAGCTTTTTCAGTGGGGGTTTCAACCTCAGGAATAGGCCCTAAAGCGGGTTAACGAACGTGGATGAATTTTTTTCCGCAGCGAGAGCAGGGGGGATGAAGTCGCCCGCCCCACACCTTGCATAGACCGAAAAGGCTACCTATAATCCGCGCCCCTTCTACCGGGCTCGCTGATCGCCTCAGGTAGCGGTCCTGTGGCAATACAGCGGCAGGTTTGAACACAAACGAAAAGGTAACCGCCATGAAGCGTACATTTCAGCCTAGCGTTTTAAAGCGAAAGCGCAATCACGGGTTCCGCGCCCGCATGGCTACCAAGAACGGCCGGAAGATCCTCTCCCGTCGTCGCGCGCGTGGGCGCCGGCGCCTGTCCGCCTAAGCACCGCAAACAAACCGTCTTTGTGGGCCATGCCCACCTTTCCTCACACTGCCAAGCTATCTCAACCCGACCACTACCAGCGAGTGTTTGACAGTCCAGAGTACAAGGTAAGTAGCGGCGCCTTCCTTCTCCTTGCAACACCCAGCGCAACGCCGTCATCCAGACTGGGTGTCGTGGTTGCCAAAAAAAACATTCGCCGCGCCGTTAGGCGCAACCGCATCAAACGGCTGGTGCGGGAACAGTTTCGGCACCGTCCTTTTGATGCGGCTATCGACCTGGTGGTGCTGGCGCGGTCAGGCGCCGATCAATTAGATAATCCCAGCGTATGGCAGGAACTCGACAGGCTATGGCGCACCCTGGAACGAAAGGTGAATGCGTAATGCGGTGGCTAAAATGGACCGACCGATGCGTGGCCACCGGCCTTGCCTTGTTGATCCGCGGCTATCAACTGACGCTCAGTCCCTGGCTAGGCAGGTCCTGTCGTTTCACGCCTACCTGCTCACAATATGGGATTGACGCGCTGAAGACCCACGGTACTCTATCCGGCATCTGGCTGACCGGTCGCAGATTATTGCGCTGCCACCCCTGGTGTGCAGGCGGCGCTGATCCCGTGCCACCAGCCAAAACCCCTCAACACACTCACTGAGATCGAGACCACATCATGGATATCCCTCGCTACGCCCTCATCGCCGCCAGTGTTTTGCTGGGCTTGATGCTTTTAGGGGAGTGGACCCGATTTAGCACCGCCCAACAGGAGGCAGCACTCCCAGCAGTGCCCATGGTGGAAGCAAAAATGGCGGAACCCGACACCCCTGACGAGATGGCGGTGGTGGGCAACACATCTCAAGACAACATGGATCTACCTACCGTCGAAGATATCAACATTACCAGTGGCCCAGCGCCCGACGGTGCCAGCTCTACCGCCGCCGCTACTGGCCGCATTGTGACGGTGCATACCGACGTGCTCGAAATCAAAATCGACCTTAAGGGTGGCGACGTTGTCGGCGCAGCGCTCAAGAACTATCCCAAGACTCTTGATGATCCAACCGATCCTTTTGTATTGCTGGAGCGAAACGCGATCCGCACCTACGTTGCGCAGTCCGGTTTGGTTGGGCCCGACGGGATCGATCAAAACCGGCGCGCGCGTTACCGCGCCTCGCAAGACGTTTACACCCTGTCAAGGGGAGAGCCCCTGGAAGTGGTCATTGACTACGCGGATGCCGGCAGTGCGCTGCAGGTAAGCAAGCACTTTGCCTTTGAGCCCGGCAGCCACACCATCGGCGTTTACTACACCATCACCAACCGGGCAGCCGAGACGGCTCAGTTAACGCCGTTTGTGCAACTCAAACGCGATAGTTCACCGGCACCTGTCGCCAGTGACGCCGGAATGGGTATGCAACCTTTTCTGGGATCCGCCCTGACACAACCCGACCAGCGGTTCACCAAGTTCGATTTTGAGGATATGGCCGAAGATCCCTTCCGTGCTGATCTCACCGGTGGTTGGATTGCGATGCTACAACATTACTTTGTCAGCGCGTGGGTGCCCGATCCGAATAACACCTACCGGTTCAGGACACGCCAAACCCGATCCGGCGACAACATCATCGGTTACACCGGCCCGGCCATGGTGATTGCACCGGGAGAAACGACGACCATTAGTAACCAGCTGTACGTGGGACCCAAGAACCAGTCTGTGCTGGCCGACCTAGCGACTCACCTTGATCTGGTGGTGGATTACGGCTGGCTATGGTGGATTGCCCAACCCCTTTTCTGGTTGCTAACGATGATCCAAGGCGTCGTGATTAATTGGGGGGTCGCCATCATCTTCCTCACGTTGCTGGTCAAGCTGGCGTTCTTCCAGCTGTCTGCCGCTGGCTATAAGTCGATGGCACGGATGCGCAAAGTGCAGCCGCGCATTCTGGCGATAAGAGAAGAATATGCCAATGACAAAGCCAAGCAGTCTCAAGCCATGATGGAGCTTTATAAAAAAGAAAAAATTAATCCGCTGGGAGGCTGCTTTCCCATCCTCGTCCAGATGCCCGTATTTATCGCGCTGTACTGGGTATTGATGGAGTCGGTTGAATTAAGGCAGGCGCCGCTCGCCTTATGGATCGAAGACCTGTCGGTCATGGACCCCTATTTTGTGCTGCCCATTCTGATGGGGGCGAGCATGTATTACATGCAGAAGTTGAACCCGGCACCGCCTGATCCCATGCAGGCAAAGATCATGCAATGGATGCCTATTGTCTTCACCTTTTTCTTTTTATGGTTCCCGGCCGGCCTGGTGCTCTATTGGCTCTGCAACAACTTGCTGTCAATGGGGCAGCAATACCTCATTAATCGCAGAATTGAAAGCGGTGCTCTCTGAGCCACTGCGCTATTAGCCACTGTGTCATCCGACAGTCTCGCGCTTGATCAAGACACCATAGCCGCCATTGCGACCCCTTCCGGGCGCGGTGGCGTCAGCATTATTCGCGTGTCCGGGCCAGAGGCGCTTCCCATTGCCGAGCTTCTGACACATAAAACTATGCACGCCAGACAGCCTCTCCTCACCCGTTTTTTTGCCGAGGACAATGGCGTTCTCGATACGGGTCTAACGCTTTTTTTTCAAAGCCCAGCCTCATTTACCGGAGAAGATGTCGTCGAGTTCCATTGCCACGGCGGCATGATGGTGACCAACCTGCTACTCGAAGCCTGTCTGGCGCGCGGCGCGCGTTTAGCGAGACCAGGAGAATTCTCTGAGCGGGCCTTTCTGAATAACAAAATGGACCTCACTCAGGCTGAAGGCCTCGCCGACTTAATCGATGCGCCGACGCAACAAGCAGCCCGGCAAGCCACCGCTTCCTTACAGGGGGCATTTTCAGATGCCGTTAATAAGATTAATCAGCGCGTCATTGACCTCAGGATCTATGTCGAGGCTGCTATCGACTTTCCTGAGGAAGAAGTCGACTTTCTCAGTGAAGGACGGGTCACCACATCACTGCTCGAGTTAAAGGAAGCCTTAAAGACATTATTCACCCAAGCCAGGAGGGGGGCGCTGTTGAGTCGCGGCGCACAAATTGTGATGACCGGTGCGCCCAACGCGGGCAAAAGTAGCCTGATGAATAGATTAGCTAATCAGGCTGTGGCTATCGTCACCGACGTTCCAGGGACCACACGCGATGTCATCAGACAATCGATTTCTATCGAGGGCGTAGCGATCCAACTGTCCGATACCGCAGGTATCCGCGCCGCTACCGATGCCATAGAGCAAGAGGGGATCGAAAGGGCTCAGTCAGCGCTCGACACCGCCGATATCATTATCGAAGTGATCGACGATCGAGAGCCCAAGGACACAGAACTATCTCTCAGCGACACGGCACAATCCGTCATCCGAGTGGTGAACAAAATAGACCTATCTGGTCGCGCACCGGGGGTGTTGAAAGCAGAAGACCAGGACGACGAATCACCCTCGCCGACCGTTGCGGTTTCGGCTGTGACTGGCGAAGGTATTCACGACCTCGAACAAATGATCATTCACTGTCTTGGTATGGGTGAGGCTGAAACCACCTCACCCTTTAGCGCCAGAGAGCGCCACGTCACCTGTTTGAAACGAGCTGAAGCCGCGCTGGATGAGGCGAGCGAACGGTTTCAGGTCAGTCTGGCTGGCGAACTACTGGCAGAAGACCTCAGGCGTGTCCACACAGAGCTCAGCGCCATTACCGGCGCTTTTGGTGCAGATGACCTGCTCGGAGAGATTTTTTCCTCCTTTTGTATCGGCAAATGAGGAGGAATAAGGCGCGACGCATTCGCCCCACGAGGCCCAGCCATACGCGAAACCACCATTGCTTATTCTTAACCGTCCAATAGCAGTCCACGTTTCATCCACAACTTTTCTCAACAGAGGTCGATCGTGCGTCGCACCGCGTCTCTGCTGTGGATGATCTGGTAGATAGTAGCAGGGGCAATTTGGTGATTGATCTGTGAACATAATTCTGCGCTACGTTAAAGGGAATCGATCCCCACATTATCACCAGCTAGGCCAGTGTCTCCGGCTGGTTTCTTCAGCGCATTATCCAAACCTTAAGTCACTGAAAGATCGTTTCTTTTTACTGTTTTCCACCCGGAAAGCTGTCCCTAATAACAACAACATTAAAGTATTCTTCTCATAAAAATATTTTATTTAATTAATAATCAGCAACGGCAAAGCGCTGTTTATTGATCAGAAAAGCACCCGGTCAGTATCACCAAAAGCCGGAGTTCATGCCTGAAGGCGACCCGTTTATACTCTCGACCCTTTTCTCTTAAGTTCCACACCAATGATCCGAAACCCCGAGCATTACGATGTCATTGTAATTGGCGGCGGCCACGCCGGAACCGAAGCGACGCTTGCTGCGGCGCGCACCGGTGCCCGCACGCTCTTGATCACTCATGCCATCGACGCTCTCGGTCAGATGTCTTGCAACCCCGCGATCGGGGGTATCGGCAAAAGTCATCTGGTCAGGGAGATTGATGCACTGGGTGGCGTGATGGCCCGCGCGACAGATCAGTCGGGCATACAGTTCAGGGTGCTGAATGCACGGAAAGGCCCAGCAGTCCGGGCCACGCGCGTGCAAGCTGATCGGGTGTTGTACCGTCAGGCAATTCGATCGGTGCTGGAGCAGACCGATGGCGTCGATCTGTTTCAAGACGCCGTGGAGGATATTGAGCTAACGGCTGGCGCAGTTTCGGGTGTGATAACTCGCACTGGTATCGTCTTTCGCGCGGCAGCGGTAGTGCTGACAGCAGGAACATTCCTTCACGGAAAAATGCATGTTGGCGAGGAGAACCGGTCCGGTGGGCGGATGGGAGATCAGGCAGCCATCGGATTGGCAGATCGCCTACGCGAGTTGTGCCCACGGGTGGGGCGACTGAAAACCGGAACACCGCCCCGATTGGATGCGAGATCGATAGATTTCGCCGCGATGGCGGAACAATGGGGGGACGAACCCAGGCCCGTCATGTCTTTACTGGGCAGTCGGGACCAGCATCCGGAGCAGCGGTGCTGTTGGGTCACGGAGACCAATACCCAAACTCACAACATCATTCGTGAGGGCCTTGATCGCTCACCGCTTTTTAGAGGGACGATTGAAGGTGTTGGCCCCCGATACTGTCCAAGCATTGAAGATAAAATTCACCGCTTTGCCGACAAAGACTCGCATCAAATTTTTATTGAGCCTGAAGGGCTGACATCGATAGAGCTATACCCCAACGGCATATCGACTTCTTTGCCCTTTGATGTACAACTACAGTTGGTTCGCTCTATCAGAGGTTTGGAAAACGCGGCGATTACGCGACCGGGTTATGCCATTGAGTATGACTTCTTTGACCCTCGCGACCTGCATCACAGCCTTGAGACCAAGGCGGTTGAGGGGCTTTATTTCGCGGGCCAAATTAATGGCACGACTGGTTACGAAGAGGCGGCGGCTCAGGGGTTGCTGGCCGGCCTCAATGCGGCGCGACGAGTGAAGGCACTGGCACCCTGGGTGCCGCGTCGGGATGAGGCTTACATCGGTGTGTTAGTCGATGACTTGGTGACGTTGGGTACAACAGAGCCTTACCGCATGTTCACCTCTCGTGCCGAATATCGCCTGCAACTCCGGGAAGACAATGCTGATCTGAGGCTGGCCGAACAAGGTCGTTCCCTTCAGTTGGTGGGTGATAAGCAGTGGTTTCATTTCGTAGAGAAGCGCGAGGCCATTACTCGTGAGCGTGACCGATTGGAGCGTACCTACGTTCAAGCGGGTAGCGATGAGGCAGCAGTTCTCTCAGCCTCGTTGAGTACACCCTTATCCCGAGAGTACTCCTTGGCAGAGTTACTCAAACGCCCGGAATTGAACTATGCGGATATTAGAGCAATCTCTACCCCGGCGAGTGATGTATCGGAGGCTGTGGCAGAGCAAGTCACCATTCAACTTAAGTATTCGGGTTATATCGATCGCCAGCAGCAGGATGTCGATCGTTTACAGCGGCACGAAGCCATGCCGATTCCGGGCGACCTGGATTTTGATCAGGTTGAGGGCCTGTCCAATGAAATTCGTCAGAAGTTGAATGAGATGAGGCCAACGAATCTCGCGAGGGCAGGACGTATACCGGGTGTGACGCCAGCGGCGTTATCACTGCTTCTGGTGCATCTCAAAAAGCGAGAACTCAGCGACAGCTTGCGCTCCAAGGCGCATGCTTGAAACCGAGCCAGTGCTGCTGCACAACGCGGCCGAAGAAATCGGCATCAGCCTCTCCGATACGCAGGTCAATCAATTGATTGGCTATGTAGATCTGATGGAAAAATGGAATCGGGCGTTTAATCTCACAGCAGTGCGCCGTCGCATGGAGCTATTTTCTCGCCATATTTTTGAAAGCCTGGCGGTGAAACCCTACATCCGCGGGGAAAATTGGGCCGACATCGGCACCGGCGCGGGACTACCCGGCGTGCCGCTAGCGATTACCGAGCCGGACAAGCCGTTTGTGTTACTGGACAGTAATGGGAAGAAAACGCGCTTCCTGTTGGAGGTGAAAAGGGCGCTGGGTTTATCTAACATCGAGGTTGAGACAACCCGAGTCGAGAATTGGCAACCCGCGCAGCACCCTGACGCAGTCATCACAAGAGCCTTTGCCGATTTGGCCACCACCATCGGAAGAACTGAGCATATATTGCACGATCACGGCATGTTGTTTGCCATGAAGACAGAGTCAGCGGCTGAAGAGGTTGACGCTTTGCCGTATGGCTTTGAACTGACCGCAAACCAAAACGTGGTAGTGCCCGGGCGGGATTGGCCGTTCCAACTGCTGGCAATTCAGCGGACCAGAAGGTGAAGCCGTGAAGGTCATCGCAATAGCAAATCAAAACGGCGGCGGGGGTAAACCCACGACCGCCGTCAACCTCTCCGCAGCGCTCGCTGCGATGGAGAAACGCGTGCTGCTGATTGACTTGGACCCGCAAGGGAATGCCACTGTCTCAGTGGGGTTGCAAAAGGGGGACCTGGCCGCCACGGCCTTTGAGCTACTCGTGGAGCAGCAACCACTCTGTGAGGTGGCAGCGTCGCTTGAGAGTTTGGCTATGCATTGCGTGCCAGCGGATGGTGACCTGACGGCCGCGGAAGTGGCGCTGTTGTCCGTTGAAGACCGCGAGCAGCGGCTGAAGACAGCACTGCAGGCAGGCAAATTCTTGTACGACTTTGTGATTATCGACTGTCCGCCGTCACTCAATATGCTGACACTGAACGCGCTCGTGGCAGCGGACTCCGTGCTGATTACCATGCAGTGCGAATACTTCGCGCTGGAAGGGCTATCCGCTTTGATGGAGACGATTAATACCGTTTCCCAGACGGTCAACCCAACGCTCAAGATAGAGGGCATTCTGCGCACCCTATATGATCCGCGGAATGCGCTGACTAATGAAGTCTCCGAGCAGCTTCATCAGCATTTTGAGGGCCTGGTTTACCGGACGGTGATCCCGAGAAATATCCGCCTAGCGGAAGCCCCAAGCCACGGCGTCCCCGGCATTGTCTATGATCGCCTCTCTCGCGGATCAACCGCATATATGGCACTGGCAGGCGAATTTATGCGTAGACAAGAACAAAACAAGGAACACACCTGATGGCGCAAAAGCGAAAGCTGAATCGAGGCCTCGAGGCGCTGCTGGGCGCCAGTTTGCTGGCAAAAGGCCAAGACGAGACGCAGGCCGCGCAAGCGCCGACTGCTGAGCAAGGCGCCCTGACGTCCTCGGCGGAGCTGCCGATCGAGCGGCTGCAAAGAGGAGCCTACCAACCCCGCCGCGAGTTTGACGAGGAGGCGCTACAAACGCTGGCCAGTAGCATCAAGGCGCAGGGGGTCTTGCAACCGTTAGTGGCGAGGCCGCTAGCAGACGGCCGTTATGAAATTCTCTCGGGCGAACGCCGATGGCGTGCCGCCCAGATGGCGGGGTTGGATCGCGTCCCGGTTGTGATTAAGGACGTGTCAGACGAGGCGGCTATCGCCATCGGCCTGATTGAAAACATCCAGCGCGAAGACCTCAATCCGGTTGAAGAGGGCTTGGGCCTGAAGCGGCTTCAGGACGAGTTCGGCATGAGTCAGGAGCAAGTTGCGAAGGTAGTGGGCCGATCCCGCTCTGCAGTGGCTAATATGCTGCGGTTATTAAATCTGGAAAGCGAAGTGCTGGGCATGGTGGAGCGGAGCGAACTGGATGCCGGGCATGCCAAGGTTTTACTCGCTTTAAGTGGTGGCGATCAGGTCCGTGCTGCGCGAAATGCCTGTAAACGGCAGCTTTCAGTCAGGCAAACAGAAGTGTTGGTGCGCGGCTGGGGGGCGAAAGCCACGCCCGAGCCGCCGGTTGACCCGAATATCAGCCGGCTGGAGACCGACCTGAGCGGTCGGTTTGGCGCCAAAGTCAGAATCCAGCACCAACAAAATGGCAAGGGCCGCCTAGAGATTCATTACACGAGCCTCGAGGAACTGGACGGCGTCCTCAGCAAAATCCACTAATTCCCGCGTATTGAAGGGTTTAGGCCTTTCCACTACACTCCCCACCGCATGTAAGGGGGGCTGGGTTTACCTTGGCCAGACACGTTGTTTCCGCACCCTTCGCGGCCACCAGAAAGCGCCTTTTGAGCGCGGTGGTCACTACAGCGATATTCCTGGTCGGAGTGGCGTTGGTCGCCGGAGTTTTCCGGGGCTTTAATACTTCTCTAGACATGTTGTTGGGCGCAGCCGTGGTGCTGTTGCCTAGCGCTTGGGTGGCGACGAGTCTCACCTCGGGACGATCAGTGATCAGCCCGATATGGTTGGGCCTTGCCCGCTACAGCCTGGCGGCGGCAGGGTTTGCCGTGCTGTTTGTGCTGCGGCCCGGCATTGAGCCCCTGAGCGTATTGGCTGGCAGCGCGTTGGCGCTGGTTTTGCCCCCGGCAGTAGTGGTGTGGCATCAGCGAAGGCATAACACGATGCACCCACAATGAGGTGCACAGGAAACTAGCGGCCTGTAAAGGCATGGGAGTACAAGGGTAACAATGGCGGCAAACGGCGACAGTCAGACCGTATCGGAGTACATCGTTCACCACCTGACCAACTTGACCTATGGCAAGTTGCCCGGCGGTTATGAGCGATACGAGGGCAGTGTCGTGGCAGAGGGCGGTCAGTGGACCATGGCTCATGGCGCCGATGAAATTACCGCCATGGGCTTCAACGCCATCCATGTGGACTCCATGATCTGGTCGGTGGGCTTGGGCCTCCTATTCTGCTGGCTCTTTCGCCGTGTCGCGGTTCGCGCCACCTCCGGCGTACCCGCGGGCCTCGTAAATTTTGTGGAAATGGTGGTCGAGTTTGTCGACGGCACCGTGAGAGACACCTTCCATGGGCGCAACCCGCTGATCGCCCCTCTGGCACTCACCATTTTCGTATGGGTATTCCTGATGAACTTGATGGACTTGATCCCCGTGGATCTGATCCCCCACTCGTTAATGTTGGCGGGGGTTGAGTACCAAAAAATTGTCCCCTCAACAGACCCCAACATCACTATGGGCATGGCCATAGGCGTGTTTGTGCTCATGCTGTTTTATTCGATCAAGGTGAAAGGCTTCGGCTTTGTGAAAGAGCTCACGCTGAACCCGTTTAACCACCCGTTATTTATACCCGTGAACCTGTTTATGGAAGTCGTCGGCCTCTTGGCCAAGCCCTTTTCTCTCGGGCTTCGTCTGTTCGGCAACATGTATGCGGGCGAGATGATCTTTATTCTGATTGCGGCGCTGTTCAGCGTTGGGCTTTTCTGGCTGCTGCCGGCTGCGCTGCTGCAAATCGGCTGGGCGATTTTCCATATTCTGGTCATCACCCTACAGGCCTTCATTTTTATGGTTCTTACCATCGTGTACCTCAGCATGGCGCACGAGGACCATTGATTTTTAGTTAATAGTTACCTTTAGGAGACAACCATGGAACTGATTTACGTTGCCGCCGCCATCATGATGGGCCTCGGTGGAATGGGTGCCGCGATCGGCGTAGGCATTTTGGGCGGCAAGCTGATTGAAGGCTCTGCCCGTCAGCCGGAGCTGGCTCCCAAGCTGCAGGGCACGTTCTTCCTCGGCGCGGGCCTCGTTGATGCGATCCCGATTATTGGTGTGGGTATTGCCATGTACCTCATTTTTGTGGTCGCAGGCTAACAGCCACATTGATAGCGAAGGTGGGCGTGCCCATCCCTCGCACCACAGGAGTAACGAGTGAATATTAATCTCACCCTGATAGGACAGCTGATTGCCTTTATGGCATTCGTGGCGTTCTGTATGCGTTACGTTTGGCCCCCGATCGCCGGCGCCATGGCTGAGCGGCAAAACAAGATCGCCGACGGGCTCGCCGCCGCCGATCGTGCCGGTCATGATCTGGAGGTAGCGAAGCAGCAGGCGGACGAGCACCTCGCTGAGGCCAAACGCGAGGCAGCTGGCATCATTGAGGCCGCGAACAAGCGGGCCCAAGCGGTGGTTGAAGAGGCGAAAGACGCAGCCACCGCTGAGGCGGATCGAGTCAAGGCGGCGGCCGCCGCAGAGATCGAGCAAGAGCGGGCCCGCGCGCAAGAGCAGCTGATGACACAGGTCAGCGCGCTGGCCCTGGCTGGGGCGGAAAAGATTCTTGCCGCAGAGATCGACGCCGATAAGCACGCTGATCTACTCAAGTCGCTAGCGGCGGAGTCCTGATCGATGATTGAACCGACGACCCTTGCCAGGCCTTACGCACGCGCAGCCTTTGAGCATGCCCGAGCGGCCGATGATTTGGCGGCATGGCAAACGGCGTTGTCGGAGTTGGCAGCGATCACCGCCGAGCCAAAAGTCGCAGCCGCAATGCGCGACCCCAATCAAACTGCCACGCAGCGTGCAGCAACGCTCTCCGGTCTAGCAGGGGATGCCGTACCATCAGCAGTTGCAAATCTGCTGGCCATCATGGCGGACAATGGCCGCCTTTCACTGCTGCCCGAGGTGGCAATGCTGTTTGACCAGCTCAAGCAAGCGGTAGAGAGCACCGTGGCGGTCCACGTGACCTCCGCATACCCCTTAAGTGATGCCGAAACACAGCAACTTGCCGACACGATGCAGGAAAAGTTGGCGCGCAACATCACCCTGACATCAGAAACCGACCCCTCATTACTCGGAGGGGCGCTAATACGTGCCGACGATCTGGTGATCGACGGCTCAGTTCGCGGCCGCCTGAATAAATTGGCGGGCACGCTGACCCAATGACAGAGGAATAGGTCATGCAACAGCTCAACCCCTCGGAAATTAGCGACTTGATCAAGCAGCGTATAGACCAGCTTGAAGTCGCTTCGCAGGCCACTAATGAGGGCACTATTGTTTCGGTGACGGACGGCATTATCCGCATCCATGGCCTGACAGAAGTCCAGTACGGCGAAATGATTGAGTTCGATGGCGGCGTATACGGCCTCGCCTTGAACCTCGAGCGCGACTCGGTGGGCGCGGTGGTATTGGGCGACTACAAGCAGCTGGCCGAAGGCCAGACTTGTCGCTGCACGGGGCGGATTCTCGAGGTGCCGGTTGGCCCAGCGCTGCAGGGCCGGGTCGTGGACTCTCTCGGCAACCCGATTGATGGCAAGGGTGCCATCGAGACTACCGAGACCGACGCTATTGAAAAGATCGCGCCAGGCGTGATCGCCAGACAGTCTGTGGATCAGCCGGTGCAAATCGGCCTGAAGGCGATCGACGCCATGGTGCCGATTGGTCGTGGTCAGCGCGAGCTGATTATTGGCGACCGCCAGGTGGGCAAGACCGCCATCGCGGTCGACGCGATCATCAACCAAAAGGGCACCGGTATTAAGTGTATCTATGTGGCGGTCGGCCAGAAGGCCTCATCCGTTGCATCAGTGGTCCGCAAGCTCGAAGAGCACGGCGCGATGGACCACACGATCGTGGTGGCCGCCAACGCTTCTGATCCGGCGGCGATGCAATACCTCGCACCGTTCGCGGGTTGCACCATGGGTGAGTACTACCGCGACCGCGGTGAGGACGCGCTGATCATTTATGACGACCTATCGAAGCAGGCGGTTGCCTATCGACAGATCTCGTTGCTCTTGCGTCGGCCCCCCGGCCGTGAGGCCTACCCCGGTGATGTTTTCTATCTCCACTCGCGTCTTCTGGAACGGGCAGCGAGAGTGAATGCTGAATACGTAGAGCAATTTACCGATGGCGAAGTGAAGAGCCAGACAGGCTCGCTCACCGCTCTGCCAGTGATCGAAACGCAGGCGGGAGACGTCTCAGCGTTTGTACCGACCAACGTGATCTCGATTACCGACGGCCAGATCTTCCTTGAGGCGGATATGTTCAACGCTGGGGTGCGCCCAGCCATGAACGCGGGTATTTCGGTTTCTCGTGTGGGCGGTGCTGCGCAGACTAAGATTGTGAAGAAGCTTTCAGGCGGTATTCGAACGGCGCTGGCACAGTACCGCGAACTGGCCGCGTTCTCGCAGTTCGCGTCAGATCTCGATGACGCCACCAAGGCGCAGCTAGAACACGGTGAGCGTATTACCGAGCTGATGAAGCAAAAGCAGTATGCACCGCTTTCAATTGCCGAGATGGGCGTGTTGCTCTACGCGGGTAATGAAGGTTATTTGCAGGATGTCGAGGTCGCCAAAATTGGTGACTTTGAGTCGGCCCTGCTGGGTTACATGCGATCCGAGTGCGCTGATGTGATGCAGGCGATCGAGGCTGACGGCGGTTGGGACGACGACCGCGAGGCTACCTTCAAGTCTGCTATTGAAACCTTCAAGTCGACGCAAACCTGGTAATCACTCATGGCTGTCGGTAAGGAAATCCGCACCAAGATCTCGAGTATTCAAAGTACTCAAAAGATCACCAGCGCGATGGAAATGGTGGCTGCAAGCAAAATGCGCCGCGCCCAAGACCGTATGGAGCTGGGCAAGCCCTATTCGCAGCGCATGCGCGCCGTTGTAGGCCACATTGCCAACTCCACGCCCGAATATCGCCATGCTTACATGCAAGAGCGCGAGGTGAAGCGGGCGGGGTACATCATTGTTTCGACAGATCGCGGGCTGTGCGGCGGCTTGAACATCAATCTGTTTAAGGCAGCCATTCAGTCCATGAAGGCGATGCAGGACGAAGGCGTTGAAGTCGAGCTTTGTCTCGTTGGCGCCAAGTCAGCAGGTTTCTTTGCCAGTGTGGGCGGCAATGTCACAGCGTCGGTGAGAGACCTTGGTGAGGAACCTGCGCTCGAGGATCTGATTGGTGGCGTGAACATCATGCTGGATGCCTATACAGAAGGTCGCATTGACGCGCTGTACCTCGCCAGTAACGAATTTGTGAACACCATGACTCAGGCACCCCAGGTAGAGCAGCTGTTGCCCCTGAAGGCAGAAGAAAACGAAACGCTGTTTCACCATTGGGATTATGTGTACGAGCCCGATGCGCGTGAGCTGCTGGACGCCCTGATGGTGCGTTATATCGAGTCGCAGGTGTATCAGGCAGTGGTCGAGAACGGCGCCTGTGAGCAGGCGGCGCGCATGATCGCGATGAAAAACGCCACGGACAACGCGGGCGAGCTGATCGAAGAACTTCAGCTTGTCTACAACAAAGCCCGCCAGGCTGCGATTACGCAGGAGTTGGCAGAGATTGTGGGGGGCGCCGCAGCCATCGGCTGATTAGGCGCTTCTCTGGAATGAAAGCACGCAGCGGTGAGACCGCTGCACAGAATGTGAAACGAGGACCGGAAAATGAGTAGCGGAAAGGTCGTACAGGTTATCGGCGCCGTCATCGACGTGGAGTTCCCCCGTGACAGCGTGCCCCAGGTGTATGACGCACTAATGGTGGGTGACAAAGGACTCACGCTCGAAGTGCAGCAGCAGCTGGGCGACGGTGTGGTGCGCGCGATTGCCATGGGCCCCTCCGAGGGCGTGAGCCGCGGTCTGGACGTGGAAAACACTGGTGCACCGATCTCGGTGCCAGTGGGCACAGAGACGCTGGGTCGGATTATGGACGTGTTGGGCAATCCCATTGATGAGAAAGGCCCGATTGGTGAGCAGGAGCGTTCTGCTATTCACCGCGCTGCCCCCACCTACGAAGAGCTCGCTGCGTCTGATGAGCTCCTCGAGACCGGTATCAAGGTGATCGACCTTGTTTGTCCTTTTGCCAAAGGCGGTAAGGTCGGCCTGTTTGGGGGCGCCGGTGTCGGCAAGACCGTGAACATGATGGAGCTCATCAACAATATCGCCACCGAGCACTCAGGCCTGTCGGTGTTCGCCGGCGTGGGCGAGCGAACCCGTGAAGGAAATGACTTCTACTACGAGATGCAGGAATCCGGCGTCGTGAATGTGGAAGAGATGGACAAGTCGAAGGTGGCGATGGTTTACGGTCAGATGAACGAGCCGCCCGGTAACCGTCTTCGCGTGGCCCTGACCGGTTTGACGATGGCGGAGAAGTTCCGCGATGAAGGCCGCGATGTCCTGCTGTTTGTCGACAATATTTACCGCTACACCCTGGCGGGTACCGAGGTGTCAGCACTATTGGGCCGTATGCCGTCTGCCGTGGGCTATCAGCCGACCTTGGCGGAAGAAATGGGTGTTCTACAGGAGCGCATTACCTCCACCAAGACCGGATCGATCACCTCCATTCAGGCGGTCTACGTACCGGCAGATGACCTGACGGACCCCTCGCCGGCGACCACCTTCGCCCACCTCGACTCGACGGTGGTACTAAGTCGTGACATCGCCGCAAAGGGGATATACCCCGCAGTAGATCCGCTCGACTCGACATCGCGGCAGCTGGATCCACTGATCATTGGCCAGGAGCATTACGAGGTTGCGCGAGGCGTGCAGACGGTACTGCAACGCTACAAGGAGCTGAAGGACATCATCGCGATTCTGGGTATGGATGAGCTGTCTGAGGAAGACAAGCTGATCGTGGCCCGGGCTCGTAAGATCGAGCGATTCCTGTCACAGCCTTTCCATGTGGCAGAAGTCTTCACCGGCTCACCTGGCGTCTACGTTTCCTTGAAAGACACGATTGCCGGCTTCAAAGGCATTCTTGCGGGTGAGTATGACCATTTGCCCGAACAGGCCTTCTACATGGTGGGCTCGATCGAGCAGGCTGTGGAGAGAGCCGCCAAGCTGTAGAGCAGGCGAGGGATTGAGTCATGGTGACAACCTTACAGTGTGACATTGTCAGTGCAGAGGCCCAGATTTACTCGGGTGCCGTTGAGCTGCTGGTGGCCACCGGCGTTGAGGGGGAGCTCGGCGTGTCTTTCGGGCACGCTGCGTTGTTGACCCGTCTGATCCCCGGGCCTATCCGGGTCGTTGAGCAGGGCGGAGAAGAACAGGTTTACTACGCCTCTGGTGGCTTCCTTGAGGTGCAGGGAGACGTCGTGACTGTCCTGGCCGATACGGCGGTGCGTGCCGACGACATCGACGAGGCCGCGGCCGAGACCGCGCGCAAAGATGCCGAGGACGCGCTGGCGAACCAACAGGGAGAGATCGACTACGGTCGCGCCTCCGCACAGCTTGCAGAAGCGACCGCACAGCTCGCCGCGCTACGCAAACTCAAAAACCGCGCCGGCCGCGGTTAAGCACACCACACCGCCCCAAAACCCGCTTTTTTTGGTGTTTGTTTGCGCATCTTCCCGTCTGCGCTTGCAAACCCCCTGTGGTTGTCAATGATGAGCCTTCCCTAGCCGCCTGAGCGGATACCTATGCTGGAAGTGATCATTTTGGCCGCCGGACAGGGCAGCCGGATGCAATCCTCGCTCCCTAAAGTGCTCCATACCCTCGCGGGTCAGCCGCTGGTGGCGCACGTGCTGCAAACCGCCCGAGCCCTGAACGCTGAGCGCATCCACGTGGTCGTGGGTCATGGCGCCGAGGCGGTAGAGGCGACGGTAAGTGCGCCCGATGTGCAATGCCATTTGCAGGCTGAACAGCTGGGTACGGGGCACGCGGTGCAACAAGCGATGGATGCCTGCGACCCCACGAGCACAGTACTGGTGCTTTTTGGCGATGTCCCGCTGATCACAAAAGACGCCCTAGAAGGTGTTGTGGCCGCGGCCGATCGGGGTATCGCCATGTTGTCTGCCGCGCTCGAAAATCCTTCGGGCTATGGCCGGGTGGTGCGCGACGACAATGGTGCCTTTGTCGCCGTGGTGGAGGAAAAAGACGCCACGAGCGAGCAGCGATCCCTGCAGGAAATTCACACGGGGGTGCTCGCGGCCAATGCCGAGCAGTTGGGTGCTTGGCTAGACCGAGTGGATAATCGCAATGCTCAATCAGAGTACTATTTGCCCGATGTGCTCGGACTGGCCCGGGAGGACGATATGCCGGTAACAGTGGTTTGTTCCGATAACGATTTTGATACCCAGGGTGTGAACACACCGCAACAGCTTGAGCAGCTCGAGCGCCAGCACCAGCTGGCACTGGCCGATCAACTTATGACCGGAGGTGTCTTGGTTAGCGATGGCTCGCGGCTCGATATCCGCGGGTGTCTCGAATGTGGTCGTGATGTTCGCATCGATGTGAATGTGGTGATCGAGGGTAACGTCTCGCTAGGTGACGGTGTATCAATCGGTGCTAACTGCATTGTGCGCGATGCGCAGATCGGCGCAGGTGCCCGCGTTTTACCTTTTACTTATATTGATGGCGCCGAAGTGCTCTCAGACGCGGTCGTTGGCCCCTACGCGCGCCTTCGTCCCGGCACCGTGATTGGCGAGCAGGCCAAGGTCGGCAACTTTGTCGAAGTGAAAAATACGCGCGTCGGTAAGGCCACTAAGGCTAACCATTTGGCGTATTTGGGTGACGCGGACATCGGTAGTCAAAGTAATGTGGGTGCGGGCACGATTACCTGCAACTACGACGGCGCCAACAAGCACCGCACCACACTCGGCGAGGGGGTGTTCGTGGGCTCGAACAGCACTTTAGTGGCGCCCCTTGTTATTGAGTCCGGTGGCTTTGTCGCCGCGGGCTCGACCGTCACCGACGACGTTAAAGCCGACCAGCTAGCCGTGGCACGAGGTCGTCAGCGCAATGTCGACGGCTGGCAACGTCCCGAGAAACCCGGGGACAGCGACTAATGTGTGGCATTGTGGCCGTCGCCGCGCGGCGGGATTGCACCGAGATTCTGCTTGAGGGTCTGCGCAGGCTCGAATACCGCGGCTACGACTCCGCGGGACTCGCGCTCATCGATCGTGGCGGACAGCTATCCAGCCACAAGTGCCTGGGCCGTGTCTCAGCACTTGAGGAGGCCCAGCTTGAGGCACCCATACAGGGCGGCACCGGGATCGCCCATACACGCTGGGCGACCCATGGCGAGCCGTCTGTCGTCAATGCCCATCCGCATATCATTAACGAGCGCATCGCGGTCGTTCACAACGGCATTATTGAAAATCACAGCGCGTTGCGAGCGCAATTGGTAAAAGGGGGGCGGGCCTGCATTTCCGACACCGACACAGAGGTGGTGGCCCAGCTGATTGAATCAGCCGTGGCTTCGGGCAAAGGCTTGCTTGACGCCGTACAGCACGTTTTACCCCAGCTCGAGGGCGCCTATGCGCTGGCCATCGTTGACCGCGAAGCGCCAAACCGCATTGTGGTAGCGAGACAGGGCAGCCCTCTGGTGCTCGGTGTTGGCATCGGTGAAAATTTTGCAGGCTCCGATACTCTGGCGCTCCGCTCTGTGACAGATACGTTTATCTATCTAGAAGACGGTGATCTCGCCGAACTCAGCGCTGACGGCTACCGAATTCTCGATGCTACAGGGCAGATCGCCGAACGAGCGCCCACCCGGCTGGCGCTTCAGACTGAAGACGAGGGGCTCGGCGGTCACGAACACTTCATGCTGAAGGAAATATTCGAGCAGCCCGCGCGCCTGCGCGACACCGTCAGACAGGGTTCCGTGAAAGACGACGCTTTCGGGGCCGCGGCGGCACAGGTGTTTCCACAGGTCGCCGCTGTACAGATTCTCGCCTGTGGCACGAGTTATCACGCAGGGCTGGTTGCCCGACACTGGATCGAGTCATTGGCGGGGTTACCTTGTCAGGTGGAAGTGGCTTCGGAGTATCGCTATCGCGAGTCAGTAACGTTGCCCAGTACGTTGGTGGTAGGTATCTCGCAATCGGGGGAAACCGCTGACACATTAGCGGCGCTTGAGCACGTCGATCCTGAACGTGTACTCGCCCGCTTGGCAATTTGTAATGTGGATCACAGTGCGATGGTGCGAGCCAGTGAGCTGGTCTACCTCACCCAAGCAGGCATCGAGATTGGGGTGGCCTCAACCAAGGCCTTCACCACGCAATTGGCTGCGCTATTGAACCTCACCCTTTGCCTTGCCCGCCACCACGCTGAGGGCGTGCTGTCAGGGCATGAGGTGGCTGCCTCGCTCGAAGAGATGGCCGATGCTGCGGAGGCGGTGCTTGAGTACGACGCTCAAATAAAGGCGTTGTCGCACCACTTTACAAATAAACACCATGCGCTCTTTTTGGGCAGGGGCATTTATTACCCCATTGCCATGGAAGGAGCCCTCAAGCTCAAAGAGATTTCCTATATCCACGCCGAGGCTTACCCCGCGGGTGAGTTAAAGCACGGGCCTTTGGCGCTAGTTGATGATGATATGCCGGTGGTCGCGGTGGCGCCTGATGACCGACTGATGGAAAAGCTGCGCTCCAACCTGGAAGAAGTGCGTGCGCGCGGCGGGCAGCTATTTGTGTTCGCGAGCGCCAACGCCGGTTATGAGTCTGCACCCGATTGCCGGGTGCTGGAAATGCCCGGCTGCAGTGCGCTGGCGGGACCTGTGGTCTTTACAATTGCGTTGCAGCTGTTGTCCTACCACGTGGCCGTGGCGAGGGGCACCGACGTCGACAAACCTCGTAACCTCGCTAAAAGTGTCACGGTTGAATGAGCTGTGAGAAGAATTTTATGGATAAAAAAACTGGAAGCTCTGGTATTGCTGGTAACTGGATAGGCGCGGGCATAGCAATGGGGGCGGTCGCTTTTGTGTTTACAAGAGAGCCCATTTGGATTGCGCTAGGTGTTGCAATCGGTGCCGCGCTCGATTGGCGAAAGCGCAAGCATTGAGATAATAACACCAAAAACGCTTCGAACTTGGCGAGCACCATCCGCCACTTGTAGCAGCGACGGCAAGTCGCGTGTGAGGAGGTGGAGACAGCGACGCTAGCTGCAACTGTGGCGCCGACTCAATCAAGGCTTCGTGGGTTCAGTTGGGATTGGCGGCCTTGTAGGCGCGAATGGCAGCATTAAAATCAGCGGCCACCTGCTCTTCACGCGATACCGCAGCGTTATAGTCCGCAGCAGCGAGCGCAAATCGCTCCTCAGCGCTTTTGTCTCCCTCTGCAACGGACGCTTTTTCTGACGCCATCAGGTCATCGACGCACTCAAGATATTCTGCGTTAGCGGCCTGAAAGGTCTTCACTTCTCCTTGAGCGGCGATCATATCTTCTAGCGTTGCGCTGCCGCCGTCCGGGGTAGGCGGCGCCACCGGCATGTCACATGCTTGAGCTGTGGCATAGGGCAATACAGTGATCGCCAGCAGTAGTGAGGCAGTTTGGATTTTCATTGTGGAGTTCCTTTTTAGGTAAAGCGTTCGTCTGGGCGCCATCGGGTCGCTTGACCGTGCATGTCGGTAGGGCTGTTACGACCGGGAAGTTGCCGCAAAAGACCCGTTAGATACCTTACCGTTATACCAATGAAAACGATGCGAAGGAACCGCCATCCGCACTGTGCCATTGGCTGGTCGCTTCAGCCAGATCACGCCATTCCGGTACACTGCGCACATGGATGTATCGGATATTTTGAACCCGTTAAATACTACTCAGCGGGAGGCCGTGACCGCCTCGTCCGGCAATCTGTTAGTGCTGGCAGGTGCGGGATCTGGCAAAACCCGTGTGCTCGTGCACCGTATCGCCTGGTTGATTCGGGCAGAGGGGTTTTCAGCCCATTCCGTGCTGGCCGTCACATTCACCAATAAGGCAGCCCGAGAAATGCGGGGCCGTATAGAGGACATGCTGCAGATGCCCACCCATGGTCTATGGGTAGGGACTTTCCACGGCCTCGCGCATCGACTCCTTAAAGCGCATTGGCGCGAGTCAGGACTGCCCCAGCAATTCCAGATTCTTGATAGCGATGATCAGCTACGGGTGGTCAAGCGCATGTGTAGAGAGCTTGATCTCGATGAGTCGCGTTGGCCACCCAAGCAGGCGCAGTGGTTTATCAATGGTCAAAAGGACGAGGGGTTGCGCGCTAGGCATATAGAGGCGCCGGAGGGGGATTTATACGCCAAGACCATGGTGCGTATCTATGCCGCCTACGAGGAGACCTGTGACCGGGGGGGGTTGGTTGACTTCGCAGAGCTGTTATTGCGAGCCCATGAATTGTGGTTGAAGTCGCCGGAGACGTTGCAACATTACCAGCAGCGATTCAAAACCATTCTGGTCGACGAGTTTCAGGACACCAACACCATTCAATATGCCTGGCTCAGGGTGCTGGCAGGGAAGACGATTCCTGTGGTTGCAGTCGGTGACGATGATCAATCAATCTACGGTTGGAGAGGCGCAAGAGTCGAAAATATCCAGCGCTTTTCGGAGGACTTTGCCGGTACTGAGACCGTGCGCTTGGAGCAGAACTACCGTTCTACGGCAACGATTCTTGAAGCAGCCAACGGACTGATAGCACGCAATGCGGGCCGGCTTGGCAAAAATCTCTGGACAGAGGGTGAGCGGGGCGAACCTATCACGCTCTATGCCGGCTTTAACGAGCAAGATGAGGCGCGCTATATCGTCGAGCAGGCCGAGACCTGGTTCGGTGATGGGCACCCCCGACGTTCGATTGCCATTTTGTATCGTTCGAACGCCCAGTCGCGGGTGTTGGAAGAGGCGTTATTGCGGGAGGGCATTCCCTATCGAATTTATGGCGGCCAGCGCTTTTATGAACGCCTTGAGATCCGCAACGCACTCGCTTATTTGCGGTTAGCGCAAACGCGAGACGATGATCCCGCGTTAGAGCGGGTCCTCAATACACCACCCCGAGGTATTGGTAGTAAAACGGTTGAGAAAATTCGCGAGGTCGCGCGCGCCGAGCAGATCCCGATGTGGCAGGCGATTCATCGCACTCGCGAGCAGAGCCTGTTGCCCGCCAGGGCGCTGACCGCGCTCGGCAATTTTCAGGCGCTTATTGACGACTTCGATCGGTCTTCAGAAACGCTCCCGCTCGATGAGCTGACCGAGCATGTGATCGAGGTGAGTGGCCTCCTCAATTACCACCGGTCAGAGAGAGGCGAGCGCGGTCAGGCTCGGGTCGAAAACCTGCAGGAATTGGTGACGGCTACGCGCTTGTTCGAGCCTGAAGACGAAGAAATCTCACAATTGCAGGCGTTCCTTGACGGTGCGGCACTCGACGCAGGAGACGGCCAGGCCGACCCCTACGAAGACAGTATTCAGATGATGACGCTGCACTCTGCCAAAGGTCTTGAGTTCCCACTGGTGTTCATTGCCGGTATGGAGGAAAACTTGTTCCCCCACCAGATGTCACTGGAAGAGCCTGGTCGCCTCGAGGAAGAGCGACGTTTGGCCTATGTTGGCATTACCCGGGCGATGAAAAAACTGGCAATCACATACGCTGAAAACCGCCGTCTCCACGGTAGCGATATGTACAACACGCCCTCGCGATTCATCCGGGAGATCCCGGCAGAATTGATTGAAGAAGTGCGCCTCAGCGGGGCTGTCTCCCGCCCAGTCGGTTCACTTGCTCATGCCTCACTATCCGAGCCGCCTGCCGGCATCGATTTGGGCAGGCGCGTGCTGCATCAGGTTTTTGGTGAGGGGGTTGTGACCCAGTTCGAGGGTCAGGGCAGCAATGCCCGGGTGGAGGTGAGTTTCAATGAAGGCAGTAAGTGGCTTGTGCTTCAATACGCTAACCTGACGATACTCTAAGGACTGGGCATGCGCGAAAAACAGGTACTTCCCGTCGTCGTCGTGGGGCTCACAGCTGCCTTGGTGGCGGTCATTGCTCTTTGGACCCTAGATCGGATCGCGAGCCCTGAGTCGGCAACGGCGCGCCAGGAAGGCCCGGTAGAGGTCATCGAATGGAAGCTGGTGACCACCTGGCCCAAGGGCCTACCCGGCCTTGGTGCGGCGCCGGAAAATTTCGCGCGACGGGTAAACGAAGCCTCGGGTGGGCGGCTGCGCATCAAAGTCTTTGGTGCGGGTGAGATTGTGCCCGCTTTTGAAGTCTTTGATGCTGTCTCAAGAGGGGTGGCCGAGGCTGGCCATGGTGCCGCCTATTATTGGAAGGGCAAGATTCCGGCGTCCGTCTTTTTTACCGCGGTGCCCTTTGGCATGACCGCGCAGGAGGCCAACGGCTGGCTCCACTATGGCGGTGGGCTTGAGTTGTGGCGAGAACTCTACGCGCCCTTCGGGGTCGAGCCCTTTGCGGGCGGCAGTACCGGCGTGCAGATGGCGGGCTGGTTCAATATTCGCCTCAATAACCGCGCTGATCTAGAGGGGTTAAAGATGCGGATTCCCGGACTGGCCGGCGAGGTGTTTGACGATGCAGGCGGCTCGGCGGTGCGCATAGCCGGGGGCGAGGTATACACCTCCATGCAAACCGGTGTGATCGATGCAGTGGAATGGGTCGGCCCCTACAACGACCGCACCCTGGGGTTAATGGAGGTGGGAGACTATTACTACTACCCCGGATGGCATGAGCCGGGTGCGATGCTTGAGACCATTGTTAATGCTGAGGCACTGGCGTCACTACCAGAGGACCTGCAGGCGATTGTTCGGGTCGCGGCGCGCGCTACCAATACCGATATGTTGGATGATTTCACTGCCAACAACAGCGAGTCTTTGCAGATTTTGCTCTCCGAATTTGATACCGAGGTGTTGCCGCTGCCGGACGATGTCATGGACGCGTTGTATGAAAGCAGTCAGGTGGCGATCGAGGCACTGGTCAATACCGACCCCATGGCGAAAAAGATCGCGACCTCCTACTTTGCGTTCGCAGAGAAAGTGCGGACTTACCACGAGATTTCCGAGCGCGCCTATCTCAACGGCCGGGACCGGCTGTTA
>CABYEX010000016.1 GCA_902518075.1 Halieaceae bacterium | reverse complement strand
GGCATACAGATGATTACACACTCGTCGATGCGTACCTCTCGGTGTCTGGTGAGGCGATCTCTGACAGTTTCTCGGGGTTTCGGCTGCACGCGCAGATCTTTAACTTGACTGATGAGCAGTACGAGGGTGTGGTGAGCTCCAATGCTATTTGGCTAGGCGCCCCTAGAACCGCCACAGTGGGCTTAACGTTCGACTTCTGAAGACTGTGAAACATGCGGAGGGCTTGCCCTCCGCATCTTCAGACAAATTTAAGCGATTGACCGTCGCGAGCAATTCGTTCTTGCCTAACAATGGAAGTCTGATACTCGCGGTCATTAACAGTACTCACTGCAATGTAGTCAGTTGTGCCCCCGGCTACGGTGAGCACCAGTCTGACGTAACCCTGGTAGAGATTAGAGGTCCAACGAATATCAGGTACTTGCGTTGCGAAAGCGCTATCGATTTGCTCCGCTGTTGATTGGTCGAAACCCTGCTCGATAAAGTCACCGGAGCTTGTAATGCCCGCGGTCCCTATCTCGATGCCGAGTTTTCGCCCATCATCGCTCGTCAGCGTGTTAGCCCAAAAGCTGTGGCTGTCCCCAGTCAGAACCAACAAGTCGGCGACGCCGCAGGCGGCACACAATGAATAGAGTTGTTCACGAGCCCAGGGGTAGCCATCCCAAGTATCCAGATACAGCGGGAGGCCCCACTTACCTTTCCAAACCAGATCCGCTGAAACGCCCGGGGCGACGCTCGGGTCGCCCGGCATGGTAATGCCCATCGCTTCAAGATTGGGTACGGGGGTCCTCGCCATCGGAATCGCGTTGCCAATGAGCCGCCATGCGGTGCCTTCTCTTTTGGAGCGTCTAAGTTCATCGGAGAGAAAGGACACCATGTGAGCAGATAGCATGGTGCGTCCTGGCGCCTCTAAGATGTCGTGCAGGAACGCCTCAGCATCCGCTTCTGACGTAATCTGATGAGCATGGTCTGCATAGTTAATCTGTTTACTGCGACCGGTATGCCGTGATTCCAGGTTGATGAGCGTCGCTAGGTTCCCGAATCGGTAACTGCGCCAAAACGCTTTACGGTCAGCGTCTTTGTCGGGTTCCCGTATTGGCATCCACTCGTAGTAAGCGCGGATGGCGCTGTCTCTACGATCTGTCCACCGCCCTTCTTCCCCGGGCTGATGATTCTGCGCGCCACCAACCCAAGGGTTATTGGCACTTTCGTGATCATCCCAAACTAGCAACAGTGGCTTGGCGGCATGCATTCGCTGGGAGTCGGGGTCCGCTTTGTACTGCGCGTGTCGTTCTCGGTAATCCTGCAAAGACACAATTTCGTTAATTGGCTTATGGGCCCGGTTTAGTGCCAGCGCTGTTTGCGCTCCCCAGCCGGTTGCAGCATATTCGTAGATGTAGTCACCCAAATGAAGAACGAAGTCGACAGCGTCGTCTCGGGCAATGGCGTCGTAAGCGTTGAAGAATCCAAAGGCGTAGTTCGAGCAGGACGCGAGGGCAAGCCCGAGCCTGTCTATATTGCCTGAAGGGAGTGTTCGTGTTCGGCCAATGGCAGAGGATACTCCCTGACAATTAAATCGATAGAAGTAACGCTTTCCCGGCTCCAAACCGCCGACAATCACTTTAACTGTATAGTCCTGATACTGATTGGTCGTTTCACTTCCATGGGAAACGATTCGCTGAAACGTCGAATCCAATGCCAGCTGCCAGCTGACAGAGTGACTCTTGGTCAAGCCACTCATTCGTGTCCAGATCACCACGCTCTCTTGGTCCGGATCTCCGCTGGCTACACCGTGCAAAAAGGAAGGGGCCGAGTCAGCTGCGAGTCCGGTGGTTGAGAGAATCGGCAGGCTTGCAACCCCAGTGAGTACTTGTCGGCGCTTCACTCCTGCGTCCTATATTGGCAGCTTCAACTTTGCAAATGTGGCACACGATTGTTACGAAAAAATAACAATAAAGGTATCACTTCAATTGCCGCGCTCGTTCAGAAAAGCGACGTGATCACAAAAAGTTCAAACAATGTTCAATTTTCTGCAACAGTGGATCGCTATCTTGGTCGGAGTGGAAATGGGGAGGTTCTATGCAGCATCTCGTCAATTCTAGCGGAGCCGAAAAACGCGCGCTCCGCGACGCCATTGAGCATGAAGTCCAGCAGTTTTTGGAGCAGGGCGGCACAATCACTGTCCTAAACAGTCCACCCGTCGATGCGGATCACTACCGGGGCTGCTTCTGGCACGATGGCGATGACGATTCAATCGTCAGTGATTAAGCGGGCCTAGGTTTTGCTGGATATACAGGCCACACTCGAAGCACATTACCCCATTTTTTTTGAGCGGCACCGCCGCTCCGCGATTATCCTGATACGGTTTCTGCGTTTCTTGTGTTACGAAACGCGGTTTCAAAAATTTTCGAGCCTTTATCCCCATCTGGAAGGCTTCGAATTTGTTGAGCAAGTGTTGCGTCACTTTGAATTTGATGTTCGCTTGACAGAGTCAGAG
This sequence comes from Halieaceae bacterium, assembly GCA_902518075.1. The sequence goes on along the minus strand of CABYEX010000016.1, from coordinate 32,147 downwards.
CGGGCCCGAATCCCATCTACTGGTAGGGTGGTTATCGCGGCAAATCACCCCATTGGTTCCCTGGATGGGTTGGCACTACTAAATTTGGTGCGCGGCGTTCGCCCAGACGTGAAGGTTGTTGCAAACGACCTGCTAACGGCCATTTCTCCGCTCCATCCCGTGCTTTTGCCGGTAACGAATATGGGTGAGGGTGGTAAAGGCACCGCCCGTGATGCACTTCGCGCGATCAAGGAGCATCTGCAGGCCGATAGCGCGCTGATTATCTTTCCGGCAGGAGAGGTGTCGCGGTTCGGCGCCAAAGGTATTTCCGACAGTGAATGGCAGAGTGGTTTTGTGAAGCTGGCGCGAAGCACTGAGGCACCCATTCTTCCTGTCTATGTGGCGGGTCGCAACTCGGTATTCTTTTACAGCATGTCGTTTTTAGCTAGGCCGCTGTCGACGATTTGGCTGGTCCGGGAAATGTTTAAGCAAAGCCAAAGCACAGTTGACGTGCGCGTCGGTCGACCCGTCCCTCACGAGGTCTACTCGGCAAACAAATTCTCGGCACGGCAGCTGGCGCGAATGTTTCGCAAGCATGTCTACCGTCTTGGTACGCGCGGTGCACCTATCTTTCGCTCTATTGAGACCGTTGCTTCTCCCGAGAACCGGTTGTTGCTTCGCCGAGAGTTAGCAGAGGCTGAGCGGCTTGGTGAAACTCGAGATGGTAAAGAGATATACCTGTGCCGTATGAGCGATGCGCCCTGTGTCATGCGGGAAATTGGTCGTCTTCGTGAAATGACGTTTCGGACCGTCGGGGAGGGTTGCGGTGGTCATCGGGATATCGACAGCTTTGATCGCCACTATCAGCAGCTCGTATTGTGGGACAGTCACGATTTGGAAATCGTTGGCGCCTATCGCCTTGCCGATGCGAATGAGGTTATTGCGAATCAAGGCGTTCAGGGCCTTTATTCGAACACCCTGTTTAGTTACGGCCCCCGTACCTTGGCCAAGATATCCCAAGGTTTAGAGTTGGGCCGGAGTTTTGTCCAGCCCAAGTATCAGACACGCTATGCGCTGGATTATCTCTGGTATGGGATTGGCGCCTATCTCAAAACAAGACCGCACATTCGATACCTATTTGGCCCTGCATCTATCAGCCGCTTCTACGGCCCGGAGTCAACGGCGCGCTTGGTCTACTATTTTGGCACACATTTTAGCGACACAAGCCTCGACGTTACGGCTCGGACACCTTTCATCTTGTCGCCAAACTCGATTGCCTTACTTCACTCGGAATTCACCGGGGTGGATGCCGAAGAAGACTTTGATGCACTGCGTCAAGCGCTTGCCGCTGCTGGACTGCCCCTGCCCACGCTTTACAAGCACTATTCTCAGGCGACATCGCCTGACGGCGTTGTATTTACGGCTTTCAACGTGGATCACGATTTTGGCGACTGCGTTGATAGCCTCGTTATGGTCGACCTAAACAAGCTTACTCCGCGCAAGCGACGTCGTTATCTGACATGAATTTGCGGCGGGCCCAATCTGAGTCAGAGGAGATCTAATCATGCAGGCTTTCACTCCAGACGGGCCATTCTGTTGCCGTTGCGTTTGGGTATCTGATGTGCATCTGGGGAGTGTGCACTGTAAGGCGGAGCAGCTTCTTGAGCTTCTGAACCGGATTGAGTGTCAGCATCTCTACTTAGTCGGTGACATCATTGATGTGTGGGCCATGAGTAAGCGGGTGCACTGGCCTGAGTCGCACTCCAAAGTGTTACGCAAACTGATTGAAATATCTCATGGTGATACTGAGGTTACGTATATTCCGGGTAATCATGATGAAAACTTTCGCGAGTTCTGCGGCGGCAGGTTCGAAAACATCAGCGTGAGCGAGTCAATGATTCATGAGTCGATACAAGGTAAGAAAATGCTCGTGATTCATGGCGATGAGTTGGACTACGCGGTTCGTTACAGCCGGTTAAATCGGTTTGTGGGTGATATTGCCTACGAGTTGTTAATGAGGCTAAATAGGTTCGTCAATGCTATCCGTGCGCTGGCTGGGCTGCGGTACTGGTCCCTCTCTAAGTGGGTCAAGGTCAACGTGTCGCAGGCGGAGAGTGCAATAAGCGCATATCAACGGGCGGCGGTGTTATTGGCCCGAGACCGCGGGCTCGATGGGATCATCTGTGGCCATCTGCACTACCCGCTTGTCGAGCAGGTTGGCGATGTTACTTACTGCAATGATGGTGACTGGGTGGAAAACTGCACGGCCCTAGTGGAAGATTACGCTGGCGAGTTTCATCTTCTGAGTGGGTTGGATTTGGCGCCGACCTCAATCGCGCAACTCTGCCCCAGCGCCGCGTAGCATCCAGTAGCTCCTCTCGAACGTTATTTTGCTGTTGCAGACTGTCTTTGGCGTCGGCGGGGTAAAGGAGAGAAGCTAGTCGAAGAAAAATATCGAGAGGCAAACACAGCTCCAGCTAACAGCTGCAACAAGGATATTCATGAATACCATCGCAGAGCCAAAATCTTTCGCCAGCCCAGATAAATCGTGATGTTCCTTGCCAATGCGATCAACAACAGCTTCAATCGCGCTGTTACCGAGTTCTGCCGATAAGGCGAGCAGCATTGGCAGTGTTAGCAGCAGAAAATCAACGATATCGCGAGCCAACCATATTGCCAGTGGAACCATGACCACAATGACCAAAGCTTCTTGGCGAAATGACTCCTCGTAACGCCATGCAGAGCGAAGGCCCCGGTAAGAATATCGGGCGGCTAAAAGTAAATGCGCTATGCCGCGTTCTGTGGGCTTCACTGGTAGGTTCCCCCTCGTGCCAAGCATCTGGACCTGCGTTTAACCCGCCGCAAAAAATTTCATTTATTTTGAAGCTGCCTCGAAGCGGGTCATGTTGCAGCGCAGCGCACACTCAAGACCTCGCAGTCTTTTTGTGTCACTGATCGGGGATTTTGTCGAGTTCCTAAGAATGAGCCGGTTTTGCTTGTGGCTAGTGCCCTCCAGGGTGTCGTTGTGATGGCGCTCGCAGACGGAGACCTCATGACTGAAGAGACGCAACCCCAGCCAACCCTATCCGAGGCTGTGCCGAAGAACCCCGCGAATCTGTGATCAAGAACCTCGTCATCTCCGAGCCGTTACGCAGCGCGTCTAGAGGGTTCATTCGGCAGGCTGCTATTTTTCTGTGCGGGTAAGCGCCTCCCGATGCCAAAATATTCGATGCCGAGCCCTTGCAAGTACGTCGGGTCGTATAAATTTCTGCCATCGAATATAACCGGCGTCTTCAAAAGATGTTTCATCTCCTGAAAGTCAGGTGACCAAAAGTTTCGCCATTCTGTGCAGATGGCCAAGCAATCAGCTCCGGTGATGGCCGCTTCTTTAGTGGCACAGTATTGGAGCCGCGACTCATTACCCAACAGATCTGCGCAGACGTCCATTGCCTCAGGATCAAATGCTTTAATGATTGCCCCCGCGGCTAGCGCATTTTCTATCAGCGCTATGCTCGGGGCCTCGCGCATATCGTCTGTGTTTGGCTTGAATGAGAGGCCCCAAAGCCCAATTGTCAGGCCCGAAAGATCGGGGCCAAACCGTGAGGTAATGAGTCCAAACAGCTTTTGCTTTTGAGCGTTGTTCGTGGCTTCCACAGCAGCAATGATGTCGGCACTTAGGTTGTGTTTCGACGCGGTGCTGATGAGCGCACGAAGGTCCTTTGGGAAACAGGACCCGCCGTAGCCGGCGCCGGGGTAAATAAACTGATAACCAATGCGGGGGTCCGCACCGATTCCTTTTCTTATCATTTCGGCATCTGCGCCCAGCGCCTCAGCCATATTTGCAATTTCGTTAATGAAGCTGATTTTCGTCGCCAGCATTGCATTAGCCGCATACTTTGTAAGCTCAGCGCTTCGCGGGTCCATAAATATGATTTTTTCATGGTTCCGGTTGAACGCGTCGTACATCCGTCTCAATTCGTCGCAGACTGATTCCGAGTTAACGCCGATAATGATCCGATCAGGTCGCAATGCATCAGCGACCGCTGAGCCTTCCTTCAGGAACTCTGGATTAGAGCAAACCTCGAAAGAGAGGTTTTTTCCTCTGGCTTGAAGTTCCGCGGCGATCCACTCTGAGATGTCATCAACGGTGCCGACGGGTGATGTTGATTTATTGATAATCACTTTACGGGAGTGCATTCCCGCTGCAATGCTCTTGGCGGCACTTTTGACGTATTGTATGTCTACGGCACCGTCATTGGCAGACGGTGTTCCGACGCAAATAAAGATGTAGTCACTGCACTGCACCGAGTCTTCAATATCACTGGAAAACCGCAAGGCATTCTGTGTGATGCTTGCTTTGACCAGATCATTGAGTCCAGGTTCATAGAAGGGAGGCCCGTTTACCTGAATACGTTCTATGCGAGGCTGGTCAATATCCGCACAGACGACTTGATGTCCTACGTGGGCCAGCACAGCAGCCTGTGTCAACCCTACATATCCGCTCCCGAGCACAGTAATACGCATAGAAATTACTCCTGCATCCAAAGTTCTTGGTTGAGATGACTGATCGGTTTTTCCGCGCCGTGTGCAAGCCACTCGGCGAGCCTCCCGCTGACGTCTGGAAAGCGCACCTCGGGTGCCGCAGGCAGATTATCGAGCCACCTAGACGCGATACTGGAATCGAGGTCGCCCATTGTGGTTGCGTAGCCTAGTTGCTCTAGCGCCGCCGCATTCGATAACTGTTCCATTTGCCTAGCTAGCGGACGCGTCAGTACAGGTTTGCGCCACTGCAAGCACTCGGATATGAGTTCGAAGCCGCTGTTACAGATCACACCGTTGCTTCCTGCAAGTTCAGATTTAAACCGCTCGAAGGAGGCAGTTCGTCTCGCCACGTTGCCCTGCTGATCATTTGGCAAAACGGCGGAATACTGGACGAATTCATGGCCTTGAAACCCGTTTAGCCACTTTGTAACGACCGACTGATCCTCGAAGGGTAAATAGACAAGGATATATTTACCGATATGGCAGCTCTCATAATCCGGCAGATCGAGAATGGGGGGCAGTGTCTTTTTATCGAATGGGTGCCAGTGCAGTCCTATTTGTCTTGCTACGGGAGCAAAGCGCGACATGACGTTACGCTGCAAAATTGTGCAGCCACTCTTCGGTGTTTTCTCTCCGAAAGCGTACTGGTGCCCGATCCCGATGACTGGACGTTTCCTAATGATTCCTGCCCAAGCAGTCACAGGCTCATAGTCGGTGACGATCAGATCAAAGTCTTTAAGGCTGAGCGAAAAGACATCTTTTAGGAAAGCCAGATAGTTGTTTGACATGAGGGTTTTCCAATACTTGACGGTTCCGCCCTCGGTAACAAATGTTAGACCCCGGCGGTGTTCATAGTCACCAAACCGATCCATGTCGAAAAGCTTTTCCTCACTGCGGCCGGAGAAAAGCCAGGTCACCTCCAGGTCAGAATAGCCCGCGAGTGCTTTCGACATGGATCGCGCACGGCTTATATGACCCTGACCCGTCGCTTGAACGCCATATAAAATCCGCATTCAGAGAGCGCTCACCAAACCAGCTGAGATCGTCGCTATGGTGCTGCCGATGATTGCTCCCGCCATCACGTCGCAGGGGAAGTGCACTGCTAGCATTATTCGAGACAGCCCTATAGCGGACGCCCACAAGAAGAAGGGGTTATGCGGGCCCGTTAACAACATGCCAGCGATCGTGGCGAAGCAAAATGCTGCTGATGTGTGGCCTGAAGGGAAGCTGAACTGATCAGCAGGGACGATTGCCGCTTTGATACTGGGCATCACCTGTTCTGGACGATTACGTTTAAGACCAATTTTAAGCAGGAAATAGAATGGCCGTTCGATCGCGAATGCGAGGATCAAAGCTAGGCAGAAGGCCTCAGCACGAGGTATCTCTGCTAACCACACGGCTACCCCGATCACTACATAAAGCGGGCCATCCCCTGTGCGAGAGACTCTCGTCACCACCCTCGTGAGCCTCTGGCGGTAACGTACCCCCTGAAACACGCGATTCAGTATGAGGGTATCCCACTGCTGCAGCCTGGCTAACGGACCCATTGGCGAAGTGTGAGAATGAAGCATGGCATTCTTGTTACGCAGCCATGGCACTTTTGTTAAAAATTTGTTTCGACTTTGTTACCGGGTCACCTACTATCGCAATAAAAACACGACTTAACACTTCTGTATCAATGTGGCATCTTTTGTGTTCATTCTGCTTGACGTTGGGAGCCGAGTTTTAGAAATCATCGATTCCTTTGCCGAAAACGGGTTTTCGGTGGTGTTATTGATAGGTTTGCTATGGGCCTTTTTTCGCGTGCGCCAGCGTGAGACGCGGCTGGGGCAACTTTCATCGCAACAGACCAATCTGGTTGACGCCAAGGTCTCGTTGGATGCCGAACTGACCGCCATCAAAGCTGACGTCAGCTCACTGTGCGTACATTGTTTTCAAACACCCCGTCCAGTAGAGATGTAGCCGCTACTTCTGGTCTGATCTACCGCCTAGGTTTAGTCTATCGCGCAGAGTTTCTGTGCAATCTACCTGCTCCGCGATGCACCGTCTCATTTGAGCCTTCAAAGCGACCGATTCTCAAATTGGCTCCGTTGCTCTTCGCGTGGGTTCAAGAGCGTCCCTCATAGCCCCGAATCTCCCGGCAGCCCGAAGGATGGAGCAGCACAGGCTGTCGCGGCTTTACAGCCATCAACAGTTTATTGGCGACCACTTTGACGTCAGGTCTGACTTGCCAAACGAGATTCAGCAGGGCAATTCCATCCAGAAAGCCGATGGTGTGATTCGCAATAATGATGGCCCTGCCGTCATCAGGAATTCTCGCTCGCTCGAACTCGCCCAATCTTATGTTCAAGTCGAAATACCACAGTACCGCTTCCACGAAATCAAAGCCAAAAAGGTGCGGGTAGTCTTGTTCGAACCGTTGAAAGCGGTTTTCGCAGAACAGCAAGCGTAGGCCTTTGCCCAGAGCGGCCGCGCTGCTCTGATTTCGTGTGACAAAGCGCGGAAATCGCGACTCAAGTATTTGCCCAAAGTTTAACACCAGCGCTTCTCTGCTTCGCATCGGTGTATTTCCTCTAAAAGTGCGTTCTTGCGAAAGCCCTTGCGGCCCTGTGTTGACTTAGTTTGGAACAGTGGATTGCCGGGTGTTTTATTGGCATTTTGATGAAGGATTTGCTGCGTTCTGATGTGTCATAAATTTGCAATTAAATTGTCAATTTTGTGTAACGCGACTGACATCACAGCGTCATGTTCCAGCCCTACTCTGCCCACCTAATTGAAGCACCGGGCTCACCGGCGCGCGCTATGTCGAGGCTTGAATGCATCTTCGTGTTTTGTCGCCCAACCTCCGCAAATCGTTGGTTTCTGTACTACTCGGTCTTGTGTCAACTGCAGCGCATGCTGACGACGAATTACTCCTATATGTTTATGACGGTGCTACACCCGTTGAGGGCGCATCTATAGCCCTAGATGGCACTGAAGTTGGAGTAACACGGCGAGACGGTTCGCTGGTAGCCGATTTGTCGGAGGGGCAACATACGATTTTGGTCTCTGCTCCCAGTGGCACGACCAGTAGCGCTCGGTTCGCCGCAGGATCGGGCCAGCTCGTAGATGTGATATCTGACTTGGGATCAGCGGGTCCAGCGTATGTTGAGGTTTACTCGCGCTTGGAGTCCAGCGCTGATCGCAGGAAGGCTCCAACTGGCAAACTTCAAGTGACCGTAAGGGTTGGTGCGGAAGTGATCCCCGACCAGACGATAGACATATCTGGCGGCCAGGGTTCTATCGTGACTGATGAAGAGGGCGTTGCGACCGCTGTTATTCCACGAGGCGTTTACCGCCTCAGTATAGAGGGTTTAATTCAGGAAGCCCGCGTTGTGGGCGGCATCACTCGTGCAGTCACAGTGATATTGCCGGAACCCGGTGGAGAAGATCTTGCGGGCCCCTCACTTGAAGAGGTGCTCGTGGTCGCTTCTTTTGACCCAAGTGGTCTCGAGGTTTCAGAGCGAGACGCGAGCAACATCGTGGATACTATAGGGGTAGAGCTGCTAGCTCGGTATTCGGATTCTGATGTTGCTGCCTCAGTGGTTCGGGTGCCAGGCATTTCAGTGCAGGACAATAAATACGTATTTATCCGCGGACTTGGCGGAAGGTACGTGTCCTCAACACTCAACAATGCAACGATGCCATCTACAAATCCTTCGAAGCGCACTGTGCCGTTGGACTTGTTCCCCTCCAGTTTTGTGAATCAGCTAGATATCAAGAAAACTTTCTTGCCCTTCATGCCTGGAGAGTCTTCCGGTGGCAATCTGGTTATCAATACAAAGACGTTTCCTGACGAGAGGGTCATGAGCCTAAGAGGGAGCTTGGGCTTCGTGACGGATTTAACCGGGGAGGACGTCTTCACTGACCCTATTGATGGAGATTTTGACAGTATCGGGTGGGACGACGGTGCTCGAGAGGAAGATGCGCTTGTATCGGCAATTGCCGACGTACTTGCCCTTGGCAGACTCTATGACGAAAAAAACGATACCTATTGGGAGCTGGACGAGTCCACGGAAGGTGAGTTGAGGAGGGTGGGTGCGCTCTTAATTAAAGATGGCTTTGACCTAGATTTCCAGACTGCAACACCTGGGGGCAGCCTCGGCATTGATTTTGGCGACGTTTACTATCTCGGCAACACCGAGTTAGGGGTGTACGCCGCGGCAAATTACTCAAATGAATGGTCGCAGCGCGACAAAGGAGTGCGCAGAACCTACACGGGTGCGGAAGAGAATGCGGATAATTTCGCTTATCGGCAATATTCGAACAACATAGAGGCCAGTGGCCTAATTTCTATCGGGTTAAATACCGGTAACAACACATTTGAGTGGAATAACCTTGTCTCGAGAGTCACCCAGAGCATCCTAGAGCGCTCGGTCGGTGAGGAGGGAGACGAATTTCAAACAGTCTATGCCCACACCATACAGTGGGAAGAGCGACAGTTTTTGTCCTCGCAGATAGTCGGATCCCATTTCCTCACGGATAACGGGTCCATCTTTCTGGAGTGGCAGTTCACTGGCAGTCAAGCGAGACGCTATGCTCCTGATAGACGGGAGGTAGAATTTAGAACATCGGGGGCCCGGACTAACTCTGCAGACCTGCGGAGCCGCTTCGACTTCAACTCCGCAAATACTGCTCAGTCCATTGATTTGGTGGGGTTTCGTCTCGAGCCAGGCACAATTTTGCGTCGTTACGATGACCTCGTCGACAACAACTTCGACCTGTCCGCTGATCTCACCTGGGATGTTTTCGATAACGGGTCCACCTTCGGTAGTTTTCAAGCCGGGTTTCAGGCTATTTATCGTGAGCGCGACTCTGACGTATCAGTTTATGGCTTCAATATAAATCAGGCCAGAGAGTCCTTATTAAGAGCCGACAACGCTCTGGTCAGCGAGGTTTTGTATGCGTGTGGCGAGGGCCCGGGAACAATCGCATGCCAGCCAACAGAAAGTGACGCTGGTTCAGCTCCGCCTTTGGGGGGTATCACCGACAGTCCCGACAGGGGCCTTGTCTTCAGCAATAAAACTCTAGCCTCTGATAGTTACGAAGCAGACCTAAATTACAACAGCGTCTATGCAATGTATGACCATACTTGGGCCTCAGTGTGGAATGTTGTTGTAGGCGCGCGTTTTGAAATGTATGAGCAGACCACGGACACCTTCTCGCTTCAAGGTGAGCAGGCTTCCGTTCAGTCAGTCATAGACGAGGACAGCGTGCTCCCCAGCCTGGGCATCAATTGGTTCTACTCCGACACACAGCAGCTTCGCCTAGCGGTCTCGCAGACGGTTGCGAGGCCAGATTTTAAGGAGGCTGCGAACGCAACCTTTTACGATAATGAGTTTAATTTCAGAGTCCGGGGTAACCCTTTCCTAACTATTTCTGAGGTTATCAATGCTGACCTGAGGTGGGAGTGGTATCCAAGCGAAGTAGACAGCTTGTCCGTGGCTGTGTTCTACAAAGACATGGATGACCCGATAGAGCGCGTCGTTCAGTTGGCCTCAGGCACAGCTGGCAACTCTCGTACGTTCCAGAACTCTGACTCTGCTGAGTTGTATGGCGCAGAAGTTGAGGGCCGAAAGGAATTTAATTTGGGTGAGGATTTCACCAGGACGTTGTTCGTGGCTTTCAACGGCGCCTACATCGAGTCAGAGGTTTCAGCTCAAAATCAGCTGGATCGGGAGCTGCAAGGTCAGCCTGAATACACGGCCAACCTTATTGTCGGGTACGACGACATCGCTAGCGGCCACCAATTGACACTCTTATTTAATTACAACGGCGAATCTATCGCTGATGTTGGCATAGATCAGTTACCCGACGTCTTGTTGGAGGCGCGCGGTGAGCTCAACCTAATCTACCGTTACAACCTCTCCGAGGCCCTGACACTGCAGGCGAAAGTAGAAAATTTATTGAATGCGGAAGTTGAGTACACACAGGGTGGAAAGGTTTTCCAGCGGTATGAGAAAGGTATGGGTCTCCAGGTCGCATTTAACTGGGAATTTTAATTCGTTCAGTAGCAATGACCCGCCGGGGTCTTAAATAGCAAGGAGTAAACTAATGAATAAGCGGTTTCTATTGGCTTTAATGGTCTCCGGGACCTTGATAGGACTCGGCGGGTGTTCGGAGGGCGACGATGCCTCCATCACGATCGAGGCACCAACTACAAGTACGGTTGACAACAGCACTACCACGACTAATCCGACGCCCGATCCGACGCCCGATCCGACGCCGGATCCGACACCTGAACCTGAGGCGTGCCCAACAGGCACCACCGAGGTTAGCGATGGCGTCTGTCAGTTACCGGCAAGTATTTCATCTGATTTGACTCTGACTGCTGGTGCTAGTTACCTCATGGATGGCAGGGTTACTGTTGGTAACGGTAACGGAGAGTTAGGAGAGGATGGTAACCTCTCTGACGGAACTGCAGTTCAAAACGTCACTCTCACCGTGGAAGCGGGTGTAGAGATCAAAGGTAAGACCGGAACCTTCGCGAACCTCGTCATAACTCGCGGCTCCAAGATTATGGCAATGGGCACGAAAAATGCACCAATTGTTATGTCCTCTGACGATGCTGGAATTGCCGGCGCTGGGGAGTGGGGCGGCTTGATCATTCATGGATATGGACGTCATAACAAATGTCCGGAGGGCGGCACGGTCTGCAATATCGACGCTGAAGGAGAATCTGGTTTTGCTGGTGGCTACAATGACGACGATAGCTCAGGTGTTTTGCAATATGTTGTTGTGGCAGAAGGTGGCTACGAGTTCTCTCCTGGTGACGAGATCAATGGCATTTCATTGGTAGGTGTTGGTCGCGGTACGACCATGGAGTACATTCAGGTTGAAGGAAACTCCGATGATGGCATCGAGTTTTACGGTGGTGCTGTAAACGTTCGGTACGGAGTCTTTACAAACAACCTTGACGACTCAGTAGATTGGGATGAGGGGTATCAGGGTAATCTGCAGTACATCATCGTCAAGCAGTCTCCCAACGGCAGCGGTGAAGCCTTTGAGATGGACACTGAAGGTACTACGCTGTTTCTGTCTAAGCCAACGGTGTCTAATCTGACCGTCATCGCTGATAAACAGGCCGATGATGACAACTATATCTTGCATTTCAAGAAGAGCTCGGGTGGTTTCTTCCACAACACTGTTTTGTCTGTTGCTGAAGACAACGCCACACCGCTTAATCAGTGTGTAAGAGTCAATGGGTCCGGGTCAGAAGCTAACGTTGGCACGTCTTTGGTTCTTAACAACTGGATACAAGATTGTGCAGCGGGAGCAGGTGATAGAGGTTCTCTCTCCGGCTCTAACGTCGATTTGGATAACGGCACCATCTATGCAGTCAATGCCCGTTTGAATGCCAACGGCGCTTCTGAAGCGCCAGAAGCGATTCTAAGCGCATCGGTGGACTGGGCAGACGTGAATGCTGCTTATCCAGAATCCGTCGCCGATGTGAACTGGCTGGAGCCCACTCGATTTATGGGTGCAGTTAACCCGACTACCAACGACGCTTGGTGGGCCGGGTGGACGGTAGAGGGTTCCGTTGGCAACCCAGAGGTAGCAGAGGCTACGTGTCCCGTGACGACGACTGAAGTATCCACAGGGGTCTGCTTGTTACCACCCACGATCGTCTCAGATTTGCGTCTGAACGGTGGAGTAGAGTACCTGATGGAAGGCCGTGTCACCGTCGGTAACGGAAACGTTGAGCTCGGTGAGGACGGAAATCTCTCAGATGGCTCCTCCGTGAGAAACGTCACTTTGACGATCGATGCCGGTGTTGAAATCAAAGGCAAAACAGGTACGTTCGCCAACCTCGTAATAACTCGAGGCTCAAAGATAATGGCAATGGGTACGAAATCAGCACCTATTGTAATGTCCTCTGATGATGCTGGTATATCTGGTGCTGGGGAATGGGGCGGCTTGGTCATCCATGGTTATGGTCGGCACAATAAGTGTCCTGAAGGCGGCACTGTTTGCAATATCGATGCTGAAGGTGAGTCGGGTTTTGCCGGTGGCTACAACGATGACGACAGCTCTGGCGTCATGCGTTACCTAGTAGTTGCAGAGGGTGGATACGAGTTTTCACCTGGTAATGAGATCAATGGGATTTCACTTGTCGGCGTAGGTCGCGGTACTGAGATGGATTACATTCAGGTCGAGGGAAATTCTGACGATGGCATCGAATTTTACGGCGGTGCTGTTAATGTCAAGCACGGAGTCTTTACTAACAACTTGGATGACTCTGTAGACTGGGATGAAGGCTATCAAGGTAACTTGCAGTACATCATCGTGAAGCAGTCATCCTCAGGAAGTGGTGAAGCTTTTGAGATGGACACGGAGGGAACAACTCTGTTCCTATCCAAGCCTACCGTCTCCAACCTGACCATTATTGCTGATAAGCAGGCGGATGATGATAACTACATTTTGCATTTCAAGAAGAGTTCTGCAGGCTTCTTCCACAACTCAGTGGTTACAGTCGCGGCGGACAACACAACTCCTCTAGATACCTGTGTGAGAGTCAATGGCTCCGGGTCTGAGGCCAACGTGGGCACTTCTCTAGTTTTGAACAACTGGATTCAGGACTGTGCTGCTGGCTCTGGAAATCACGGTACGCTTTCGATATCTGACGGTGGAGTTAACTTGGATAACGGAACCATTATTGCCACTGATGCAGCTTTAGATGCGATTCTGGCTTCTCAGGCTGCGGAAGCCGCGGGCCTTGAGGCTCAGGATTGGACTGCAATCAATGGCGCGTACTCCGAGTCAGTAGCTGATCCTGATTACCTGGACTCAACAACTTACATGGGAGCAGTGAATCCTGATGGCTCGGACCCGTGGTGGGCCGGATGGACAGTGTCTGGCTCTCTCTAGAGGGCCCAACCTCTGCTAAACGGGAAAGCCCGCAATTTGCGGGCTTTTTTTTGTTGCCAATATATCTTTAGTAGCAGTTAAGCGGGGGTTTTAGCTGACATTAGCTCCCAGGACCTGCGACCATCTTTTCGCTCTTGATAACGGTAGAGTACTTCAGACCCCTCAGGAAGCGATTGCAGATCCCCCGTGGCTTTGAATTGCACTTTGGAGCGAGCGCCGCGCGTCTTGGCATGACAACGGGCATTCTCGCCATCAGTAACGCTTGTGAAGCGTATCCGTAACGGACTGTCCGAGGCGCGTTGTTTGATCTGACCCGAAAAAAGGCACTCTTGATTGAGTTCTGCCATGGTTGGCGCGGCAATAAGGCTGGCTGCCATTGAGGTAATGGCAGCGATGAGAGTTGAACGCAGTGCTTTCTTGTTTTCCATGCTTCTTCTCCTTGCGCCTCACGGCGCGTTGTCGCTTCACAGCGTGGTGCCAGAGCAGCGTTAGGCTGTCGGCAGGGTAGTAACAGCGGCGCTGTCATCAAAATGACTTTTTTTCGTCATACAACTGCAACATAACCGTAACATATCTGTCATAAAAATGAAACATGGAAAATTCTCATTTAATCCGCAATAAAAACAACAACCTATGAGTAGAGGGTGGACGAAAGAGATTATGTGAGTAGCCGACGGAGCCGCCCGTAAAAGCTAGAGCACCCCCAACACATCAGCCAGTAAAACATCCATATTGGCTCGCGACTCGTTAAGGGTGAGCCCAAGTCGGACCACGACCAGCTCTTCCTCTGGAATTACAACTACGAATTGACCGGAATTGCCGCCAGCATGAAAGGTGTTTTCGGGTGCACTGGGGAACGCCTGGTGTCCGGTGTTGAGCCAAAACCCGAGACCATATATCTCGCCGCTTTTTGCGGTGCCAGGTGTGACAGCTTGCCGTTGCCACTGTTGGCTGATTACGTCACTCCGCCCGTGCCAGGCATCCAGCCATAGCTGACCCATGCGCGCCCAATCTCTCGCTGTAAGGTACGCATAGCTAGAACCCACCTGCACGCCGCTGGCGTCGGGTTCAAGCACGACGGCTTGAAGTGCGAGGGACTCAATAAACTGAGCCTTGATCCAGTCAGGGTAGGGCTCTCCATCTAACGACTGCTGCCACATCAAGGAAGCAGTATTGATGTCACCACTGGAATAGGCCCATTGCTCTCCTGGCGTGTGAGCATGGCCGGTATCTGGCGCCGACCACCACATACGCGGTTGCCGATAGAGCATGTCGGTTACGTCGTCACCGGGGAAATAACGTTCCGAGAAATCAAAGCCGGTGGTCATCGACAGCAAGTGCCGTAATGTGAGGACCGGGTTAACTTTGTCGAGGGTTTCGGCATCGGTACCCGCCGCTTGCAGCGCATTCACCACGGACCCGTCCAAATCCAGCTTGCCTTGATCGACTTGGCGCCCGATAAACGTCGCCATCAGGCTCTTGTTCATCGACCAGCCCTGCATTGGCGTCGTATTCATAACGGGTGCTCCGTACCGCTCTGCAACCATTTCGCCGCGATGCCTGACGATGACGGCGAGGGTATTCCGTCCCCCTTCCGGCGGTTCGGCAAAGGCGGTGTCCAGAGCAGATTGCAGTGCCGGCTTCTCCCCCGCATGTACAGCCGGCGCGGCGTGAGTGATGGGTGCCAGCGCCGCGTCGGCGCTAAAGGGATGCGTTGAGGTGCCATCAGCAGCAGCCACAAAAGGAAATAGTGGTGCATGATCCGGCGTGACGAGCGTGCAGCCGTAGCCTCGTCGGTGCCGTGCAGTCACCTCTTGTCCCAGCATGCGAGCCGCCACCTCCCGATGACCGTAATTGACCTCATAGCCGAGTAATTTTGCGAGGGGCTCGACAGTGGCAAGGCGCGGCAGTACATCCGTCTCAAGGACAAACTGCTCCGGTAGTCGCGCCACAAACATACCCGAGCAAATTTGCTTGGCGGCATAGCCCGCGCCAACGCTGCCTGCTTGTAGCGTTAAGCGATGCGTCAGCACAATAGCCGCGATCACTCCTAGCGCCGCGAGGAGTTTGAGCACACCCTTCATTATTGGAGTCCTATGAAAGATATCAGGCGACGGAGGCTGAGCTAGGCGTCTCATAAAGTCCAGCTTTGTTAGAAATGCGATTCATTGCCGTGCTCGCTGACAAACGGGTTCACACGGCTGTCATGTTCCCAGCGATATACTATTAGGTTAAGGAATCTGCATTGAGGACACCCAATGGACGTCATTGGGTCTTACGGGACGTTATTACTGTTATTGGCCTGCGCCTTTGGCCTGTTCATGGCCTGGGGTATTGGCGCAAACGACGTGGCGAATGCCATGGGCACGTCGGTGGGCGCGCGCGCCTTGACCTTGAAGCAAGCGATTGTTGTGGCGGCGATCTTTGAGTTTACGGGTGCCTACCTCGCGGGTGGCGAGGTCACTTCTACCATCCGTAAAGGGATCGTCGACCCCGGCTTGATGTCAGACACACCTGAGCTCTTGGTATACGGGATGCTGTCAGCCCTATTGGCTGCCGGCACGTGGCTGTATATTGCCAGTTTGAACGGTTGGCCTGTCTCCACGACACATTCCATTGTGGGTGCAATCGTGGGATTTGCTGCGGTCGGTATCTCGGTGGACGCGGTCGACTGGGGCCAGGTGGGCACCATTGCGGCGAGTTGGATCGTATCTCCTTTGCTGGCGGGCGGCATCGCTTTCGCGCTGTTTATTTCTGTGAGATCGCTGATCCTCGATCAGGACGATCCGTTTGTTCGCGCGCGTCGTTACGTGCCGGTTTATATGTGGCTCGTGGGCTTTATGATCTCTATGGTCACCTTGACCAAGGGGCTTAAGCATGTCGGTCTCAGTGCGGACTTGGGTTTTGGCTCAAATTTCGCCAATGCGCTCGCACTGTCCGTAGGCGTCGGCTTGGCTATGGCGCTGGTAGGGGGGGTCTTGCTAAGCCGGCTGAAACCCAGCGGGAAAGATGAGAACTCTATTGAGAACGTTGAGCGCGTCTTCGGCATACTGATGATCTTTACTGCCTGTGCCATGGCTTTTGCACATGGGTCAAATGACGTCGCGAATGCGGTTGGACCGCTGGCTGCAGTGGTCAGCACCGTACAGTCCGGTGGGATCGTTGGTGTGACGAGCATCATGCCGTGGTGGGTCTTGGCAGTTGGCGCGGTGGGGATTGTGTTTGGTCTCTCCACCTACGGGTGGCGAGTGATTCAAACTATTGGGCGTAAAATCACAGAGTTAACCCCAAGTCGCGGTTTTGCCGCCGAACTGGCGGCTGCGACCACGGTTGTGTTGGCGTCAGCAACGGGCTTGCCCATTTCAACCACGCACACATTGGTAGGGGCTGTATTGGGTGTAGGGTTGGCACGAGGTGTGGAGGCACTGCACCTTCCTACTATTTGGGCGATTGTATCGTCCTGGGTGGTGACGTTACCCGCCGGCGCCGGTCTGGCCGTTGTCTTTTTTTACATTTTACGGTCGATCTTTGGTTAGTAAGGTATAACCCGCTAGAGTGAGAGCAAGGAGCCTAGTGTTATGGCGGTTAAACCCGCAATCTCAGAAGTCATTAGTAACTCGCCACTCGCGTTGCTGGAGCGGCATGCTGGTGTCTGTGTGGATTGCGTGGAGCGTCTGCCGTTGTACTTTGAAGAGGCTCAAGCGGGGCGCTGGGGTCGCGCGGGTGAGGTGCGAGAAGACATCTGCCGATTTGAGGGTCTGGCAGATGAACTCAAGCAGGAGGTTCGCAGCAACTTGCCCCGCGGACTGTGGATGTCTGTGTCACGGGCAGACCTGCTTGAACTGGTGCGTGTTCAGGACAAGATGGCCAACGGTGTCAAAGAGGTATCGGGTATCTCATTAGGCCGTCAGTTAGCTTTTCCTGCGCCATTAACGACTGACCTCAGAGAATTTATAGACGTTGTGGTGGGTGTGAGCCGTACCGTCGTGAAAATTATCGGTGCGACGCGAGAGCTATCTCGGTCGGCTTTTGGCACCCGTCAGACCAATGTCATCCTCAGTTTTGTTTCACAGGTCGAAGCGGGTGAGCGCCGCAGCGACGAGCTCCAAGCCGCACTGCGTGCCAAGCTACAGGAGTGCGAGGCAGAGCTGTCGCCGGTCGACGCCATCTTCCTCTATCAGTTGCTGGCCGGTATCGGAGACATTGCCGACAATGCAGAGAAGGTGGCACACCGCGCCCAGTTTATCGCCACGAGCTGAGGACTTTTGGGTTTCTTTTGAGGGCCCCGCAGAAACCCAACGCCAGCGAACAACGCCTAGATTAGTCGATCCTTGTGAAGCTCAGACCGATTTTCTGGTAGCCATGAGATGCGAAGCTGGGTAGGTGCGAGAGGTCGCTCTCTGACTCATCCAGCTTGATGTCGCCAAGCCGCCCCAGTAGTTCCTCAAACGCAATCTTGGCCTCAAGCCTGGCGAGCTCTGCGCCCGCACAGAAGTGGGGACCGAAGCCAAAGCCCATGTGTGGCTTGGTGGTCGGACGATCGATGTCAAACTGCTCCGGGTTGGGGAACACTTCTGGGTCCCAGTTGGCGCCAGCCCACATCGGGATCACCATCTCGCCGGCTTTCACCTCGACGCCCTCAATGCGGTCATCCTGGGTGGCGCGGCGGTAGGTGCACTGAATGGGCGGATCCCAGCGCAGCGCCTCTTCGACCATCGCTGGAATGTCGTCCGGGTTGTTGCGCAACCGATTCATTAAGGCATCGTCGTTCAGTAGCACCAACATAGCGTTGCCGATCAGATTGGTGGTCGTTTCATGACCTGCGAGCAGGATCTGGTCAATGATGGGCAGCAGCTCCTCGGTGGTCAGTGGCGGCTCGCCATCCACCTCGGTATTCACCATGATGCTTAGTAAGTCGTCCGTTGGCTCGCGGCGTCGATCTTCAATTCTGGGCACAAAATAGTCATGGAGTTCGACCACGGCGTAGGCTACTTCGCGCCGTCGCTCATGACTTAGCAAGTCGATGTTGCCTGAGATCATCAGGTCACCCCAGTGCTTGAAAGTCCAGATGTCTGCGCGATCCACGCCCAGAATGTCGGCGATCACCGTCACGGGCAGAGGTACCGCGAATTCGGGGATCAGATCGACAGAACCCCGGTCGATAAATGCATCGATCAGCTCGGTGGTGATCTCACGTATCTGTGGCTCCAGTTCGCGCACACTGCGTGGGCTCAGTGCCTTGCTGATCAGTTTGCGATGCCGGGTGTGTTCGGGTGGGTCAGCGGTGAACAGTGCGTTAACGATGGGGTGTGCATTGGACAGTATCTCCTCGACATCGTCCTGCACCGGTTCGCTGTTAATGCCCATGTGTCGTGGGCCGCGGTCATCTTCAGTGATGGCGGATGAGTACACGCCAGTATTTCTTGCAAGTGCCGCTAGGGTGTCATAACCCGCGACAATGGTGCCAATGTTGGGATCACGCCCCACTCCGCCTGCCTCATGGAGCGAAGCATAGGCTTTGTAGGGGCACTCGATGTGCTCGCTGTCTGCCAGATTCATTGTAGGGGTGGTGTCTTCAGCCATGGGTATCACTGCCGTGCCGACATCGGTTGCAGTATACCCATCGCTCGCCGATGTTGGGCAACCCCCCTTTAAGAGGTGGGAAAGTGCTCAGTTCATCGCAGTGAATGGAAACGCAACCGGCACAATGATTTCGTTTCGGCGCATGAAAGGCAGGGTCCAGGGAGGGTTGTATTGGTTCAGCGTAGGCTCGCCAGTGATATCGATGTCTTTCGCAATCAGAAAGCGCCGCAACTGCTGCCAATTTTTATCGGCTTTTTCCGCCGAGGCCCATCCGCTGAACCGAATGACGGCGGCGGTGTAGGCTGGTGCTTCCCGAAAAGACACCCGCTGATCCTCTGGTGCGGGTAGGTCATCGAGTGCATATTCGGCGGGCATCATAAAGGCCATTTCTTTCTCACCGGCCATGCTCTGTTGCACGGGCGCGGTCATGGCGATTTTTTCTTCCTCGGCGTTACCGCCAAAGATATAACCTGCTAGCACCCTAAAACCGCCGTTAGAATCGTCCATACCCGTGACCGCCATAATTCGGGGCGCATATGCGCGGATCTCGATCTGCTCGGCCTCCCAGACCTTTTCCACCTGATATGTCGGTTCCTCTATGGTCATGGCGTGGTTAGCAATCGCAAATGTGACGAGAAAAATGAATAGCGTTCGAATGTGATTGAACTGTCGGAGCTGCGGCATAGGTGCGTCCTCTCACACATGAGCACAGTGTGAATACGCGTAGGTGCCCTCCCGGATCAGGGCAGTTGGTAGTGGATCGGTTCGTTAGTAACTTTTACGTTGCCAACACCGCGCTGGGAGTGGATCGCGCCAGCGTCCACTCGTCCTCGGTCATTTCGGCTTCGATATCACCGAACAGCGGGGTAGACAGATATCGTTCTCCAGTATCGGGCAGCGTGCACAAAATGACAGAGCCGGGCACGGCACGCTGTGCGACATCCAGTGCCGCGGCAAACGTAGCACCGCAGGAGATGCCGCAAAAAATGCCTTCTTTTTGCGCCAGAGCCTGCGCAGTGGCAAACGAGGTATCCGCTGACACCGGCACCACCTCGTCAATGTAACCTTTGTCGATGGACTCCTGAGCTACCAGCGGGATGAAATCCGGGGTCCAGCCCTGAATCATGTGAGGTGCCCAGGCGGGGTGGCTACCGCTGGCAGAGCCGTCCTCCCGACGTTCCTGTGCCCGACCATCAGATAACAGCGCGGCGCCATCTGGCTCGGTGGTAACGATCTTGGTTTCCGGTCGTTCGGCACGGAGCACGCGGGCCACGCCTGTCAACGTGCCGCCGGTGCCGTAACCCGAGACAAAGTAATCGAGTTGCTCGCCCTCAAAGGCATCCATGATTTCGCGCGCCGTGGTGCGCTCGTGGATATCAGCATTGGCGGGGTTTTCAAATTGTCGTGCCATGAACCAGCCATTGGCTTCCGCCAGTTCCCGGCACTTGGTGACCATGCCCATTCCTTTCTCTTCCTTGGGCGTGAGGATCACCTTGGCCCCGAGAAAGCGCATGAGTTTACGGCGCTCAACCGAGAAGGTCTCCACCATCACCGAGACAAACGGGTAACCTTTGGCCGCGCACACCATCGCCAAGCCAATGCCGGTATTACCCGAAGTGGCTTCAATCACGGTCTGCCCCGGCTTTAGCTCACCCGTGTCCTCTGCGGCCTCGATAATGCCCATGGCCAGTCTGTCTTTGACTGAGCCCAGC
The DNA here is from genome assembly GCA_902518075.1 of Halieaceae bacterium. Next base: position 11,424 of record CABYEX010000016.1, on the reverse strand, counting down.
GGGTTGAACGCCTCGATTTTTGCCCACATGGTCACGTGTTCTGGGGAAAGGTGATTGATTTTGACGATGGGTGTATCACCCACGGTCTCGACGATGTTCTGAAATTTGCCGCGTGCCATAGCTATGATGTCTTGGGTTGTTATTCAGAAAAGAAAAACTACCCCAAGCGAGGCGAAGCAACAAGACAATTGGGGTTAAGCAGCGGGTTTTGCGGCCCACACTCAGTATTGATCAGTGCTTTTTGTTACCGAAGCTAGGGTAATGGCACCGCGTTTCTGCCCATCAGTTGAGCCCAAAAAACGCTGAGCTCCTCGGCACCGGTTTCGCGCTGCACAGTCCAATCGATGTGTTCTGTCTCGGCTTTCTCGGCCTGCACTCTAATACCCCACAGTCCTTTAATTGCATTTGGGATTTGCGAGTAACGCATATCAACGATCATTGCCGCGTCTTTATCATCGAGTGCTAACCAGTCATCAGAAAACCAACGAAAACGCTCTATGTCCTTGGCTTGCTGCGACGTCGATATTAGGAACGGGAAATCGCGGCCCGCGTTGAGTTTGGCCGCTGATTCGCCCGGGAAATAGGTTGGATTAATCCCCACACGCACAGCGTCGACGTAGTAACGCTCTTCATATTCGTAAAGAGCTTTCCAGACCAGCAAGTTGGCAAAGCCCGGCTTCACCTCAAGTCGAGTCGGCTCGTGTTGGCGATGGCTGACGATGCTCTCAGTAGCGGATAACGCGCGTTGATGTTGCACTAAACCAAATCCCAGGTAACAGAGCGCCCAGCAAAATCCGTAGATCGCGAGCCTCGGCTGCCGCCGAACAGCAGATATCAGCAAAAGCACCAGCAAAGGCAGGGTGAATAATGGGTCGATCACTGACACGTTGTGCCACGCGAAGCGCGCGTTGGTCAGGGGCCAAAGTAATTGCGTGCCGTAGGTGGTGCAGGCATCTAACAAGCCATGAGTACCGTAGCCCAGCGCGGCGAAAAACCACACGCTCTTAAAAGACAGACGCTGCCTGACCAAGGGATAGAAGACGCATGCACAGACCAGCGCGCCGACGGGGGCAAAAAACAGCGAGTGCGTGAATTGCCGGTGGTATTCCAGCGCCAGTAGGGGGTCAGTATTGGATTGGATCAACACATCCAGATCAGGGGCCATGCCGGCCAGCGCACCGATCCAGAGCGCGTGGCGCAGGGTGCTGGCCTTGCTACCCGATTGTGCGGCGGCAGCGCCAATCGCTGCCTGACTGAGTGGATCCATAAACCTTCCGTCGCTGAATTGCTCCCCAAATAGGCTCCACCCGCCGTCTTATCTGACAGCCCACCGCAGGCTTATTGGGAGCCCGTTGGGAGCGCACCATACCAAAACCCAGTAACACGCCCCAGGGTCGCAGTGCGGGGTGAGCGCAACGCTTGCGGTAATATCATCCGAACTGAAATTGGGTCTAGCGAGACGCTTATTGATCGGAGGTGAGAGATGAGACTAAACGCTGCGCGCATCGCGCCATTGGCTGAAGCGGACATGGCGCCCGAATTGCTCGCGTTGCTGGGGCCTCGCTTCAAGGCGATGCCGGTGCTTAACATTTTCCGCACACTGGCCCACGCACCCAAGGCGTTTAAGCGCTTTATGGCCTGGGGCGGTTATATCCTGTCGGATGCCAACAGTCTCAGCCCCCGAGACCGGGAGCTGGTGATTCTGCGAGCAGGCTTCAATTGGAAATCCGGCTACGAATGGGCGCAGCACGTGCGTATCGGTTTGGACTGTGGTCTGACCGAGGTCGAGATTGCCCGCATTAAGATGGGGCCCGACGCCCCTGAATGGTGTGACAGCGATCGCGCTTTACTAGTGGCCACCGATGAGCTCACTGCTGATGCTTTTATCAGCGATGCTACTTGGGAGACATTGGGTGAGTATTCTGAAAAGCAGCGGATGGATTTGGTGATGACTGTGGCGCAGTACACGCAGGTGTCGATGATGCTGAATACGTTTGGTGTGCAGTTGGATGAGGATCTGAAACTGGATCCAGATCTGTGCCCGTGATCCCGCAATACTCATCAGGAGTTGAATAGTGTTGAAGCGTTGCTTTTTTCCAGGACAGCGGCACTGTCCGCATCCATCGCGCGCTCTATTTTTTTGATAGTCGCCCTTTTCAGTGAGGCAGTCGACGCCTCTGATTTGATATCGGCGGACTGCGATACGGCGCTGAATGATCAACAATTGGCGCTGGGCGATTTTATCTTTGCACAGCGCGCTGGCCAGGATGTTCGCGGGCGAGAGGGGCGATCAGGAGATATCGTTCAGCTCGCTCAGTCGGCATGCGAATAAGGTCAGTCGAATAACCTCATCACGCTCTCTGGCGGCCGCCCGAGCGCCGCGTCCCCGCCGTGAATCACAATCGGACGTTCAATGAGAATGGGGTTCGCGCTCATGGCCTCTATCAAAGCCTCGTCAGCAGCATCTTTATCAAGTCCAAGTTCTTTGAACACTTTTTCACCTTGCCTCAGCAGCTCCCAAGGCTTCATGCCCAGCTGCTGCAGCACCTCGGCCACTTCGCTAGTGGAGGGCGTGTCATCCAAATACAGCCTCACATTAGGGCTGATGCCGCGCTCTTCGAGCAGGGCCAGCGTTTGGCGTGATTTGGAACAGCGTGGGTTGTGCCAGATGGTGGTCGTCATATTGTGGGTCCAAAAATTGAAAGTATGGCCTGCTTGGTCGACACTTTCGAGGGGCGCAAAGGCATGACATCCATATATGGCATCGACTGACACAGAGCACCTATCGTTTGAGCACGGCGCGCTGACCTTTTCGGCACAGGCGATGGGTGATGGCCCCGTTGTGTTGTGTTTGCATGGGTTTCCAGACAACGCCGGGTCTTACCGGCATCAGTTACCCGCGCTTGCAGGGGCGGGCTATCGCGCGATCTCGCTTACGCTGCGGGGCTATGAGCCGGGTTCGATTCCGGCCGATGGCGATTACAGCATGGAGACGATTGCTAACGATATCCTCGGGGTGATTGACAGCCTCGATACCGGCCCGGTGCATCTGGTTGGCCACGATTGGGGCGCCGCTGTTGCCTATGTTGCTGCGGCTGAAGCACCGGAGCGTTTTAAGAGCCTGACAGTGATGGCGGTTCCCCATGCGGGCCGGTTTGCCCGCGAAGGCCTTCGGATCCCCAAGCAGCTACGGCTGTCCTGGTACATGGGCTTTTTCAATGTTCCCTGGCTCTCAGACTGGGTGGTGCAGCGTCAGGGTTATGCATTCATCCGAAAGCTCTGGAGGGATTGGAGCCCTGGTTGGCAACCGGAACCCGGTGTGCTGGATGCCGTGATACAGACCTTGTCACAACCGGGTGTGCGCTCCGCTGCACTGGGTTATTACCGCGCGGCGCTGTCGGTCAAAGCGTTATTGGTTAGCGCCGAGGAAGCCCCCTATCCGGTGCCCGTGCCGACACTCGCTTTGTCTGGGGAGCGCGATGGCTGTATTGCGAGTGATGTCTTTGAGCGCCTGACAGTCGCTGACGATTTCCCGCAGGGTGTCAGGTTTCATCGCGTATCGGGTGCGGGACACTTTTTACACCAGGAAAAGCCAGAGATCGTGAACCCATTGCTCCTTGATTGGCTCAATCAATACAGCCACCATCAATAGACCGCGGTTTGTGGCATTTGCAACGCTCGCTAAGCGGTGACAGGGGTCAAGATGGGCTTTTATCGTCGATCCGGAATGCGCGGTGAATTTACTATTTAGGGGGTAACCATGCAGGGCAGTCGATTCAGAGTGTTGCTTTTGGTCCTGAGTCTCGCGGTTTTTTCGCAGGCGTCTCAGAGTGCGCCGTATCAGATCACGGTGCTGGCAACCAACATTTCTGATTATGGTGGTCTGGGCGAGTGGAGTTTTGCTGCGCTCTTTAAGGGTGAGCAGGACGCAGTGCTGTTTGATACCGGCTTCAAAGAAGACACCGTCCTCCATAATGTGCTGCATCTGGGCGTCGATCTCTCGGGGGTTGAGAAGGTCGTGCTCAGCCACTTTCACAGCGACCATACCGGGGGCTTGCTCATTCTCCGCAAGCATTTTCGCCCAGCGAATGAGGCCGCCCTGAGTCAGGTGTATGTGGCTGCCGGGTTTTTTGACCAGCGCGCCACCGCAACGGGTGTCGAGGTGGGTCCCGGTGATTTCGCCAGTGCTCAAGATTTTAAAGCCGCAGCGGAAGCCCTCGGGATCAACTTCACTGTCGTCACCGAACCCACCGAAATAGCTCCCAAACTTTGGCTGACCGGTCCCGTGCCGCGGGTAGAGGAGCACTACAACGGCCCCGCGGGGCTGTTTATCAACCGAGATGGTGCATCGATACCCGACATCATTATGGATGATCAGTCGCTGGGTTATCTCACCGATAAAGGCTGGCTTATGACCTCCGGTTGCGGTCACTCAGGGTTGATCAATACCGGCAAAGTGTTGCAGTCGATAAAAGATGAACCCATTTATTCCATCGTTGGCGGGTTCCATCTGTGGCAGGCAGACAACGAGACACTAGACCGCACGGCAAACTGGCTTGAGGAGCAGGGTTTGGGGTTGATGATGGGTGGCCATTGCACTGGCATTGCCGCGGCTGAAACCATAGCCAGTCAGCTGCAGCTGCCGCGATCTCACATCTCTCATGCCGCCATCGGTTCAGTGATAACACCAGAGTTGACCATCATCCGCAGTTCAGTCGAATAGCCTTGTCGCTACCGTTTTGTAACGCAGTCAGCCGCGGCGATCTGATATGGTTTGCCGTCACAGCAGTTTCGGGGGTGTTTTCGTGATTGATATCAGTGAGTCCATAGAAGCTTGCGCCAATCATTACGGCGAGCAGGCGGAAGCTATGCGCAGCTATTTACAAGAAGGCGAGGCGGCTGCGCTCGAACTACCGAACAGGGGGCCGCTGAGATTCACCGAGTCCGGTGCGCTGGCAGAAGAGATTCGCGCCGCGTATTCCAAGTACGGTCTTTATGTTTTTGAGAATGTGCTGTGCGCCGAAGAGCTTGAAGACATCAAAGTAGATCTCGACACCATGCGCGCGCAGTTTCCCACCGGGCCGGAGAGTCAGGTGAACGCCGCCGGTGAACCGGCATTGGGTGCTGACGCCAAAGCGCTGACGCTGGTGTGGTCAAAACCATTAGGTGACCCGCTGGGTGGTACTGAACTCGCCAATGGCCGCCATCAGGTGAAAATGTTCGAGCCTGAGGCGGACGCCGAGGCGCCACTTGCTGCGCCCTTTATTCTTCTTGGTTCTCTACAGTTCTCGGATGCTTGTTTAAGGACCTATGCGCACCCCGAATTACTCCAGGTGACAGAGTCCATCAATGGCCCGGACTTTGCGCCCTTCAATGAGGCGCTGTTTATCAAAGAGCCGGGTATCGGTGCCGCGGTCTCCTGGCATCAGGATGGAGTGACCCACTGGGATAGTCCTGACTTTGACGAGGATATCCACGGCTTTAATTTCATGGCTCAGGTGTATGGCAGCACCGCGGTGAATGGTGTCTGGGTGCTCCCGGGTACCCATAAGCAGGGCAAGCTCGATATCAAGGCGCTGGTCGCTGAGTCTGGCAGTGAACGCCTGGAAGGCGCGGTGCCGATTGTCTGTAACCCTGGTGACGTGGTGATGTGTAATCGACAGCTCCTGCACGGCTCATTTCCCAACTGCGGGTTTGAGCCACGCATTACCGTGAACTTTGGCTTCCACAAGCGTTCATCGGTGTTGGGCGTCAGGGGCGGTGGTATCCACAGTGATGCTCAAGTGTTTGACGAGGAGATTGTGGCTCGCCGCTCACGGGCGATCGGCTATGCCATCGATGCTCGCAAGCAGCGATTCCCCGACGAGACCCCTTACCACTATCAGCCGCTCTCGGCCGCCGCCAACGATTACCGGTGGGATGAGGTTGCGCGGGCTGACCTTAAGGACTATGACCTCTTCGACCTCAGCATCTGACTTGCCGGGCGTGAGCCGCCGGACCGCAGTCGTTAGTGATTCAAGTAGTTGTTAGCGATTTAACAGTTCGGCCATGATGGCGTTGAACCGAGCGGGGTCTTCCTGCATTACGAAGTGGCCGACACCGTACATCAGTGTTGCCTCAAAAGATGCGGTTAGGGCCTGTCCCGCGCGGGTGTTGGTGGGACGATAGTCGGAGTTGATCAGACGAATCGGCACGTCGATGTCCGCCAATGTCTGTTCGATACCTTCGTTATACCAGCGGGCGATACCCTCGAGCGAGCCGATGCCCGCTACGGGCGGCGCGGCACTCATATCGCGGGCAATTTGGTCAATCAGCGCGGGGTCTGATGTGGGCAAGAAAAAACTGCTGCGCACCATTTCGTCTACCGTGCCTGGAAAATCAGCTTCCATGGCGGCGAGCATCGCCGCAAGTTGCGCATCGGCGTAACGCTGTGACACATCATTCAGGGTATCGGCACCGACGATCATTTTGACGCGCCCTTTGAGTAGCCTCGCGGCCTCGAGTGCTACCTGCCCACCCATCGAATGACCAACCAGAATGATGTCTTCCAGTTGCAGTGCATCGGCCACCGCGGCGACATCGGGACCAAAATTGGTCATCGACCAGTTTTCGCGGTTTGCCCCCGAGTCGCCGTGTCCGGCGAGGTCAACGGCAACCACTTGATGCGTTGCAGCAAAGACAGGTAGCTGTGCTGACCAGTAGCTGCGATCGCAGTTCCAGCCATGGATGAAAACAAGCGCCGGAGACTCATTTCCCCCAGACTCGTAATGGATTTGGACGCCGTCTTTTGCCTGTGTAACACCGTACGTAAGGCGCTCGTGGGCCTGCGGCACCATGCCCAGCAGCAAGCCCGCCATGAGCGGACATTGCGTTAGTCCGCGGACGACGTTAGCGCCCAAGAGTGAGGCTTCTTGAACCAGGTTCCTATGTTCAACCGTTGTCAGTTTCATCGCCATCCCCGAAAGATTACGCCTGAGATCAATGTAGCTGGGCGTGTGGATAACTTGCTACCCATGACCTGAGTAACTCTGCGCCGGCAGAGCTGCTCAACGGCCTTTTTATTGGGCTTTGCCGTAGACTGTATCTATCTCAAAATTGACTTCGCCCCATGAACCACGTGCTGAACAGCGATAGGCCCGACAAGGTTGCTTTGGTCGAAGGTGACAACGCCTTTACTTACGCACAGATCGAGCGATGCATTGTCTATTTTGCCAGCGGGCTGCTCGCAGGCCGAGGTGATCTCAAGGAAGCACGCGTTGCCTTTCTCATCCCGGCCGGCGTCGATTACGTAACAGCATTACATGGCGTGTGGCGTGCGGGCGGTATTGCGATTCCCCTCAATGTGGCCTCGGCAGAATCGGAATGGGAGCACTGCCTGACCAGTGCTGGGGTGACACAGGTGATTGCTGATAAGCAGACTTTCGAGAGTATCGAAGGCCTGTGTGATCGTCTGTCTATTCCCATCTCGACGGTCAGCGACACCCTGACGGATAGTGTTTCACCGTTGCCGGAGCTCTCTACAACGCGACGGGCGATGATTGTCTTTACCAGTGGGACCACCAGCAAACCCAAGGGAGCAGTGACGACCCATGGCAATATCGCCGCACAGATCGAGACGCTGATCACCGCCTGGGAATGGCACGCAGATGATGTCATACCACTGTTTCTGCCCCTGCATCATGTGCATGGCATCATCAACGTACTGAGTTGCGCGCTGTGGGCCGGGGCCACGGTGTACGCAATGCCAAAGCTCGACCTTACCGCACTCTGCGCGCAAGTGGCTGCAGACACATTCAGCGTGTTCATGGCAGTCCCAACCATCTACGTGAAGCTCATCGATCATCTCGAGACCCTCGAAGACGAGGAAGTGGAGGGGATCTGTGAAGGGTTTGCCAACATGCGCTTAAACGTGTCGGGCTCAGCCGCCTGTCCGGTGGAAGTGTTTGAGGAATGGCGGGATCTCACGGGGCAGATGCTACTGGAGCGCTACGGCATGACAGAGATCGGCATGGCGCTCTCGAATCCTTATCGCGGTGAACGGCGCCCTGGCTATGTGGGGCAGGCTTTACCCGATGTCGCGGTGCGGCTGGTCGATGAGGAGGGTGGCATCGTCACTGGAGAAGATGCGCCGGGTGAAATTCAGATCCAGAGCCCGACCGTCTTTTTGGAGTACTGGGGTAATGCGGAGGCGACAGAGACCAGTTTCTCCGATGAGTGGTTTTGTACCGGCGACATTGCGGTGATCGAGGACGGTTACTATCGGATTATGGGTCGGTCGTCTGTCGATATCATCAAGTCCGGCGGCTACAAACTGTCCGCTCTCGAAATTGAAAACACACTGCTCGCGCACCCGCAGATCGCCGAAGTGGCGGTTGTGGGTATTGCGGATCGCACCTGGGGAGAAGCCGTCGCCGCGGTGGTGGCTCTGAAGGGTGACGATGACATGACCTTGGAGGACCTGAAAGGTTGGTGCGATGGCAAGCTGTCATCATACAAAGTGCCCAAACAACTCCGTGTCGTGGACGCACTGCCGCGCAATGCGATGGGTAAGGTGGTCAAGCCCTCCCTCGAGCCATTATTTGAATGACCTAACTTGAGTGACCCAGCTGCAATTTGGGATAACGTGACCAAGGCGTCAGCCCCGGGGCTAAGTGGCGGTTCTTCGTTTGGCGCAGTCATAAGCAAGTAGTGGCGCCCGCTTGGCATCAGGGCCGCGCGGCGGCTTCCGGTAACGTCTCTGCCCGCGACAGCAGGTAGTAGGCGAGCGTGGAGAGCAGCAGGGCGGGAAAGACCTCGTGAAGGTCCTGCCGCAGCCCCGCGGCAATCCAGATAATCAGGGCCGATACGCCAACCGTCATAGACCAGAGCACGGTACGTGCCGAGCCCCTCTGCCAATAAAGACCAAATACCACAGCGGGAAAAAAGCAGACCGCGTACAGACTGCCCGAGAAGATCGTGATTTCGACGATGTCGCCCGGCGGATTGAGTGCCAGCAGTGCCGCGACGATCGAAAACCCGATCACCGAGGTGCGGGTCCAGAGGAGTTCACGGGATGATGGTCGGAAAGGCGCCACGATGTTTTTGTATAGCGTGGAAGCTGCGACCAGCAGCACGCTATCCATCGACGACATTGCGGCTGCCAATATCGAGACGATCAGAAAGTCCGTCGCCCATAAGGGAAACACTGAGGCATCGTTGACCAATGAGGGCACGATCAGGTCGGTATCGGTAACTTCTGTAAAAATGAGATGCGCATAGATCCCCACGGGAAACAGGCACCCCAGCACAATGGCCAGACCGATTGTGGCGATCCACTTGCCACGGAGTACCTCGGCCTCGTCTTTTAGCGCATAAAAGCGCGATAACTGTCGCGGGTCTGCCAGCAGTTTGAGCGAGCCTGAGAGCGATACGCCCAGCAACACGGCAAAGGTGATGCCGCCATTCAACTCAAACAAAAATTGTTTGTCCGGCAACGCACTCAACTTCGAAATCGATGTCACCCCACCGGCGGCGCGGGTCACAAAATAAAAAATGATCACGCTGCCGAGCAGCATCAGTGTGCCCTGCAGCACGTCAGTTCTTACCACCGAGACAAACCCGCCGACCGAGGTGTAGAGCACCACGATCAGCAGGGTCAGACCCACACCTGCTTCATAAGGGACGTCGAGGAACATCTGAAACAAATGCCCCGCACCCTTAAAGATGGCGAGCAGGTACAGCAGGCTTGCAAAAATGATCACTAGGGCTGAGGTTTGCAATAAAGGGTGTCGGCCCTGCGGGTTTGAGCCGGCGATATAGCGACTACCTAGAAAGTCCGGAATCGTCAACGCGTCCCACTGTGCGGCTAGGCGGCGCAGAGGCGGGCCGATCCAGCGCCAAGAAATCCAACTGAACACCACAAGCAGAATTGCCATCGTGAACCACGCCACACCATAGTCGTAGGCTTTACCCGCGTGTCCGATGTAGGTGTTGGTTGAGGCAAAGGTGGCGAAGAAGGAAATACCTACTACGACGCCGTTCATTTCACGGTTGCCCACGTAGTAGCCCGCCATGCCGCGGCTGGTTTGGCTGCCTAAGTAAGCGTTGTATAAGAGCATGCTGGTGTATCCGGCCAATAGTGCCAGTGCGAGCCAATGCTGTGCCATCCAATTCATCGGGGTTGAAAAGCCAGTGCGTCAGACAGTGGAGCATTGCAGTATCTCAGATCTCTTTTTAGGTTAAGAGAGAGTCATTTGCGGCGGCGTACAGTGTGTTGCGATGGGCTTGGACTCATTGGGGGGCAAAGTCACCGCTGCGCGGAGGTGATTGGGCATGTCGTTGTCTATTGTCTGCGGTGCAAATTTGTCACCGCATGCGTAGCTCGATAAAAGCCGCGGCTATGCACGGTATGATCGTTAGCGCAGTGACTGGATACGGGTGAACTCAGTGGCAAACAAAGCAGCTAAATCGGCGCGTCTGCCGACCCGGAAACCCGGCATCGAGCGCTACAACCGCATTATTGAGGCGGCGGAGGCGCTGATTCTCGAAGCGGGCTCTTTACAGGGGATCACGCTCGATGCGATCGCCAAACGTGCCGCCGTTCCGCGCGTCTCGCTCTATTATTTCTTCGATTCGATTGAGTCACTGTTAGATGCACTTTATCAGCGGGGGTTGAAAAGATGATCGCTGAACTGCCGCAGGCGCCACAAGCGGCGGACTGGCGCGACATGATGCTGTTGTACATCGATGGGGTGCGCGACTTTTACATGAGCAACCGGGTCGAGATGATCCTCGCCTTGTTGCCGGTGTCATTGGTCGCGGTGAATCAGGTGAGCCGGGAGTTTGGGCAGGCGCTGTTCCAGTTACTGCATTCGCAGGGTTTGGTGCCGAAAAGCCAGCAGGTGCTGAGAGCGTGTGAAATGGCCTCGGAACTAGCTGATCTGGTGTGGCGTAAATCGCTGATAGAGAAAGGCACACTCACTCCAGCTTATACCCGTGAAGTTAAGCGCGTAGTGGTCGCGTATTTGGAGGCTGTGCTCGCAGCTTCAAAATAAATGCTTTAGCAATTAGCGATTGAGCTCGCTTTAGTCGCAAATAAAAACGGTAGGAGAGTGAGCAGTGGACAAGACACTATCGAGGCGGTTTGTTTTTCAGATCGTCAACAACATCAGCAGCAGTGTTTAAACTGAAGAAAATAAAAACCACTATTGATAGACTTTTCCTTTCACCTACGACATCCCTCCGAAGGGTGCAGGTCAGAAACGGATTTAGCTTACATCAAACTTTCAGCGGGCAACTGACAGCAAATGCAATCCCCCGCTTGACACCCCCTCAACCAAATCTGCTATGGCTAAAAAAGGCTCAAGCAATTTGGAGAGGCGTTTTGACCGCAGAAGTTTTGAAGTTCCCGCACCGCAGAAGTCACGTAATCAAGTCATTGTTAGA
>CABYEX010000015.1 GCA_902518075.1 Halieaceae bacterium | reverse complement strand
CCGCCAAGCTCATCAGTGATTCATGCGCCAATGTGGTACCGATCTTCTTTCACGGCCAGAACAGTCGCGCCTTTCATATCGCCTCCCACCTCTCGGAATCCTTGCGCATGGCGTTTCTTATTCGCGAAGCGAGGGCCCGTTTCGGCAAACGCTTTGACGTCACGATCGGGGATACGCTGCCCTATGAATCCTTAGAGGGGATAAGGGGAAGAAAAGCGCTGACGCATTACCTCTACGATGCCGTCCAACAGTTGGGCGAGGCGCAGCAAGGATAATTGGGTTAACGCCGCTAATCAGGAGCGTTTCTGCAGGTCACGCGGGTTTTTGACACAATCAGGGCGCAAACAAGGCGCCCGCCATGCCCGTGCTCACCCTTGATCAGATTGAATCTCTTTGCGCTAATGCGCTAAAGCGCGCGGGAGCAAGTGATGAACAAGCAGCCATTGTTGCCGAGGAGATCATGGACGCCGAGGCCGAGGGTATCCGCAATGTGGGGCTCGGCTACCTGCACTTGTACCTGAAACATCTCCGCTGCGGCAAGGTGAACCCTGCCGCGGCGCCAAAAATCGTAAAGACCTCGGAATCGACCACCTTGGTCGATGCGGATTTTGGCTTTTGCCACCATGCCTATGTGATTGCCGAGGAACGCCTAATTGAGACAACCCGTGCCCAGGGCGAGGGGCTCATATCGATTCATCAATCCTCCTCAGCCTATGAACTTCCAGTCGCAAGCCCGCGGGTGAGTGGAATATCAGGCTGGATGACGACTGAAACAGGCTGCTCTCCACTCTGGACAACTCGTAAGAGACACCCTGCGCCCTCAGCTGCCCGGCAAAGGCCTCGATATCGGCTAGCCACCAGTTAAGGTGCGTGATCCCTCTTGCACCAGGCTGGGCCCGCGGATAGCGATTTGCACCATCGGTGCCCCGGTAGGTCACCAGCTCCACCTCCCCCAGCGGCTGACCGGGCTCAGCCCAGATGCTCACCTCGAGCGCGCAACCCGCCGGCAGGCCAATCATTTCCTCAATTTCGGGCCCTTTAAGTATATTGTTATGAGACAGCGAGAGGCCCAGTACCGTGTCAATAAAGCGTTTTTCCTCAGCAGGATTTCTCACAATACACACCAGTGAACCTATGCCATAAAAACCTGAATCGGGAATAGGCGTATCACTGCCAATCACTTCAAGCAACACAATATTGATATCTTCATGACCCGCCAGATGGATTTCCCGAAAGTGCACCCCGTCGGGCGAAACGGCCTCACTATAGTGTTCATTGCGGAATACCACGCCCTGCTCGGTTAGCTGGGCCATCCGCACTGGCAGATCGTCGACGTAGATATCAAGATTTTTGGGACAGAGATCAAAAACCTGTGCCTCTGCGCGCACGGATTCGGCGGCCAAACTCCACTCCACCAGATGCATACCACCATTTTCAGCCCCCGCTGACCGCACCATTGCCTGCTGCGCAATCTGCCGATCCGTTACGCCCCAGTGTTCGCGCAGACCAGGGTCATCCCCTTCCGCACGGGCAACACACTCAAATCTAAGCCGACCCACCCAGAAATCGAGCGCCGCCTCCATATCGGCGGTGCCAATGCTGACCCAGTGCCATGCGCTAGCCATCAGTCTCACCAACTTGCGTCGGATAGCGTTCATCTACCTCGGCCAGCAGGTCACCTACCAACATGCCCACGCAGTAGTCGTTCGATTGCGCTTTCGCCTCATACAAGTAAGCCCGGAGGTCCTCAGGCGAAATAGCCGGGCCGCAGGCCTCAAAGTCTCCGCGCAGGCTATGTCTGGGGAGCGCAACTAGTGCAGCAAGACGCCGGTAGCGTGCGGCCCGTTGCCACAGCTCGTAGGTTTTGCAGATCTCGGGCTGAATGGTGCGGCCAATGGAGTACAGGTATCCGATAACAAACAGCGACCGGGGATAATCGGCTTCGAGCGCCTTCAGTCGGAAGGGCATCGCCTCCTCACCCCGACCGGAATAACCATACGCGCAGCCAAGCTGATAGTTGAGCCTGGGGTTATTGGTGTCCGCGACCACCGTGCGTTGGCAGGCGGCGATCGCAGCGGGCTTATCCATGCCGCCGCTGCTGACAGCGGCCGCGACATGACCGGGGTCCCAACCATGTGAGGCCAGGCGATCACACTCGGTCACGTCCTGTGAAAATCGGGCGTAGTCATAGTCAATAAATTCGACCCCGGCCTGTGCTGACATCTCCAAACCACAGGTGAGCGCCAGAAATAGGCCCGTCGTGATTCGAGACATTGCCAGCTTCCCCTTCGTCAGCAGATCATCACAAGGTGCGTTGATGGTTTCGATATCAACGTCCGATAAACCATCACGAGACTTCTGTTGTACCACGGTCTGGTGAGCTTGACTCCCCCAGCACGGCGCAAATTCGCATCAGATCTCGCTCAGCCCCGAATGACAGAGGTAACAAACTCCACTTCTGTGTAAGCGGCGCCTATGTCAAGCTTAAAGAGCTCTCTACACCGCAAAATAAGGATAAAAAAATGCGCGTTACTGGCTTAGCTTTAAGCAGTTTTACGTTCTGCTTTTTAGCAATCGTCACTACTACGGCGGTGGCGAACCCCACCATCTTCCCTACAGGCACGACGATCTATGACCCAGTGCGAGCATGGAACGGATACGTGCTCTTTTCCGCACCAACGGGGAATACACATCTTATAGATATGGATGGAAACGAGGTGAACCAATGGGACCGGCCTGGCTTTCCTGCGGAAATGCTGGATCCAGCCCTGAATGATGGGAAGAAAGGCCATATCTTGGTTCAAATTGAAAACAACGAAGGTATGTGGGGAGGCATTTTCAACAACGTTGCCATCGGTGAAGTCGACTGGGACGGCGAGACGGTGTGGTCATGGCGCGGCGAAAATGGAGAGGGCGCCGACCAAAGCCACGACTGGGCAAGGCTGCCAAATGGCAACACGCTGGCGGTTGTGGCAGTCCCGCAACTGGTCCCGGCGCTCTCCAAGACAAAACCCATTACCGACGAGCACATCGTTGAAGTTAGCCCCAGTGGGAAAGTGGTATGGCGCTGGTCCGCTGGGCTTCACCTAGATCAGTTTGGGCTGTCGGAAGAAGGGCTAAACCTCTGGCGAGAACTGATTGAAGAAACGGGGGGGCTGCGAGCAGGATTCATCACAATTAATGACATGGCGCCTATTGGTCCCAACAAGTGGTTTGACGCCGGCGACACGCGCTTTCACCCCGACAACATCGTTATCGATTCTAGGGAAGCAAGCTTCATCGCCATCATAGAAAAAACATCGGGTGACCTTGTTTGGAAAATCGGCCCAGATTATCCCACTCAGTCGTCGGCAGAACTCAGGCCCCGGTTTGATACCTACGTACCCCGTCCGGTTGATCAGACCAGTGGCCAACACGATGCACACATTATCCCCAAAGGGCTGCCTGGCGCAGGCAACCTGCTGGTTTTTGATAACGTTGCGCCTTCCGGGTATCCGGCGACCCGGCTGCCGCTATTTTATGGGTCACGAATCCTCGAGATTGACCCCATTGAGAAACAGATTGTTTGGCAATACACAGCGGTAGAGTCAGGCGCCGCAAGCTGGACCTTCGCGAGCTCCTTCATCTCCAGTGCCCGCCGGCTACCTAATGGCAATACGCTGATAAACGAAGGGATGAACGGTCGCATGTTTCAGGTCACACCAGCCGCGGACATCGTATGGGAATATGTGAACCCCCACTTTGGCTCGCAAAGCTACACCTCCTTGAACACTGAAAACCGAACCGTTTCCACCAACTGGGTTTTCCGTGTGCAGCCCATTCCCTATGACTGGGTCCCTGAAGGCACACCGCGATCAGAAAAAGGGGTGGCGCCCATCGATATCAAGAACTATCGCGTACAATAAGGTAACGCATGAGCGCTTTCAGCGCCAAGACATGCCTTATTGCCCGGGACGCTGTTCATGACTGACCCGCTAGTGATCACAAGCGAAAAAGATGCGGTGCTGTCTGTCACGCTGAATCGACCCGAGCGCCGCAATCCCCTGTCCAGCGACATGATTGCCGCGCTGTCGGGAGCCATTGCCTCCGGTAATGCCAACTCGGACACCCGGGTCATTGTGATCAAGGCCGCCGGCCCCGCTTTTAGCGCGGGACATGACCTGCGGGAAACGCGCCGTCGCGACACTGAGGATCAGGGCGACTGGCAGGCGCGAATCGATCAGCTATTACAGGATTGCGCGGCCATGATGACGAGCATCCTGCACGCCCCCAAACCCATCATCGCCAGCGTGCAGGGGATCGCCAGCGCCGCGGGCTGCCAACTGGTCTCTGCCTGCGATCTGGCTATTGCCTCCGAGGACGCCACCTTCTGCACGCCGGGAGTCAATATCGGCACCTTCTGCACCACGCCATTAGTCGGTATCGGTCGGAATCTCTCCCGAAAGCACGCAATGGAAATGGCGCTGACGGGTGATCAATTCGACGCGGCTACTGCCGAACGCTTTGGGCTCATCAACCGGTCTGTCCCCGCGTCCGAACTGGAGCAGGCAACCCAGGAGTTAGCGAGCAAGATTGCGTCTCGCTCGGCCGAGAGTATCGCCCGGGGCAAATCGGCTTTTTATCAGCAGGTGGAAATGCCTCTCGATAAGGCGTTCGAGCTGGCCAATCAGGTAATGCGCGATAACCTCACCTCTGACGGCGACGCACACGAGGGTATCGGCGCTTTTCTGGAAAAACGCGACCCCGAGTGGGGTTAGTCACTCCATGCCTCTTGAGTCCGACGAAGCCATTGCCGAACTACTCCTGCAGGCAAAAAGGATCGCTCTGGTAGGCGCCAGCGCCAAGCCCGAGCGACCCAGCCATCGGGTGATGCAATTCCTGCTCGATGAGGGCTACGAGGTCTTGCCCATCAACCCAGGCCTGGCGGGGCAAAGACTACTCGGACAAACAGTGCATGCCTCTCTGGCAGACCTCCCGACACTGGTCGATATGGCAGATATTTTTCGCGACGCCGCGTCACTGCCCGAGGTCACACAGGATGTCGTGGCTGCCGGGATACCCGCGATATGGACACAGCTAGGGGTTGTTCATAGCGCAGCCGAGCAGACTGCCGTAGATGCCGGCCTGCAATTGGTGGTGGACCGCTGTCCGGCGATCGAGATACCGCGACTGCGCGACACAGGGCTACTCCCCTCTCGCCCGATGCAGTCATAGGCGCCTTCACAAACCAAAGGCAGAGGTTCGCGATCCCATCCTTTTTTTTCGCCAGTTACTCACCTGCGGTTTTCTTAACTGCGAGTAAGTCCTCGTATTCGGGTTCGTCCCCTTTAGCTTGAGCCATGAAGGTTTGGCGGATTGCGTCACCATCTAGCATCGATGCGTTCCACGTCGCGATGTAATCAAGACCGTCTGCAGTGGTGTGATCTCGGGCATAGTTGACCATGCGCTTCGCACCGGTAACGGCAAGCGGGGAGTTCGCAGCAATCTGCTTGGCGATTCCCATGACCGCTTCAAGCATTTCTTCTGTCGAGTCATAGACCTCGTTCACCAGGCCAATCGTTTGGGCTTTTTCCGCAACAATCCGCTCAGCCGTATAGGACATTTGCCGCGCCCAACCCTCAGAAATCAGCTTGACCAAGCGCGGGTATGTGCCGACATCTGCGGTCATTCCAATGGCGGTCTCGTGGATTGAGAAGAAGGCGTCCTTGGTGGCATACCGGCAATCACACGCCGTGATGAAATCCATGGCGCCACCGACTGCCGCCCCTTGAATAGCTACTAAAACGGGCATGCGTGCTTCCTCCAGACAAGTGAAGGCACTCTGGAGCGCCATACAGTGATGGCGGAACGCCTCTGCTCCGATGCTGGGGTTAGTACCCGCCGGGCCGTCCAATCCGCCGTCGGTGAATACCGATATGTCCATCCCGGAGGAGAAGTGCTTGCCCTCCGCAGAGATGACCAGCACGCGCGCAGAGGCCTCCCTCGATAGTGTGTTTACTGCGGCTGGAAGCTCTGTCCAGAAGGACGGAATCATCGAGTTCGCTTTCTCGGGACGATTCAACCGGATGTGGGCGATGCCGTTGGCAACCTCGAGTTCGAAACATTCGTAGCTCATTGATTATTGCTCCCTGTGATCTTTATATGATTCCCAGTCTCCTCAAAATAGAGCAGAGCTTTACTTATTGACAAGCCTTGGCAAGTAGGCCACGCCAGGGATGATTTAGCGATAAATTTGCAGCCAAGCCTCTCTGCACACTGCGAACCGAGACTATAGCGACCGACCCCCCGTCTCCTCCAACTGAGACAAGGACCACAGGGTAAGGCTAGCAGCCAACAGAATGTAGAGCGACACGTAAAAGATACCCAACTCGGTCCACAATAAGACAGCAATAGTGGGCGCCAATGCGCCGCCCAAAATCGCCCCAATCTGATACCCCAGCGAGGCTCCCGAGTAACGCACTTCTGTCGAAAAAAGTTCCGTGAAATAAGCAGCTTGTGGGCCATACTGCATGCCCAGAAAGATCATGCCGACAGTCACAGCCAGCGTGATCATCAAAGGACTGCCGGTATCAATCAGCGGGAACAGCGCAAAACCCCAGACGCCCGTCAAAACGGCACCCCAGCGATAAATCTGCTTCCGTCCCACCCGATCTGACATGCCGGAGAAGTAAAACAGCGCCGGGATCATCGCCGCGGCGGCGATCAATACCGACGTCAGCATTTCATCCCGGGTCAGTACCACCGACGGCGAATTCAACCCATAGGCGATGACGAACGCGATCAGAATGTAAAAGGTGACCTGAACGGACAGAAAGGCACCCGCTGCCAGCATGATTCGCCGGGGATAGCGGCGGATGGCCTCCAGCACGGGAGATTTTGGCACTGCTGCCTGCTCGCCCGCTTCCGCCTGCGAGGCTTTGAGCGCCTTGAATGCCTCGGTGTCCTCCATGCGCAACTGCACATAAAGCGAGATACCGATGAGGACAATGCTGGCAATAAAGGGCAGCCGCCAGCCCCAGTCTATGAATGCCTCATCACTCATGGAGGTGCTCACGGACAAAAACGCGAGATTCGCCAGAATGACCCCTACCGCGGCACCTGCCTGCGCGTAAGCGCCGTACCAACCGCGCTTTTCAGACGGCGCGCTCTCAGTGACCAACAGCATGGCACCACCCCACTGCCCGCCCACGGCAAGGCCCTGTATGAAGCGCAACGCAACCAGCATGAGCGGCGCGGCAATCCCAATAGACTCATAAGTGGGCAAGAGCCCAATCAACGTAGTGGCCACACCCATCATCATGAGCGCGATCACCAACGTGCGCTTTCGGCCCACCTGATCCCCAAAGTGGCCGAACACCACACCACCGAGAGGCCGGGCAATGAACCCCACCGCAAAGGTGCTGAAAGAAATAATCAGCAGCACCATGGGCGGCAAATCTTGAGGGAAAAACGCCTTGGGAAAAATGACAGCGGCGGCCGTGCCATAAAGAAAGAAGTCGTACCACTCGATACTGGTGCCTGCGAGTGAGGTCAGCGCTACACGACGCATATTTTGCTGCTTGGTGGGCTCTACATTCATCCCGATCGCTCGTTATTGTTGTGCGAGACACAAAGCTAACATGACCCAAGACCCATCGCTCGTAAACCTGTCGCTGCACGCAGAGCTGTGGTGCAATGCAAGCCGTCGGACGTCGTCTGAGCCGAACCCGAGAGCTGTGAATCCCCACCATGAATAGTCTTGAAACCTTTGCACAACAATTCGCCGATACCGTGTGGGGGACTCCGCTCGTCATATTGCTTATTGGCGGCGGTTTGTTCTTCTGCTTCATCTCGCGCGCGACTCCCTATCGACACATGGGGCACGGCGTTGCTGTTCTGCTTGGGCGCTACGACACCCCTGATGCTGCAGGTGAGATCTCACACAAACAGGCCTTGGCCGCAGCGCTTTCTAACACCATGGGGTTGGGTAATATTGCGGGCGTGGCACTCGCCATCGTCGCCGGCGGCCCAGGAGCCGTGTTCTGGATGTGGGTTTCGGCGATTGTCGGCATCGCGACGAAGTTCTTTACCTGCTCTCTCGGTGTCATGTACCGGGGCAAAGACTCACTGGGCAATCTGCAGGGCGGCCCGATGTACGTGATTCGAGAAGCACTGCCAAAGCCCTTTTATCCGCTGGCCGTGTTGTTCGCTTTGGCAGGCTTGATCGGCACGCTGCCCATATTTCAGGCCAATCAACTCACTGCACTCATTCAGGATACTGCGTTCGGTGGAAGCGCCCCGGCTTGGGCTCCGCTGTTAATCGGCGTATCGCTCGCTGGCGTCATTGGCATCGTGATCTTCGGCGGCCTGCCAAGGGTGGCTAATGTGGCGATCGCGCTGCTGCCCACCATGGTGACCGTCTATCTACTGATGACGGCTTGGGTAGTCATCAATCATCTGAGCGGCGTGCCCGGCATCTTTTTGAGTATTGTCAGCGAGGCCCTGTCGCCGACTGCGGTCGGCGGCGGATTTCTGGGCGTTATGCTGATAGGCATCAGTCGCGGGGCCTTCTCGAATGAAGCCGGGGTAGGTACAGAAGTCATGGCCCATGGCGCCGCGAGAACCAATGAGCCGATCCGCGAGGGCATGCTCGCTACGCTGGGCCCGGTGTTTGACACCTTGATCGTCTGCACTTGCACTGCCATTGTCATTTTACTCTCCGGTAATTGGCAGCAGCCCGGTGAACTTTCTGGCATCACGCTCACAGCGAACGCCTTTCAAGGTCAGATGGGGGGCTTGGGGCTCGTGCTGCTAGGGTTTGTCGCGCTGATACTTAGCACCACCACCATGTTTACCGGCTGGTACTACGGCGCAAAGTGCTTCGGCTTTTTAGTCGGCGCACAGTGGCAGCCCTACTTTCGCTGGTTCTTTGTCCTCGCGGTCATCTTTGGTGCAACCGTGAGCATTGATGTGGTCTTCAATCTGATCTCGGCGAGCTACGGGCTGATGGCGATCCCCACAATGATCAGTTCTATCCTCCTCGCCCCGAAAGTGGCCACAGCGAGCCAAGATTATTTCTCGGCGCTCTCCAGTAAGACCTGAGCACCGGACCCCGCCGCTATCTGCGCGTCGCTCGCTGGCAACTTGAAGACCAGTAATGCATTGCCCGGCATCTTGCCGGCGAAGGCATAGCCCGAATTCAATATCAGTCGATCACCAACGATAAGCGGCGCCTGACCACCACCGATTGAACCGCCTTGCGCTATGCGACCATCGACTGCAGTGAACGCCTGAGTGGTGTCGAACTCCCACAGCACCTCTCCGTTGTCGATATCGAAGGCCCTCAACCAACCTTCATTTGAGCCCGCCAGTACGTAATCGCTTGTAACCGAAATCGCGGCCGAATATCCAGGGTAGCAACCGGGTCTGCCAAGACAAACGTCCTCGCCTGCCGGCGCCTGCCAAACATAGTCACCGTTATCAACGTTTAGCGCATAGACTCCGGGTCGCGCGGGCTCATCGTAATCCCGGCCATCCGGCGCGTCACTGATCGGCACGAAGACCTTGCCATCGTGGGCCGCGAGTCCAAAATTAACGCCGGCCACCACACCGCCCCGGCCAACCTTGGTTTTCCAGAGCGATTCGCCGGTCTCAGCCAGCATCGCGGTCACAACCCCGCCTTTGTCTCCTGCGAGAATAATAGGCCGGCCCTGCGAATCTTCACTGATCACTGGCCCTGCACCGTAGTCATAGTCGGGGCCGTTATCCTCGGGGCAGTTCACGGGATCAACGTTCTCGCAGGATCCATTCCATACATCGCCAAAGCGCGCCTGGCGGACCCAGACCGTCCTGCCCGAGGCTTTATCTAACGCGATAATGGCGTCGCTGGTTTCCGACCCCTCTCCCGAATAGTCATCCCCGGTGGCGATGTACAGATGATCCGTATCCATGGCCATGCCGGCCCAGATCGGCACACCGCTGGGGCCGTACTGAGGCGTGCCCGCGGCGTTAACACCGCGCTGTTCCGCAGGGGGAATGAAATGCCGGCGCCACAGCTCTTCGCCAGACTTGGCATCGAGCGCCACGATCGATCCTCTGAAGGAACAACAGGGGTAGCCGGCCGCGATTGCCGCGCCCTCCTCTAGCGAAGAGACCGGCACGTAGAGCACGCCGTCGGATAATTCCGCCGCGGCGGTCAGCGTGGCGGCACTGTGATCCTCAATCCGCTTTTTCCATCGCAACTCACCAGTCAACACCGAGACCGCATATTGATTGCCCGTGAGATCGCCAAAAAAAAGCAGCGGATCAACGGATTCGACAGCGGTGTCCCAGGGCTCGAGCGTCAGTCCGTTGCGCACCTCACTCGATGCCTGAAATTGCCAACGGGTGCAGCCAGTCTCGACGTCGAACGCGTAAACCAAGCCACTCTGACTGCCCACAAACATGGCGCCCGCACCGAATGCCGGTTGCGAGCGCGCCCGGGTGGCATCCGGGTAAGCAAAGGCCCAGTCCAACTCTAATGAAGCAATATTTTTCCCGGTGACGCGCGCCAACGACGGAGACATGAAATGACTTGCCCCAGCAGTCAGGCCCCAATGCTGAAACACTGGCGTTTGAGACAAATCGAACTCATAGACGGCAGCCTCACAGGCGATGCCCGCCTCAGCGGTGTTCGTCTCGGTGATTTTGCGCTCGGCGATGTACTCAGCCACCGCGGTTTTTTGCTCAAGAGACAAGTCAGCCGCCACTTCGCGCATTGGGCCGTCAATCATTGCCGCTAGTAAAGTACTGGGCGAGACGTTTTCCAACACGTAACGTTGCGGTGCGCGCACCATGTTGCTGTCGTGACAGGCCGCGCAATGCTGGGCATAGAGTGCACCACCCACCGCCTTTGTTTC
The DNA here is from genome assembly GCA_902518075.1 of Halieaceae bacterium. Next base: position 24,529 of record CABYEX010000015.1, on the reverse strand, counting down.
GGGGTCCAGCGGCACCGTGACCTCCTGATAGGCGGCCGAATTAGGCGATTCCACGTTGGCGTGTGCTGGGATCGCCCCAATGCAGATAACGAGTAATATCGCAAGCCAGATCATCGGCCGAAAGCCCGCCACTAACACTGGCCCTGTCTGTTCGCCTTCAAAACTCATGGTATTCACCACAGCTAAAAGAAGAGATGACTAGACCGCCGCCTGCCAAAACGCGTAAACCGGGTCACCTTTACCCCGCTCGCCCTTCACCATGTCCTCGAACATGCCCAACCCCATCAGGTCTTTGGAATCGGCAGAGGTCGTCCAATCCATGACAAAGGTCCTGTGGCTGATCTTCCACTCATCACTTCGGCGCTCATAACGATCGATATAACGCCCGCCCGTCATCACATCCTGAGGCGAGTCACCTTTGGTGCCCTGAAAAGCAACTACGTAACTCTCTCCCACCGCATGGTCCCCATCAATGTCGATCCAGTGATTCGTCACCGTGTGGGCAACCCGTACCGAAGTCTCATCGAGCAGCTCGCCAATCGCAGTGGCAAACTCCACAGCAGGGCCGTTGAAGGCACCGGACACAATAGCGGCATCATCGTGAAACGCAGAACGGATGATCTCGGGGTCACCCCGGTCAACGCCGCGCGCGTAACGACAGCCCAGTTCTACTATCGCCTGTTGTGCGATCACTTCTTCAAGCGCTTGGGTTTGATCCATCGGAGCACTCTCCTTCATCGGTGTGTTTGAGCTTGCATGTGCTGCCATCAGAGCACTGCCCGCGTCCCACGGGAAGTGCGCTCCCTGAGGACCGAAAGTCTGGGGCGCAAACGCCGGTCGGGCCGCTGCGGGCTGGGGTGAGGGAAATTGGGTAATCCAGTCCAGCACGTAGTGCCGGTGTTGCATGCGCCAGTTATCGTGCTTGTAGCTATGCCGATCGAGGTACCGGCCCCCTACCAGGTGCGGCTGGGAATCACCGTCGGTAGGCAGGGTCACCCAGGCCATCACATAGCTTTCGCTCATGGCACTGTGACCTCCAATCACGATCCAAATATTGCTGGTACGGTGCGAGGACATGGGCGCGCCGTCGTGCATCGCCGCAATCGCTGCCGCAAACTCCGCCGCCGAGCCTTTTAGTGAACCATAATCAACTGTGCCGTCGCCCTGATAGGCCTCATGCAGAAGAGCCTCGTCTGCCCGATCGATACCCCGCGCGTGTTGCGCGAGACGATTTTGTATCACGGTGCGAGACCACGCCTCCCACGCGCCCGCCCCCGGGCCCCAATCGGCAGCGTCACCAGCTTGAGGACTCATCATCTATTGCGACTCAACGGAAAACAGCGACAATGCTGCAAGACGGGGACCGCTGCGACATTGTCAGTCGGACATCAGATCGTTCAGGTGCTCGTGAAAGGCCTGCACCCGACGTTCTTGATTGGGCATCCAGTACCCCTGATACCCCGCTGATGCCAGACCTTTCTGCTGCATCTCGGCGATGCTCAGGTCTTGATCGGCCGTGGTACCCAGCGTCTTCTCGCCATACTGAATATGCTCATGGGGCGCGTCGACAACCGGCAGGTCTGGCCCACCTGCCGGCGACGGTGTCATCTCTTGTCCTTCGATCCGATTCACCAACCACCAATGGTCGAAGAGACACTGCGTAGGATCCGTCGGGTGCGGGCGCGGGCGCAACAGTTGCACGCCATCCGGGCCCACCGTAATCACATTGTTGGGAAACAGGTTGTAAATCACATAGTCCGTGAGCTGGTAATCCGCACGATAGCCGTAATGAACGTAGCCCTGTCTCGCACCGTGTTCGCGCTTGGCGGCCTGAATGTCCACCCGCAGCTGCTGCCAGGTATCGCGGCCTACGTAATCATCGCTGTTCACGTCCCAGGCAGCCGCCATACTCCGTAGCGGCTCGCCGATGATATCGCTACCGTATTGAACGGAGGGCATAAAGGATGGGAACCAGCCGCGATTGTGGCCATTAGGAAGACAATCGAACTGGCAATCCTCGTAGTCTGCCGCGACATAGGGGATCAGCTCGGGATGTAGCACTTTGACGTGGTAGGCCTCGTTAAAGTTATCGGTGATGATCTTCCAATTACTGCGGGTCTCGGCGGTCATATCCAGCACCCGGAGCATGTCCTCGATCCGGTGTGACTCGAGCTCACGACAAATCGTCTCGCCCAGGCTGGCATCCAATGTCGGCGCATCGAGATCGAAGTTGTACCAGATCAACCCGAATCGTTCCTCGCAGCGCATTTCCTTCAGTCGGGCTTTACCGCAGGGACTCTCCGCAAAGTCCTCTTCATCGGGTACTGAAGTCACCACCCCCGCGCGGTCAAAGGTCCAGCCGTGATAGGGGCAAGAGAATTCCTGCACGTGCCCATCCTCTGCCTCAGTGATACGGGTGCCACGATGCGGGCAGGAATTAAAAAACGCTTTGACCGAAGCATCCTCCTGGCGAACCATGATGATGGAGTCGATCCCCAGCTCGGTGCTGAGGTAGTCACCGGGCTCCGGCATTTGATACGCCACCCCACCGATATTCCAGACGGTGTGCCATACCTTTTGGTACTCGCGCTGCAAGTAGCTTCCGCAGATATAGCGGTCACTGCCTACAGAGTCACCGCGCAGCGGCAGCTCAGCCTCTTTGGGTGGCCGGGTCAATGCGCGTTCGAGGATCACGGGGTTTGCTGCGTTCATTATCTCTCCAGCTAATCAAATATCTGCTGTCCAGACACCTTACGGCCGCTTATCAATGACTTCGCCAGCCACCTTCTCGAGACGCATGTCATAAATCTGCCAGCCGATGCCGTGGGTATAGCGGACTTTGCTGTAGTAAGTACCCAAATAGATATCGATCACACGATCATAATCTTGGTGCCACGCTTGGAGAAAGCTACTCATCTTGCCCTCACCGCCTTTTCCGTCGGCATCGGGCAGGCTGCCGAGCTCCACAATCTGGGTGCCCAGCAGGTGCTGCGTGGAATCGAATACCGAGAGCGCGCCGTCCACCACCTTCACCCATTCATCGGGGCCGACCACCCGGAACTCCGCGCTGCTGGGGTCACTGGCGCGAATCGTGGCATCCTGAGTGAAGATCCTGTGGTAGACCGCTCGGCCGGCTTCGATGTTCTCCGGCACATTGGTGCCGATTTGATCCGTGGCTCGGGCATAGAGTCTCTGGAGATACTCAATCTCGTGCTTGGCCAACATCTCGGCCACGTCGTGATCATTCGCCTGCACAGACATCGTCCCCATCCAGCACCACATCAGCGTGGCCAACCATACTGCTCGTTTCATTGCCGCCCATACTCCTCATACTTTTTCTAACGCTCATTGAGATCGCCAATCGTTGTGGCCCACACCGGAGGGCTAGCAACCAACCCTACCGCAACGGCATCAGCCTCAGGCGCTCGTTAGCCGCCTTTGCAACCCGCGAGGTAATCGTTCAGCACCTCATGAAAATAACGCACCCGCGACTCCTGATCAGCCAAATAGTAATCGTCGAAGCCTTTCGACTCCCAGCCATTCTGCTGCGCCTCTGAGAGCATCATGTCCTGCCACACGATCGAGTCCACGATTTCAGGAATTCCCTGCCCGCCATCAAAATCTAGGGTTTCTGATTCGCATTCGGTCAGCGGGAACAGCCCTTGGGTCATGATGCCGTGGGCCTCGGCCTGCCCCTCAACGGGGAACGCCATGCACCATAGGTCGAAGGTGCATTTAGCGGGGTCTTTTGGGTCAGGCTCAGTGCGAAAGAAAATCAGGTTGTCAGGCAGAAAAGAAATCGTCACGTTCGGAAAAATAATCGTGTGCGGACTGTCGGTGAGCTCCTCGTCGTTCATGTGCTCGTAGTGCAGGTAGCCCTTTTCCTTCCAATGCTTTCGCTTAGCAGCCTTGAGGTCCATCCAGCCCTGAATCGCTTTGGCTTCAAAGTCCGGGTAGCCGTCAGGGTCGATATCCCACATGCGGAGAATGTCATCAAAGGGGTGTGGCTCGCCTTCGGGTAGCCGATCGCGCAGGCTCGGGCGCATCGGCTGCACCGTCCGTCCATGCCCGTTGGGCCAAATCTCCGACCGCGCGCTCCAGTAGTCCTGATCAATCCACGGTGGCACCTGCGGGTGTGCAGTGCGAGTGTGGTACGACTCACTGAAGTTGACCGACGCGAACTTCCAGTTGGTGTTGAGGCGAATCTTGCGGGCAAAGATCCTGACTGCCGTCTCCATGGGATAGTTTTTATAAATCTCGGGTAACGGGTGCAGGTAATCCATAAGCCCCGGGCTGTCATCACTGAAACTGTACCAAACAAAGCCGCCCCAGGTGTCGCACCGCAATTCCTTGAGCTTAAGCTTTCCGCAGGGATCGCCCTGCGAGAAGTTCTCGGGGTCCTGCACCGACTTCAACACACCGTCGATGCCCCACACCCAACCGTGATAACGACAATGAAAGTCTTTAACCGAAGAGCTTTCCTCCACCAGTCGCAGCGCGCGATGCTGACAGACGTTGTAGAAAGCGCGAATAGACCCATCCTCTTGCTTCGCACAGATCACCGACTGCCCCATGAAGTCGTGCACCACAAAATCGCCGGGCTCCTCGAGCTCCACCAGTCGCCCCGCCACATGCCAGATCTTGGTCCACATGTGCTTCCATTCGGCGCTCGCAAACTCTGCTGAGTAGTATCGATCACCTGAAATGGTATCGCCCCGCAGTAAAGTCGGGTCTCGACCATCCATTGTCTCGGGGTGGACCGGGATGTTCAGGACGGGAATTTCGAGCTGCGGTTTGTTCATGTTAGCGACGCACTTTTTTATTAACGCACTGTATTATCGAAGCACCGAGATGGCATCGTCTCTGCCAACCATGACAATATAACGTCTCTGCGCCATCGTGCGAACTCCAGCTGAAACGCCACTCAAGGAGCACAGAATGCTCAACCGCCAGGTCGTCTTAAAACGCCACCCACAAGGCATACCGTTGCCGGAAGATTTCGATTTGGTCCAGTGCTCTATCGTCCAGCCAAGTGAAGGGCAGATGCTGGTCCGCAACTTATTTTTCTCTTTGGAGGCCGCGATCCGGGGCTGGCTAGATGGCAAAGCGAACTACTTTGAGCCGATCCCGCTTGGCGGCGCCATTCGGGGACCCTCGGTCGCCCGGGTAGTTGAATCTCACCTTGCGGGCTTTGAAGCCGGCGATCTGATTTTTGGCCTACATTACTGGGAGGATTATTCGCTCAGCGATGCCAATACGGTGCTGCTCTCCAAGCTGTCACCCGAGCCCGACATACCCCTCTCCTACTACTCCGGCGGGCTGGGCGGCTCAGGCCACACGGCGTACGTCGGCCTCCACGAAATTGGCAAGATCAAAACGGGAGAAACCGTGCTCATTAGTGCAGCAGCCGGCGCTACCGGTTCTATGGCCACCCAGATCGCCAAATTGCGCGGCTGCAACGTCGTTGGCATCGTTGGCAGCGACGAAAAGGCTGAGGTGGTGACAAAAACATTGGGCGCCGATGCAGCATTGAATTACAAGACCTGCGGTGATCTCGCTTCCGCCATTTCGCAAGCCTGCCCCGAGGGCGTCGACGTCTATTTCGACAATGTCGGGGGCACCACACTGAACGCGGCACTCGAATGTATGAACACGTTTGGCCGTGTGATTGGCTGCGGCATGATCAGCGACTATAACGATCAGGATAATCCAACCCCGATTTACAACATGTGGAAACTGGTGGAGAAAGAACTCACCATGAGAGGCTTCCTGCTCTATACCTACATGGAAAAAGTGCCGGCGGCCTCCGAGCAGCTTCACGATTGGGTCCGGGCGGGTGAGATCACTGTTTTGGAGAACATTATCGAGGGCCTGCCCAATGCCGGCTGGGCCTATAGCGAGATGATGCGCGGCGCGACGATCGGTAAAAATCTGGTCGCCATGGACCTCCGCGCTGATGAGACTGCGCCCCTCAAAATGCAATAGGGCTCCCGGATTTAAAGTATTGACATTCTAACAACATGACTGAGGCTAGCCAAAAAAAGGCAAACGAGGATGAAATGGCGGAATTTACCGGCATGAGAAAGTAACTTTCCCAACCCAAGTGCGCTCAATGGCGCAGCAAAGGGAACCCAAAAATAAAGGATTCTTATCATCCAGTTCACATGGGCCAAGAATAACGACGCAAACAACGCGAAAGATGCCAAGACTAGCAGTATTAGAGATCCACTAACGAATGCCTGTAGCCCGTCGACCTCTCCTCTGAAGCAAATTTGAAGACCTAGCAGGTAACAGAAACAAAACCCCACGTTGCCAGCATGCCATACGCAAAAAATTACCACGGAGCCACCGTAATCCTGTAAGGCCGTGCTAGGCAGCAGTCGCCACTGTAAAAACAGCGCCGTGACGCTGAGTAAAAAAATGATCGCCACGACAACATCTATGTGAGAAAGGCACAGCGCTCTGACTTTTCTCCAAAGCCTCACAGGGACTGCGCAGAAGCAGGTCGCCAGCAAGACAGAGGCGATAATCAACAGCGCGAGCGTGACCTTGCCAGGTAAGTGGTTAGCGAGCACATCTTCTAGCAGAGAGCGGTAAGCACGAGACCCAATGAGCGACACTAATAGAGATGAGGCAAGCACGAACCAAAGGAGTATTGCTCCACCCCTCAAGCTACCAAGCCGCCAGAGAGTCAGATTCCAAACGCTCAGATAAGCTATCGCGACAAAAAAGGACAGCACATGCCAGAACGCTAGAGGAAGTAACGCAGCCAGCAACCAGCCAGTCGATGTCTGAGGTTGAGATGTAACTTGCAGGCAGATGAGGAAAGTTAGTGCAATACCCAGTTGCTGGGGACGAGCTTCTAATGCGGGCGCTAAGAAATAGCTAGTAACGAGAAGCATTATGGCAGCACTTTTAATCAAGGTTGTATTCGGCAGATGGTACCGATACCCCGAAAGCATGAGTGCAGTAGTCAGACCGCTACCCAATATGGCGACGGAATCGAGAATGGCAGGCAAACGGAAGGACAGATGCTCGTACACCGCTTGCACAACATAGACAAACAGTGGTCCTGAGACCGGAGGGTCAAATCCTCCCTCCATGAGCTGCATTAGCCCTAACCAATTGGCCTCGTCGCTGAGCTCTGGTGGGAAAGCATCCGCCTGCCGAAGCAATAAGTTGAGCAGCATCAAGCCTATAGGCAAGCCCAACAATACTGGGCTCAGCGACTCGACTCGCGACTCTGCTGACTTCACCTATCTTTCCTGTTGGTACAGATGTTGCATCTCGAACATCAACGACACTCACGGACCTATCAAAAAGATACAAACCAAGATATGGGCTCTTTTAGGGCCTGGTTCGAGCTGCAAGGTTCGAATTTCACAGCCCACAAGCCTAGTATCACCCAAGAAAGGCGCTTGCGCTGTATTCCCCGTCCGGAGAGATGAGCTTCGGTTACGCCTCGCTGGTATCGACGCTGACGCGTCTCGGCTAGAACTAGGGGGTTCACACCCTTGAGATCAACCCCACACAAAAAAAAGTCCTCATCAGCGGGTGCTTTCGTGTGTGGCCCGCCCGGAGAGATTCGAACTCCCGACACCCAGGTTCGAAGCCTGGTGCTCTATCCAGCTGAGCTACGGGCGGAGGCGCGAAGCTTAGGTTTCTCGCCGAAAAAGGTCAAGCAAGTCTCAGAACACGCTGACAAAACACACCACAAGAGCATTTCGGGGCGACCTGCAGAATGAAGAAAAACGTTAGGCGATAGACTTAAAGTAATCTCTCACCAACGCATATGGGAGCTCGGAGGAAAAGCTTGCAGGGCTCGAAGTTGGCTGTGCTAGACTCTCGCCCCCTTTCAACAGGCAACTTGGTTCTGGGGGAACAATGTCTGAGTTGAATACCGTGGTTAACGCGACATTGCTCGCGGACGATAACCAAGCATCCGTGAGCGCAATGCTAAATGCGATTCTTGAAAAACCGCTCACACCAATGGAAGCCAATCAGGCGAAAACCTACATGGAGCAGGTGGCTAGTCAGGCCGCTAACGATGAAGGTGCTGAGGTGCAGTTTTTCCAGTTAATGGAGATGAAGAACCAGCACACCACCTACGTAATGCGGGTTGCCCTCTTTTCCAACAACAAGGCAATCGGCCTTGACGTCATGGATGCCGAGAACGGTCAGTTTTTCGTCCCCGAGAGTTGCCCCGTGGTGGAGCTGCAGGCTGCGACACTGAATTGACGTCCCCTCCGCGTTCCAGGGAAGCACTCACCTACATCACGCTGGTGAGCCTGGTGGCCTACGCCGCCATCGCCACCGACCTCTATTTACCCGCCATCCCCTACATGATCGTGGATTTGGGCGGGACGACGTCCGATGGTCAACTCACGCTCAGTATCTTTATGGTGGGATTGGCACTAGGGCAGCTTGTTTTTGGCCCGCTTTCCGACCGCTTTGGCCGCATCCCGGTGGTGAGGGCAGGTACTCTCCTGTTCCTGATGACCTCAATACTATGCGCCTTAGCAAACGACATGGGCTTTATGTGGGCCATGAGAGGCCTGCAAGGCATGGCAGCCGCCAGCGGACCCGTTATAGCGCGCGCTATCGTGCGGGATCGATACGAGGGCAATCGTGCCGCGCAGGTCATGTCGACGCTGTCTGCGGCAATGGCCATCATCCCTATGGTCGCGCCCAGCATTGGCGCCCTGATACTGCAATTCGCTGACTGGCCTGCAGTGTTCATTGCGCTGGCAGTCTTTGCCGGACTGGTTCTGGTCGCCTTGAGCCGTCTCCCAGCGACCACCTCCAACAGCAGTGGCGAGCGGCTCACCTTGCTTACGGTAATCCGTTCCTTTTCGGAGATGCTACGCCAACACAGCTTTCTCGGTTACCAAGTTGCGGGCTCCTTCTCCTTTGCAGCGCTATTTGTATATTTATCGACGGTGTCGTTTTTTCTCCCCGATGTTTTCAACATACCGACCTCTCTGTTCGGTTATGCCTTCGCACTGACGGTTTTCGGCTTCATGACCGGCAGCCTAATCAATGCGCGCCTGGTGATGCGGTTCGGCATGAATCAAACCCTTAAAGCCGGACTGTCGATCAGCTTGCTCTCTGCAGTCATAATTGTGCTCCTCTCCGACAAGGCCAGCGATTACCTCTATGGCATGGCCGCACTGTCTTCGACTCTTTTCCTGGGCGTGGGGCTCACTGCGTCAAACGCCTCCATGGGCGCTATTTCGCTCTTCGCACACAGAGCAGGCTCCGCGTCGGCCGTATACGGATCTACCCATGCCCTTCTAGCCTCTGCGGTGGGTGCTGTGGCGGGTCTACTATATAAGGGCCGCCTCCTCGAGCCCGCCGTGATCATGCTTGGGTGCACGATGCTGGCCTTTTTAGGGCTCTGGTTAGTCCACTGGCGAAACCACAGCGCGCGGGCGGCAATCTAGCCGGCTCGACCTTCAATGCCGGCAAAATCAAGGCTACAGTATCTGGGAAGCGCGAGCCCGAATCTGGACGACGTGCGAGCAAGAGAATCTAGAGAATGAGCGCAACCCGCTGGGAACAACTGCTGAGATATCGCTTTATCGAGATCATCGCGCTGTGGGAAGGCAGGCTGACCACCCGGCACCTCTGCGAGGTCTTCGGAATCGGTCGCCAGCAGGCCAGCAAAGATATCAACAACTACAAGCGCTCGATCGGCCCCGGCAACCTCGAATACGATGGCACCGCAAAGGGCTACCGCCCCAGCGCCACTTTTACGCCATCAGTCACTCAAGGAAAAACCGAGGAGTATCTCGACATTCTGGCTGGCGGCAGCGAGATGCAGCTAATTCTCGGGCAGCTACCCGACACCCTCACTGCAACCGAGGTCCTCTCCGTACCGACGCGGCAAGTTCCGCCGCCCATTCTACGACCTCTGATTCTCGCGGCGAAGGATCACCTCAGGGTAGAGGTCGATTACGTTTCGTTGAATCAACCTAATCGCGAAGGACGCATCATCGTGCCACACACACTGGTGTGGACGGGTCTGCGCTGGCATGTCAGGGGATGGTGCGAAAAAAATCAGGACTACCGCGATTTTGTCCTCAGTCGATTTCGCGGTGAACCGGAGGTGCTGGATGCGTCTGATCACACCGGCGCATCAGATGAAGATTGGCATACGCTGGTGACCATTGAGATTGCACCTGACCCTCGCCTCACTGCAGATCAGCGGGTGGTGGTGGCCCACGATTACGGCATGACCGATGGCAAATGGCAGCTGTCGGTTAGAGCAAAGCTACTGCCCTACTTATTGCAGTTGCTGCGTCTCAACCCGACACAGATGATGAAGGATCCGCGAGCGCAACAAATTGTGATCTTGAATCAGGCTGACGTTGAAGCCTGGCTATTCCCGTCCGGCTAACCTTGCGCGACGGCGCTTTGACGCCTGCTTCATCAACGAGCGAGGTATCCGCGGCTTCTTTCCCCCAGAAAGATATCGGTGGATAGTCTCCTGCGCCTGCAACACGGGGGTAGTCTTGCCTCGCTCTCGCAGTGCATTCAACTGGTTTTTATCCAGCACTCTGGCTTTGGTGTTGTCATGCCACTGTTGATCGAGAATGTCCTGCAGCTGGTTTTGTAACGCCGGGTCACTGATAGGGCACAGCGCTTCCACGCGATAGTCGATATTGCGAGTCATCAGGTCCGCAGACCCCAACAGATACTCAGGCTTTCCCCGGTTATGGAACACATACACACGAGGATGCTCAAGGTATCGATCGATAATGCTGATGGCTTCGATATTGTCCGATACGCCGCTCACTCCTGGTAGCAACGAGCACATCCCTCTGACAATCAAACGAATGTCCACGCCTGCCTGACTCGCTTCATAAAGCTTCATAGTCAATTGACGATCCACTAGGTTATTGCACTTCAGCGTCATCATCGCGCGATAACCCTGCTTTGCATTGTGGATCTCCCGATCGATACGCTCGACCAGCCCTGATCTGGAGCTGTGTGGCGACACCAGCAGCGTTTCATACTTGGGCAGCCGATAGTTGAATTTGAGGAACTCAAAAACCGCGGCCACATCCCGACCCACCGTCTGGTCGGAGGTCAGCAGAGAGAAATCGGTATAAAGAAGCGCAGTCTTCTCGTTGAAATTACCGGTGCCGATATGGCTGTAGTAACGGACGCCTTTCTTCTCCCGTCGCTCGATGGAGAACAGCTTGCAGTGCACTTTCAAGCCGGGAATGCCAAAGATCACTTCCACCCCAGCCTCGGTCAGCCGGTGCGCCATTTCGATATTGGCGTGCTCGTCGAATCGGGCAGCGAGTTCCACCACTGCGGTGACGCGCTTGCCATTGTGTAGTGCATTCAGCAGCGCCTCGACCACCCGCGAATTCTTGGCTGTGCGATACAGGCAGATCTTGATTGAAGTCACCTCGGGGTCCAGCGCCGCGGTTTTCAGCACATCAACAAGGTAATCAAAGGAGTGATAGGGGAAGTAGAGCAGCACATCCCGCTCTCTGATGACCTCAAAAATACTGGCCGGCTCCTCGAGTTCCGGCAGGTGAATGCGCGGGTGCGGCTTGAACTCCAGCGCCTTGCCCCCCGGATTAGGGAAAGACAGAAAATCCTTGGAGTTATGGTAGCGGCCACCGGGGATCAAGCTGTCGTAGCGTCCAAAACCAAAACTTTTTCTAAGGGCATTTAACAGCACCTCCGGCATGGTTTTGTCATAAACAAACCGCACCGCATCGGCTCGCCGCCGCTGCTTGAGACTCGAAGCCATCTTCTCGATCAGGCTCTCGTTGATGGAGGGATCGAGCTCCAATTCCGCGTCTCTGGAGAATTTGAAGCAGTAGGCTTCGACTGATTTCAGCTTAAAAACACCCCTGAACACCTGTGTCAGGCAGGCTCGAATCACGTTATCCAGAGTGATGTAGACCGTACCCCTACGCCGACCTTTCTGCCGGGGAATTTCAATAAAACGACCCAGCTGCTCTGAGGGCACTTCCAGCACAGCAAAGCGCTGTACCTCTGCCGTTTGGATCATAACGGCGAGGTACAGCGATTCGTCCGCGAGGTTGGGGATCGCGAGCGTTTCCTCGAGCAAGATGGGCTCGAGCTCTGGCAGGACAGTGTCTCTGAAATACTGCTGAACAAAGGCCGCCTGCCCTTCGTCAAGCTGCCCTTCGTTAATGAGATAGATCCTCTGTTGGTGCAGTTCTTTCATCAGAGAGGCGTAGATCGCATCGAATTTTTTTTGCAGCGACACCACTTCCCTCTGAATCGACTGCAAAAGCTCCTTCGCACTTTGACGCTGTGGCCCTTTGGAGACACTGATAAGCCGGCGCACTTCCGCCACACGAACGCGGAAAAATTCGTCGAGGTTGTTGGAGAAGATACCCAGATAGCGCACGCGCTCAATCAGCGGGACCGCCGGATTTTGGGCTTCCTGCAGCACGCGCGCATTGAAGGAGAGCCAGCTGAGCTCTCGAGGAAAGAAGAGCTGACCGTCGAGATCTGCCCATCGGGTTGTGACCGGGTTATTACTCATCGCGTCCATTCAGAGGTGGCATGTCTGCCTAAAGCCGGAGTTACACCTTACACACAACTCGATGTCATTCGCTACCGCACTATTGCGTAGCCACATCGCATCAGGACCGCCTAGTGCCGAATTAGTGCCTACGTATAAAATCCGCCGCGGCATTGGCGCACGCCTCAGGCGCCTCCAGGGGTAGTAGGTGCCCGCCCGCCAAAGACTGGATTTCCATTGCCGGATTGATTGCTTTCGCCCAAGAGAGCCTTTCTGCATTCAATACATCTGAGAATTCACCCGCAACGATCAAGACTGGGCACGCCACCGCTTTAAGCGCACCGGTCATCCTAGGCACAGATCGATAAATGCAGGCTTCCCAGGCACCGGTATGACGCAGCGTAACGCTGCCATCGGACTGCGTAATATGACCTGCCGCTACGTAGTCCATAAGTACTGTGTCGCTGACTTCGGCAAAAACTCTCTTGCCGCGATAGAAGTCAAATGCTGCGTCACAGCTCTCGAACATATGCGGTCGCGCAAGCGCGCGCTTCACAATAGGCACCGCGTCGGGCTTGAAAAAAGAAAACACCCGGGCCCAAAACCAGATGCGGGTCGGCACTAGAACCGGGTCGAGCGCGACAATACCGGCAAAAAGTTCGGGCCTGCGGGCCGCAGCCAGCATCGCGGAGGCTGCTCCCATCGAATGGCCGATTAGCCATACCGGGCCCCGCTTATCGCCCTCGATGCGCTCAATGAGGTCGGAGGCATATGTTTGCCACGTTAGAAACGTTGGGGGTGGCTCATCCGATATCAGTGGCCTGTGGGCATGCGTGCTGGCCGGAACGCCTAGATTTTCACTCAGGCTGGTCAGCAATACTCTATAGGATTCCGGCGGGTACCCGTTGGCATGAGAAAACAGCAACTGCATCCTGCCATTATGAACGGATCTCAGAGCTTCGAGAATTCCCGATTCAAGTCGTACTGCCGAGACGTCACGTAGCGTTCCATGGCTTCGATGCGACTGGCGGCCTTGTCCACCCGCTCTTTTGCCTTGCGAACACGCTCTGCCGGCGCTTCGGTGTAGCGGAAGACGGTCTTGCGGCGGTAGGTATGACGATCCTCGTCGTATTCCATGTCGATCTCTACCTCCTCCTCGGGAAGGTCGGACCATCGCGACGCCTTGGGCGCAATCCCTACCCAGGCAATCACGTAGAGCCAAAAGGCAAGCGAGCCCGTGAACATCAACAGCGCCACCGCGGCTAAACGGACCACCCAGTTGGGCACATCCCAGTGCGCAGCAAGGCCGGCACACACACCGCCGATCCATCCCTCGGAGCGGTTTAGATAGAGACCCATACCCCAACCGCGACGGCGGCTCTCACCAAAACTACGCTGACGATTGGACATCTTTACACCTCCCCTTGGGTCTGGCCGCCTCGCTCCTGGCGCCAGTTCGGGTGATCGGCATCGAGTATGGATTCCAGCGACTCGATGCGATCCGCCATTTGATCCACTGCCACTAGCATCTCTTCCAGTAACTGCCGATCATCCTCACTAAGCTGGCTACTGGATCGGTTCACACTGCGGTAATGCATGACAATCCAAGTCGGTGCCACGATCACCATAAACAGCACCATGGGCACGAATAACATTTCAAACGGGTTCATTTCCCCTCCCTGTTGATCACTGCCCGCGGGAGTAGCCGCTAGGCCTCGGAGCGCGCAGCCATCACCGCGCGATACACACTCATATTGCCCTGCGCCATCGCAGAGATTGAGAATGAAGCGAGCATGCGATCTCGCCCCTTGGCGCCAAAGTCTTCTGCTCGCTCTGGCTCTGACAACAAACGCTCGATGGCGGTCGTGAGCGCGCCTGCATCACCCGGCGGCACCAGCAAGCCTGTCTCTTCATCAATAACGGCCTCTGGCATGCCGCCAGCATCACAGGCGATCACAGCGATACCCGCAGAGGCGGCCTGCAGTAACACCACGCCCAGGCCTTCGGTTCGCGCCGGATGCACCAGAAAATCGAGACTCGGCAACACGTGCTCGAGATCCTCAACAAACCCCACAAGCTGAACATGCCGGCCCAGATCGAGGTTGCGAATTTGCTCCCTGATCGGTGCTTCCGATGGGCCCTTACCCATCACCAAAACCTGCAAATTGGGGCACCTTGCGACCAAGTCAGATAGCGCATCCAGCAAGACGTCGTGACCCTTCCGCGGAATCAGCTGGGCGGCGATACCGATCACCGTTGCGCCTTCAGGCAGATCAAATCGGGCCGCCAGACCCGCTTTATCTGCGGGCTGCTGAAAACGCTCCCAATCCACCGCGCTGCGAACGCAGGACACCTTGCCTGACGGCAACCCGTCAGCAATCAGCACATCGCGAATCCCTTCAGAAATCGCAATCACGTGATCGTAAAGCCGGTATTTGGCCGCAACTGCCCAAGCACGCTCGCGGTTATCGACGCGTCGAGACAAGACACAGGGCAGACCGAGTTTGCGCGCCGCCAGCCCACCCCAAATATCCGCGCCGCGCCGGGAATGCACGTGCACCAGATCAACCTGATGCCGGGTCAGTATCTCTCCGATACGCTTTGTCGCACGCCAGTCGAGATCGCCGCGGTACGGAAAAGCCTCAACGTCAATGCCACCTGCCCGAGCCGCCTCACCCACCGCTGAGTGCTCAGGGCAAATTAGCACCGAGCGGACTTCGGTCTTGGACAGTTCCCCCAGCAGATACAGCACTTGTTGGGCGCCGCCGTAAAGGTGCGCGCCCAACTCGATATGGGCGACGCGCAACGGCTTCAAGTCACTCATGAGAACAGAGGATGTGCGTTGACCGATAAGGGCCTATCCCGACGTCCGCCTCAAGCCAACTTTTCGGCGGTCACCCAATCGAGAGTGAGATTGAGTGCGGCGCCAAATTTCTCAATCAACTCATCGACATGGGTGGTCTCAATGATGAGGGGCGGACACACTGCGACGCGATTGCCACCCAGCGGTCTGATGACCAGACCGTTGTCCTCTGCGGCTTTGGCGCAGAACTGACCGACCTTCATACCGTCAAAAGGCTTCTTACTCGTCTTGTCGGCCACCAGTTCCACCGCACCGATCATGCCGACGCCAGAGACCTCACCCACTAGTGGATGGTCTGCGAACTCCTTGAGCCTCCCTTGCAGGTAATCGCCCACCGTCGCCGCGTGGTCAAAGATCTTGTCGCGCACATAGATGTCGATCACTTTACTCGCCACCGCGCAGCCCAACGGGTGTCCGCTATAGGTATAGCCATGTCCGAACACGCCGACTTCCGTCGCCGACGCATTAATACAATCTGCGATGTCGCCCTGTACGATCGCGGCCGACACCGGGACGTAAGCCGATGACAGTGCTTTGGCAAGAGTCATCATTTGGGGCTGCATGCCCATTTTATTGGCGCCAAAATCCTTACCAAGACGCCCAAAGCCACAGATGACCTCATCATCCCAGAGCCAGATACCGTAGCGGTCGAGTACCGCCTGGATCGCTTCGAAATACCCTTCCGGTGGCACGATCACCCCGCCTGCACCACTGACCGGTTCGGCGATCATCGCGGCAATCGTTTCCGGTCCTTCGGCCAGAATCAGCGCCTCAAGCTCTTGCGCCCGTCGGGCAACAAACTCCGCCTCCGATTCGCCCTCGTTGGCGCCCCGGTAGTAATTCGCCGACCCGGTGCGCAGCACGCCCAACGCCTCAAAGGGCAATTGAAAGTGGGCGTGATTGGTGGGGATGGCTGTCAGCGCTGCCGAGGCCAGCGTAACCCCGTGGTAGCCCTGCTCACGAGCAATGACCTTGATGCGACTGGGCTGGCCTGAGGCCTCAGCGTGATAGCGGATGAGCTTCAGGAGTGTGTCGTTGGCATCAGATCCCGAGTTGCCAAGAAAGACGCGACCATCCTGCATCGGCACCATCGCCGCCAGCTTGTCGGCGAGTTCAATCGCTGACGGGTGAGTCTTGCCGCCAAACATGTGGCTGAAGCTCAGCTCACGCATCTGGCGTTCCGCGGCTTCAATGATCTCCTCATTGCCATAGCCCAGCGCCGTACACCACAGTCCGGCCATCCCCTCGAGGTAGCGTTTGCCCTGCTTGTCGTAAATATAGGGGCCCTCGGCCCGGGCGACCACCATCGTCTCGGACATCGCCGGGTTGGTGGTGGGATAAATCATTGACGTCATCGCGGTCCCTCCTCTTGCCTTTCTTTGGGGCAATCTTCAATGCACAAAGTGTATCGACTCCCGCTAGTGCCCACTACTCCCCACTGGTGGTAATACCCGGATCATGGGCTTTTACTGAGGCGCCGCTTGAGGGCGCTGTTTCCAAAACAAAGTCACCTTCTCACCATCGCCTTGTGTCAGTCGCAGGAATCGGTGCAGCGCTCGGTCAAGTGGCTTTGGTTTTTTCCTTGCCGCAACGCTCGCAGCGAAACCGGGTAATCAGTTCGCCACGATGCACAGCGAAAGGATCGCTCTTAACCGGACGCCACTTGTGGTGCCCGTTCCGACAGAGTGTCTGGCTGGGTTTTTGCGGCTTCTCAAAATGTAGGATATCGGCCACGAGACTTCAGCTTGCGGTTTTGGCGCGGCTGACCGCTTGCTGCCAGGATTCCAACCTTCGGCGCCGCGGGCCCGTTCCCATTCGGGAGGGAAAGCGCTGGTCGGCTCGCCATACCTTGGCCAACGCGTCAGTATCTTTCCAAATGCCAACGCCCAGCCCAGCGAGGAAGCAAGCGCCCACAACGGTGGTTTCAATCACCTTCGGACGGATGATTTCTCTGCCCAGATAATCTGCCTGTAATTGCATCAACAAATTATTGGCGGCAGCACCGCCATCAACTTTCAGCTCTCCCATCCGGCGACCCAGGTCGCGCTCCATGGCGCGGAGAATATCGACATTCTGTAGCGCCATGGCTTCAAGCGTCGCTCGTGCGATATGTGCCGCACCCGCCCCTCTCGTCAGCCCCGAAATAACGCCCCGTGCGTCGGGATCCCAATGCGGGGCACCCAGACCCGTCAAAGCTGGTACAAACTCGACACCGCCGGCATCGGGCACCTTTGAAGCGAGCTTCTCGATATCCGGGGCGCGCTTGATAATGCCCAACTCGTCGCGAAGCCACTGCACCGCCGCACCGCAGATGAAGGCGCCGCCCTCGAGGGCATAGACCGGTGTCTTTTGACCGGGCAGTTGCCACGCCACCGTGCTCAGCAAGCCCGCGTCGCTGTGCATCCGGTCTTGACAGGTATTCATCAAAATGAAGGAGCCCGTGCCAAAGGTGCACTTGGCGGCTCCGCGGTCGAAGCCCGCCTGTCCAAAAAGCGCAGACTGTTGATCGCCCGCAATCCCCGCGATGGGTACGCCATCGGGCAACCCGGGTACGTCCTGGGTGCGGCCGAGGTCACCACTCGAGGGGATAATCTCGGGCAGCACTGTTTTCGGGACGTTAAAGAGTTTCAGCAGTTCCGGATCCCAATCCAGTGTCTGCAGATTCATCAGTGAAGTGCGCGAGGCGTTGGAGACATCGGTGGCATGCACTTTGCCCCCTGTCAGCCGATAGAGTAAGTACGAGTCGATCGTGCCGGCGGCAATGTCACCGCGTCTGGCGCGACCTCTGGCGCCCTCAATATCGTTGAGCAACCAGCGGAACTTGCTCGCCGAAAAATAGGGGTCGAGCACGAGTCCCGTGCGATCGCGCACCATGGGCTCCAGCCCTTTCTTGCGTAATCCCTCACAGAAACTCGCAGTGCGTCGGCATTGCCAGACAATGGCATTACCCAGCGGCTTGCCGCTCCGGCGCTCCCACAGCAGCGACGTCTCTCGCTGGTTGGTGATGCCGATACAAGCCACATCGTTAGGTTTGCAGAGCCCACGGCGAAAAACCGCGCGAATACCTTTGAGGGCAGATACCCAGATCGCCTCCGGGTCGTGCTCTACCCAACCCGGCTTGGGATAGATCTGGGGGAACTCATAGTTGACGCTCCCCAGCAGGGCACCTCGGGTATTCATCACCGCAACCGTGGTGCCCGTTGTACCCTGATCGATTGCCAGAATCGCTTTCACAGGCAGCCCCGGTTACGAATGAATGCTTCAGGCAGCCTCAAACCCGGAGATCGCCTTGATCTCCAGGTAATCGGTGAAGCCATGCGCACCCCATTCGCGGCCATTACCCGACTGCTTGTAACCGCCGAAGGGCACATCCATGCCGGGCGAGGCGCCATTGATGTGCACATTACCGGCGCGGATACGCGAAGCCACTTTTCTCGCGTGGTCTAGGTCACCGCTCTGCACATAGCCCGCCAAACCGTAAGGCGTGTCGTTAGCGATCTGGATCGCCTCTTCCTCGCTGTCATAGGGAATCATGACAAGCACAGGACCAAAGATTTCCTGCTCGGCTATGCTCATGTCGTTAGTGACGTCGGAGAACACCGTGGGTCGCACGTAATAGCCCCGATCGATGCCATCGGGCAGGCCCGGTCCGCCGCAGACTACTTTCGCACCCTCGGCGATGCCGCCCTCGATGAGCGCCTGAATCTTGTCCCACTGCACCTTGGACACGACAGGGCCCATTGTTGTTGAGTCTTCAGCGGTTGGGCCAATCACCACGCTCTCGGTGACCTTGGCAGCGATAGCTTCGGCTTTGGGCAACAGGTCGCGGGGGACTAGCATGCGCGACGGCGCGTTACAGGATTGCCCCGTGTTGTTGTACATATGCATGACACCGCGAGTAACCGCTGCCTCGAGATCCGCGTCTGCGGGAATGATGTTCGGTGACTTACCGCCCAGCTCCTGCGTCACTCGCTTGACCGTGGGCGCAGCATTTTGTGCGACCAGCGAGCCCGCCCGCGTTGAACCGGTAAAGGACATCATGTCGACATCGGGGTGGCGCGACAGAGCCTCGCCGACAGTGGGGCCGTCGCCGTTGACCAGATTGAATACGCCGACGGGGATGCCCGCCTCATCCATAATCTCTGCATAAAGATAGGCAGACAGCGGCGCGATTTCGCTGGGCTTGAGCACCATGGTGCAACCGACCGCCAGCGCCGGCGCGACCTTGCAGCTGACCTGATTCAGCGGCCAGTTCCAAGGCGTAATCAAACCGCATACACCGATCGGCTCTTTCACCACCCGATGCGGGCCCAGATCCTCGGTGAAGCTGTAGTCCTTCAAAATCTTTGCGGCTTCGGTGATGTGGCCTAGTCCGGCATACGCCTGCGCGGTGCTGGCCAGTTTGATGGGCGCACCCATTTCCAGGCGAATTGCCTCCGCAATCTCATCAATGCGGCGTTGGAAAATCTCCGCCATCCGCTCGAGCATGCCGACCCGCTCCTCTACAGAGGTCTGGCTAAAGGTCTCAAACGCTGCCTTGGCCGCAGCAACCGCCAAATCGACGTCGGCCTCTGAGCCCAGTGAGATCGTGGCACAGGCCTGCTCAGTAGAAGGATCCAAAACCTCCAGCGTTTTAGGCGTCACCGGATCGACCCACTGGCCGTTGATGTAGAACTGTGTGTACTCGCGCATGTTGCCCTCAATTTATCCAGTTATCGAAAACGTAAAAAAGCTCGACCGCTATTGCAGGACTCGCTGTGGATGCATCCCATCAGAATACCCCATAAATGGCGGATGAATGGAGTATCCCAGTAATTCCCTGACCCGCTCCGGGAGCGCAGCAGCATGCTCAGGCGGGACCGACAACAGCATGCTCTCCAGAGGTCGCAGCCACCCCGCACAATATTGCGGCGTGACAAGACAGCGCGCGGTATCCGACCGGTTTGCCCCACCCCGATGCCAGAGGTCGCCCCGGGCGATCATCAAAGATCCCGCCGGCATGGTCACTTTCACGGCGTCCGGGTGCGCCCCGGAGTCGCCCGAGGCGTCTTCGCCCGTCGCAAAATCCTGATCCCTTAGCACGCCCGGGAACTCGGTCTCCGACCAGCGGTGGCTACCCGGCAGCACCTCGGTAGCACCGTTTTCCAACGTCGTATCATCGAGCGCCCAAAAGGTCGATACGCCGAGCAAGTCATGCGGTGGGGTCAGTGAAGTATGACCGTCATCCGTGTGCCAAGGCTGGGCAGACTCACCCGGCTGCAAATGGATAGCGAGGCAGGCGGATAACAGGCAACTCTGCCCCAAATAGTGTTCCGCCCAGGCCAGCGAGACAGGGTGGGCCACCAACTCGGCAAACACTGGGTCCTTGGCCAGCATCGCGTAAATGCGGTGGGTACGCGTCCCCTCAAACACATTTCGACCTATGGGGCCTTGATCGATCCAGGGGGCCAACGCCTCACGCTGCCGCTGAAGCTGAGACGCATCGAGCAGTTCGGGAATGACGCAGAAACCTTGGGTATCAAACGCTTCTAACAATCCCGCCACATCTTGATCTAGCAGCAGCGGCGACAGACGCTGAACCAGACTCTCTTGCGTCGCAGCTACGTCGCTGCTGGATTGAATTTTGGATGCCTGCAAAGTGGCGTCTCCCTGACTGCTTTGTGCTGACGCGAGATCTTCTTCATACTTCTGCTCTCAAAAAAACGTTCAGGGCAGGAACATGAATCAAGCCGTTGATTTGGATGAACTCACGCTGTTTCGGGATATGGCGCGTCGCGCATTCGAGCAGGAGATTACACCCCACTATGAGGCGTGGGAAGAGGAGCGGATGGTACCGCGTACCCTCTGGAATCGCCTCGGTGAGGCAGGCTTGCTCTGTCCGGATATGGAAGAGCAATACGGCGGCGCCGGCACCTCTCCCCACGTCACACTGGCGATGATCGAAGAGCTCTCGGACATGGGCTTTGGCGGTTTCGCCTCGAGCTATGGCATCCACAACAACATCATTGCCCCCTACCTCAGCCGTCATGGCACTGAGGAGCAAAAGGTGCACTGGCTGCCGCGCATGGCCAAGGGTGAAGTCGTTGGCGCACTCGCAATGACCGAGCCAGGGGCGGGCTCTGATGTGCAGGGCATTCGTACCAATGCGGTACGCGACGGCGACGATTGGATCCTCAACGGATCAAAGATCTTCATTACCAATGGGATCCACGCCGACCTCGTCATCGTGGCGGCCATCACGGACCCGGGTAAAGGCGCCAAAGGCACGTCCCTATTTTTGGTCGACGCACACAGTCCGGGGTTTGAAAAATCCAAGAAGATCGACAAGATCGGCCAGCACACCTCTGATACGGCGCTGTTGTTCTTTAACGACGTGCGGCTGCCGGCCGACGCACTGCTCGGCGAGGAAAACCGCGGTTTCGTGATCATGATGGAAGAGCTGCCGAGAGAGCGACTCGGTATCGCCGCGCAAGCCGTGGCCGCCTCGGAGGGCGCGCTCAAAATCACGGCGCAGTATGTACAGGAGCGCGAGGCCTTTGGCCAAAAGATTGGTCAGTTCCAGAATACGCGCTTCAAACTCGCCGACGTGAAAACCGATATCGCTATTAACCGGGCGTTTTATGAGCAGTGTGCCCGCCAATACGCTGAGGGCACGCTGACGCCGGACACGGCCGCCATGCTCAAGCTGGCCAGCTGCGAGATGCAGTGCCGGGTGGCAGATCAGTGCCTGCAGCTCTTTGGCGGCTACGGCTACACCTCGGAGTATCCGATCTCCCGCTTTTATGTAGATGCGCGCATCCAGACCATCTACGGCGGCTCGTCGGAGATCATGCGAGAGCTGGTCGCGAGATCGATTCTCGGTCGGTAACCACCGGAGCGAGATGTACTTTAGCCTCTCGTTCCTGTCACCCCAGAGCGCAAATCCGCCCGTTACGGAAACACGTTTGCACATCTCACAACTTGCCCTACCGGGGACTGCTATGAGCCACCCTTCCTGTCGACGCCCCTCGTTGTCTCTCTCGGCCTATGTTGTGGTCGCTGCCACACTTCTTGGCCAAGCCGGCCCCGCCACAGCGTCTGAGGCAGAGCTGACCGCCATTATTGATGACCACTGGCAGTGGACGCTGACCCAATACCCCGAGCGGCGGCTCGAGTACGGCGATCGCTCGGGGAATTACCAGTGGACAGATATGAGCCTTGATGCATTCCAGAGACGCTACGAAGATGAGGGGCGATTCGTGCAGCGACTCGAACAGATCGAGCCCGCCACCCTTCCTGCAGACGCGCAGGTCAACCGCGCCATGCTGCTCCGGCAGTTGCGGGACAACCTCACAAAGTATGAAGACGGCCTGCACCTAATCGCCCTCGATATGCGGTCCGGGCCGCAACATCGGCACAGCATGATCGACACCCTGCCCATGGTGAGCGCACAGGACCATGAGGACTGGCTGAACCGGCTGCGTGGCTTGCCCGAGCAGTTGAAGCAGTATCAGGCGCTGTTGTCAGAGGGCATCAGCCGGGACCGGACGCAGGCACAGATTGTGATTTCGCGCGTGCCATCACAAATCGCCAATCTCATCACGGAACAGCCAAACGACAGCCCCTTTTATCGCGCCTTCGCGACGATGCCGGAAGAGATCGACTCGGACACTCGGGCGTCGCTCCGGTCAGCCGCCGCGACGGTGATTGACGAGCAAATCAATCCTGCGCTCCGGGAACTGCTCGAATTTTTAGAGAGCGATTACCTGCCGGCCGCACGACCACCCGGTATTGGCGCCATACCCGGTGGCAAACAGGTCTACAGTCGTCTCGCCCAGCATTTCACCACCACAGAGCTGACCCCGGACGAGATTCACGAGATCGGCCTGCGCGAAGTCGCACGCCTCCGCGGAGAGATGGAAACCGTCATCGACACCGTGGGTTTCGACGGTGACATCGCGGCCTTCAACGAATTTCTGCGAACCGACCCACAGTTTTACTATGAGACACCTGAGGCACTGCTCGAGGGATATCAAGCGGTCTCGAAACGCCTCGACCCGGGACTCGTCAATTTATTCGGCAAGTTGCCGCGCGCACCCTACGGCGTGCGACCGATTCCCGACGAAGAAGCCCCCGACACTACCACGGCCTACTACATGCGACCCGCGATCGATGGCTCCAGACCGGGCTGGTATTACGTGAATCTCTACAAGCCTGAAGTCCGTCCCAAATTCGAGATGGAAGTCCTCAGCGTGCACGAGAGCGTGCCCGGGCATCATTTACAGATCTCGCTGGCGCAGGAACTCGCCGGGTTACCGGAGTTCCGACGTAATGGCGGATTCACCGCTTTCATTGAAGGATGGGGCCTGTACTCCGAGCGACTCGGCTACGACATGGGGCTTTATGAAGACCCCTACTCGCGGTATGGGCAACTGGTCTACGACATGTGGCGCGCGGTGCGACTCGTGGTCGACACGGGCATTCACTACTTTGGCTGGAGCCGGCAAAAAGCCATCGACTACTTCATTGCCAACGCTGCCAAAAGCGAAGCCGACATCATCAACGAGATCGACCGCTACATCGGCTGGCCGGGCCAAGCCCTGGCCTACAAGGTCGGTCAGATGAAAATGCTCGAACTGCGCGGCGAAGCCGAGACAGCGCTCGGGGAAGACTTTGATATCCGCGCCTTCCACGACCATATGCTGGGTGCGGGGGCATTACCGCTCGATATTCTGGAGCGCCGAATGGATGACTGGCTAGCCGAGCAGGTCGCCGCCAAACCTTAATCATCACTTGCAAAAGGCTTGAGCGCCCTGGGGGTCGCCGGCGGGCTTAGGCCAGTTCGTCGAGGGACTCGGCCAGCGCTTCAACCAGCGAGGTCATTTGCTCGCGCTGCATAACAAAATGAGGCGCGAGCTGAATCGTGTCGCCGCCGTAACGCACCAGGAAGCCCTTCTCCCACATTCGCATCGCCACCTCGTAGGGCCGGCGCAGCGGCTCACTGGGGTAGGCCTCCAAGGTCAGCGCGCCGGCAAACCCGTAGTTGCGCACATCGGCGACGTGGGGTTTATCTGCCACCCCATCGTGCAACAGCGCCTCCCAAAAGGGCGCCTCCTCGGCAACCCGCGCGGGTAATTGGTCGCGCACCAATACCTCGAGCGCCGCCAGGC
>CABYEX010000014.1 GCA_902518075.1 Halieaceae bacterium | reverse complement strand
CATTCAGCATATCTGACGGGTTTCAGCGGCTTTTTGGCAATCGCGCTAGTCGCGCATTGGTTGCTCTATACGTGGAAGCCCTGGTTCTGAGAACCAAGGAACCACTTCACTAACGTAACGGAGACGACTTATGCACAGACTCTGGATGTTGTTTGATCCACGCCAAGTCATGGTGGGCATTGCAGTGGCCTTGCTTACGCTGGCACTGACTATCCATTTTATTCTGTTGAGTACTGACAGATATAACTGGTTAGGTGACCCCAATGGCGGCGGCCTTGCCGTTAGCACCCATCAAGAGGCTCTGCCTCCTGCACGGAGCTAACACGTGTTACAGGCCCCTCTTGGGGGCCTGATGTTTTGCGACCCGTGGTGAAGCCGTCAGGTGGAACCAGTGGTGACAGAAGTGGAAAAGTTTGCGATCACCCTGCCCCCAGAGCTGTCGATCGCCTTGAAGACTGAACCACTTTTCTGACATTACTTCCCTTCAGGGAGCGGGTCATTTTATTTTGTTGGGGAGCGAACCATGGACTCATCGCAATCGAGAACAGTAGCTTCCGGTGACATCGTCTCGTTCGATAACGAGGCACTTATCATCGTCGATTCACAGGACCAAATTCTCGGTCACGGGACCAAAGCTGAATTACACCAGGGCGCGGGCACTCTGCACCGAGCTTTCTCCATCTTTTTGTTTAACGAATCGGGCGACGTGTTGCTGCAACAACGCAGCGCCGACAAACCGCTCTGGCCTGGATTTTGGTCCAACACCTGTTGCAGTCATCCGCGTCGCGGCGAGTCCTATGGGATTGCGACCCAGCGACGCCTAAAGGAAGAACTGGGCGTTGAAGCGCCACTGTTGTTTACCCACCGGTTTAGGTACCAGGCGCAATTCGACGATAATCTCGCCGAGCACGAATTGTGTTCCGTCTATGTCGGGCGCATCGATTGTGACCCCGCGCCCAACCCACAAGAAGTTAACGATTGGCAGTGGATCAGCCGTGCCGCGCTGGATCAGTGGCTCGAAACCGCGCCGGAGACTCTCACACCCTGGTTCAAGCTCGAGTGGGCGAAACTGCGCTCGGGAGAACATGCCAGGACGCTAGAAGCGATTGGGTTGAACTGGCACCCGAGCGAGGCTCAAGCGAGCTGATTAAAACGTTCTGAAGGCCGGCGAAGAATCAGTCCAAACGTGGGGTAAAACAGTCAGACCCAGCTTTGTTAACCGATAAACACCCGCATCTTCCTCTGCATACCCCTGTCCCGTCAGCGGCAAGATCCACTTTTCACGCTGCGACTCAGTGAGACTATCCACAGAAATGCTCTGTCGGCACATGAGATTGCGCATGACCATACGCTGCAGGGTCTCGCTGTCATCAGAACGGATAGCTGACGCGACAGACAAGACGCCTGTTTCAACCTGGTTGTGCCAGGCACTGAGTCGCGTTTCATTCTGAGTCACGAGTCCAGGTAGCTCACCCAACGCGCCAAGACCGATACCTAGCACCGCTAGATCCGCATCGGTGCCGTAACCCAACACACTGAGCGCAAGAGACCCATCACGTTGCGCCACCACTAATGGATGATCCGGCTTCGCAAACACATTCAGGCCCACCCACTCATAACCCGCCTGTGTGAAATCCATCTCCACCTGATTGAGCATGACCATTCGATCCGCGAGCGAGGGCAAATGTCCAGTATCCACAGCAATTTGATGCGGGAATAAGGACTCACGTCTATGAAACGGCAGACAAACAAGCCAGTCCGGATCCAAAGACAGAATGGCCTCCATACTCTGCTCGCAGGAGTCCATCGTTTGACCAGGAAGACCAATCAGATAATCCATGCCAATAGATTCAAAATTGACACCATGGGCGATTGAGATCACGTCTTCCAATAATTCGAGGGAGTGGATGCGGCCAATCTCTCTCTGCACGTTGGCATCGACATCGCGAACTTCAAGCCTAATGTGCTCGACCCCTAAACCCTTAAGAAAATTCAATTGGGCACGCGACGTCCGTCGGGGATTCAGTTCCATTGAAAACTGTGTGTTGTCATCGACAGCGAAATGCTCACCAATATGGGTAAACACGGTCGCCAAAGCCAGTTCGGAAAGATGGTTGGGGGAGCCTCCACCAAAGTGTACTTGGGCGAGTTTACGTTGTTCACCCAGCAGTTCTGCTGTGCGTGTCAACTCCAGTGCTAGATTGGCCACATAATGCTCTAGCTCATAGGGCTGATGCTGCACCACGGCAACCCGGTCGCAGCTCAGACAGCGCGAGGGGCAAAAAGGCAGATGCACGTTGAGCGCCAGCGACGCATCGGGCTGCTCAGAAAGTCTTGACAAAGAAGGTTGCAGAGTCGCCTCAGTAATCACCTCGGCGCGCTCACCTAATGAGTGAGTTTCCGGTGGCTTGACCGGCGGAGACGCCGGATAAGGGGGAGGCCACACCCCCGTACTTGAAGTCATTTTTGCCCCCTACTGCCTTGCTGGCTGGGTCACCACATGGCGAAACCGAAGACCACGAACGGTAGCGTCAAGGAAGCTCCAGTCAGTCTGTTTTTTTATTTCAGACCGCTCTGACGACACATTATGCCTGCGGTGAGTCGCCGTCAAGGAAAACATCAACAAGTAGCAGACAAAGGCAAGACACGATCACCCAGTTTTGCGGGTATTCACCTCTGCCCAGCGCCATAACGCCGTTTCACCCATGGGCAACATGAGAAAACAGTGCTCCAGAACTGCCAGAACCGCCAACCAGCCAATCAGAAACAGGGATAACGCGCTCGCGGGCTCGACCGCAATCTGGCCATAAAAAAAGAGCAAATAGGTGCAATACGCCGCTAACGTCGTCGAAAAGAGCATAAACCAGCTATTTTTACCGGCACGCAGGTAGCTTGTGATGTAACGCATATTGTCGGGTAACCACTGGCTATTGAAATGCCTGACGCCAAAGAACAGGTTGAGCTTGGTACTCCAGCGCATCAGCCAAAGCACCGCGAGGGTGTTCTGAATGGTCGGATTGGGGAGCCCTGCGCCTAGAACGCAGACGATGCCCACCACAGCGACAACGAGAAACTCATGGTAGATGGTGGTTCCCAGAGCATTGTAGAACCGCGCGGGCAACGTCATTGATGCGGTCGCGGGCCGCTTCACCGGCCCCGTGATATAGCCCATGAGATAGCTGAGTTCTAACCACCCCCAAATAATGAGCCCCATGGCAAAACCCGAGACGGTTGCCAGCGTGGTGTGGCTCGCCGCGTTGGCCTCGACACCCCAGATGGACACCGTGGCAAAGATCGTCGCCAATAAAAAGATGGGCTGCCTCAGTACCTGAGGCTGATGCACACTCATCAGTGCCAGGCCCGTCATCAGCCACCAGAGCAAGACCGCAACAGCCAAAGCTAACCAGATCATGGAGCCACACCCGTCGCGGCAACCTTTTCAGAAAGCGCCTGCTCAAGAATTTCGGCAAATAGACGCCGGTTGTCGAACCCAAAGGCCTCCAGCGCCATCCAGTAGCCGGTATCAGGATCCGAGATCACCAGACTGCCGTTTTGGAGGAGGGCAAGATTGAACACGCCACCAGGATCGAGATCTCTGACACGTCGCTCGCGGACGAGGCTTCTCGCGATACCGCGAAGGAAACTACCCTCGCCGGATTCGTAGACCGCCAGCGTCACTTGCGTTTGCGCGTCCATCACATCGATGCGCCCGTGGGGCCCATCGATAATTAATAAATCTGCGGAAGAAACAGGTAGGAAGGCCTGCTGCTGTGGTGGCGCGTAGTGGGCGTCCTCTCTGGATACCCCCCACGCCCACAGCAAAGCCATGGCTAAAATCACCCAGACCATTGGGTGTCCGAGTGTTCGCCTCGGCTGCATCTGCCCCCCTACCATTTCGTTTAACCCACCGGCAGCGGGTCACCTCCCGTATGCACCCGCACAGGTACCGCGGTTTGCTCCCCTGCCGTCACCTGGTAATGCTGACTGGCGACTGAGGCAAAGGCATCCGCCGCGCACTGGGGATCTTCTAGTCCTCTCAAAAGTGGCCTTACCGGACGCGAGTACCAAGCAGATACATTGGGCCACAACAGCACCCAGTACAGCTTTCGATCGGCTACCGGTTTCAGCAAGATATCGCCCGTGCCATCACGGTACACGCGCATATCTGCCGCGGTGATCTGCTCAATCGGGATATTAGCCATCATCGGCAGCGCCACACCCGAACGAATCACTAGCCGCTCACTGGTCAGGGTATAGAGGATTGACCCCGCGTAGGCTCGGGCGAGCCAGGTCAGCAACACCAAAACGACTGCCGCCAAACCTGCTTGCCAGACCAAAGTCCCCATGACATGCGCCGCAGAGACACCTTCCATCAAGCGATAGACTGTATGCCCTGCTATCAGCAGTCCAAAATACAGCGTGAGGTGCCGGATGTAGAACACCCGTTTCCCCATCGCTGCAACAGTGGGCCGACCCTGCCAAACCATGGTTTCCCCCTCGGGCAGGCGCTCGGGCAAGCCTTCTACGGGCTCGTCTTCGTATTCAGTCATACCCATATCAGTCCTTCCGAACGCATTGGCAGGGCGTAGAGGTGGCCACCACCATAGAAAGCAGTAATACGATCCTCTTCCTGCAAAGTCACCTGATCAGGATTCGACAGCCCAGGTACCTGAGCGAACTGATCAGAACGAATGGATTTCACATTGACAGAGCCGTCCTCGGACACCATCGCCAGCGTCATAGGCAACAATATGCGACGCCCGCCCGCGTCCAGCTCGGCATAGCGGAAGTGCGGCTCTGCGCGATCTACCCAAAGATCAACCACCCTGGCGGCTTGCTTCCCATCGCAACCATAAACGGCCTGGCCGCGCGGATCGGGATCACCGCGATTCACGCTGTGATCGGTATCAACCCGAAGGGGCACAATTCTTGGGCGCCCATCGACCGTCAGGTCGGGCTTATCCGGGCGAGTGGCCCATGCAGCAGGACCCACACCGTCCACCATTGGATCACCGTTGGGGTGCATGGGTGCGCCACTGGCGTCGTAGATCTGCGTGGCATTCACCTCGTATTGCGCAGGCTCTGGACCAGGCTTCACGCGCTCGCCCTGGCCATGCGCCAGACGATAGGTTTTGGGTGGCGGCATACCACCGACACCTGTGCGGAGTTCACCGGAAGACATCTGCAGAGGCCATCCCTCACGCTTGCCTTCGCGGTGGAGATACCCCACCAAAATAAAGAACAGAATCCAGAACGCATACAGCGCGATTTGCGCCACGTCCACGTATTCAGTAATTGCACCAGTACCCATAATTAGGTCCTCCCAATGTGGCCATTAACTCGGAAAATCCGCTAGACCGAGACGCTTATCGTCTTCGCCCGCCTCGCCAGGCCGCCGTACCAGCCGCCCCATTGCTGCGAGCGCCACGCACAACAAGGCAATCTCGATGTGGTAAACCGCTCCATAACCTGAAGCGGGTGATTGCAGTGCGATACCTAACAGTCCCGCATCCGCCCAACCCGTGACCAGATCACGAATTGCACCCCCAGAAAACATGGCCACTCCGGCAGCGGCGGCTTGCACCGCGCCCCAAGCACCCAGCGTCAAGCCTGCCATCTTTTCGCCACCAAACTCCATGGCGGCCGTCAGCATGCCGACTGCAAATAAACCATTGCCTAAGCCAATTAAGGCCGCGCCAATTTGAAATAGCGCAGGCGCCTGTAAAGGCGCGCTCATAATCACCGCCGCGAACGCGGCGATGCCGATTAGAATACCCGTCGATGCCACCCGGATCGGATCCGAGCCCCTCCCCAGATGACGCGAAGTCAGAATCAGGGCGAGCACCATGCCACCGGCAAACATGGCTGTGAGCAACGTCGTGTCACTGACAGACAGGCCCAGCACCTCAGCACCGTATGGCTCGAGCAAAATATCCTGCATGGTGAAACCCATGGTGCCGAGACCGAGAGCCCAGAGCAGACCACGGGCCTTTGGCAGGGTGATAAAATCCTGCCACGCGTTGCCAAAGGTGGGACGCGCCCGGGCATGATCCGTGAGATCGGGGCGGCGCACTTCCTGCTTCAACATAGCTACGACATTGAGCACCAATGTAATGACGGCTGCGCTCTGGATTACCTGAATCAATCGCACGTAACCAAAGTCCTGCAATAGCGCGGCGAAGATCAGCGCACTGCCGATCATACCAATCAGCAGCATCAGGTAGAGGAGCACCACAACGCGGGGACGGGTGTCTTCTGTCGCAAGATCTGTGGCGAGCGCTAAGCCCGCGGTTTGTGCCACATGCATGCCCAACCCGGTGAGCAAGAACGCGGCCATCGCGGCGGCAGGACCTAAAAATGCAGGACCGGAGTGCGGCTCGGTCATCAGAATCAAAGCAAACGGCATAAAGGCGAGGCCACCAAACTGCATCATGGTGCCCGACCAAAGAAAGGGAATACGGCGCCAGCCCAAATAGGAGCGGTGGTGATCAGACCGGTATCCGATTAAGGCGCGCGCCGGCGCCATCAAAAGCGGAATCGCCAGCATTAACGATACCCAGGAAGCTGGCTGACCCAGCTCCACCACCATGACACGATTTAGCGTGCCCGTGAGCAAGACAATGGCCATACCAGTGGAGAGTTGGAACAGAGAGAGCCGCAGCAGGCGGCCCAGCGACAAGTCTGCCGATGCGGCATCAGCAAACGGAAGCCAGCGGTGCCCGAAGCCCGCAAGGCGAGTCCCCGCATTGCTGACAGACCGGCTCATCGTCGCGTCAACTCCACGGCTTGGGATTTATAGAACCCGACATCAATGCGATGGGACCGACCTTTAACCCAGTCCCGGGTCAGACCCAACTCATTCAGATGCCGCGAAAGCCGTCCCGGAGACACAGGCTCAATTGACGGTGCCCGGTCGGCGCGGGGGAAAAACTTACCTGCGGCGTGCATTAACGCCAGTAGCGGCGTTTTTGGCGCGAAGGTGAAGACCATCTTGCGGTTAATCTGCGCCGCCATAGCCTCTAGCGTTTGCACACCATCCGCAACGTCGTAATGAATCAGTGAGTCCATCGCGACTGCGTAATCAAAGGACCCCAGGTCCATGTCGCGCATGTCGCCAACAAGAAAGGTCACGTCGAGAGTTTGATTGAGGTCACGCAAGCGCTCTCTGGCAAAATTAACCAGCGTAGGCGACAGATCGACGGCGACAACTTCAGCACCACGCTGTGCCGCCTCAATGGCCAGCGTGCCAGTGCCACAGCCGGCGTCAATTAGCGAGCTACCGGTTAGATCCTCTGGCAGCCAACTGATTAGCGTCTGGCGCATCGCGTCACGCCCGCGGCGCACCGTGCGTCGGATGCGACTGACTGGCGCATCGGATGTAAGCGCCGCCCAGGCATCGGCGGCGGTGCGATCGAAATAGGTTTCGATCTCATCCCGACGCGTTTGATAATTTGCTGATGCCATCAATCAAATCCCAGGAAATCGAACAGGTCACGATCTTTCATCGGTTCGCAGGGCAGGGGATCCGTCCCTGCCCACAGTTGCTCGGCGAGCTGCAGATATTCATCGCAAACCTCAGTCAGACCCGGCGCATCGTCGAGCTCAAACAGCGTTGACTTCTTCAAGCGGCTGCGGCGAATCACATCGAGGTCGGGAAAATGGGCCAACCGCTTAAGACCGACCGCCTCGTTAAAACGATCAATCTCATCGGTCGCGGCACTGCGGTTGGCGATCACGCCACCTAAGCGCACCGCATAATTCTTTGACTTGGCCTTAATGGCCGCCGCAATACGATTCATTGCAAAGATGGAATCAAAATCGTTGGCGGTGACGACCAGCGCGCGTTCCGCATGTTGCAGCGGTGAGGCAAAACCACCGCACACCACATCGCCCAGCACGTCGAAGATCACCACGTCGGAGTCATCGAGCAGGTGATGCTGCTTTAACAATTTCACGGTCTGACCCACCACGTATCCGCCGCAGCCCGTGCCGGCAGGTGGTCCGCCCGCCTCTACACACATCACTCCGTTATAACCCTCGTGCACGTAATCTTCGGGGCGGAGTTCCTCGGCGTGGAATTCAACCGACTCAAGCACATCAATCACCGTCGGCATGAGCGCTTTTGTCAACGTGAAGGTAGAGTCGTGCTTGGGATCGCAGCCAATCTGAATGACGCGCTTGCCGAGCTTGGAAAACGCCACCGACAGATTTGATGAGGTAGTGCTCTTGCCTATACCTCCCTTGCCATAAACAGCAAAAACCTTGGCAGTGGTCTGCATCAGATCGTCTTCCAAGTGGACCTGAACGCTGCCCTCCCCGTCGCCCACGTTCTTACCCGGATCAATGTTGTTAACCGGAATATGTTGATTGGGTGAATTCATGCTGCCACCTCCCCTGTGATACCTTCGAGGAAATCCTCGAGATCTTCTCCTGCGCGCTTCAGGGCATCGATGCTCTCTTCATCAGCCCCCCAGTATTCTCTTTCCTGTGCTTCGATCAGCCGGTTGGCCAGCCGAGCAGCCGACACCGGGTTAAGCTCCGCCAGACGACGACGCATGTCCTCATCCAGCACAAATGTCTCGGATAGTTGTTGGTAAACCCAGGGTGCGACATCGCCGGTCGTCGCCGACCAGCCCATGGTGTTGGTGATATGTGCCTCGATCTGGCGCACCCCCTCATAACCGTGATCGAGCATCGACTCGTACCACTTCGGGTTTAGCAAACGCGTGCGTGTCTCGAGAGCCACCTGCTCGTTGAGTGTGCGCACGCGACCCGTGCCGCCTGAAGTGTGGTCCGCGATATAGACCGGGACCCGCTCTCCCCGAGCGCGCTGCACCGCCCGACTGATCCCACCCAGCGTGCCGAAGTAATGGTCGACTGTGGTCACGCCAAGCTCAACGGAGTCGAGATTTTGATAAGCGAGGTCGACATCCTCGAGCACCCGAGTCAGCAAATCTGACTGTTGCGAGACCTTGCCGTGCCGGTCGTAGGCAAAGCCCTTGCGCTGGGTGTAGCAATCCGCCAACTCCTCTTCCTCTTCCCAGCGACCGCTGTCGAGCATCAGATTCACGTTGGAACCATAGGCACCCTCTGCATTACTGAAGACGCGCAGCGCAGCGTGTTCGAGATCGCAGCCATGCTCTTCCTGATAGGCGAGCACGTGCTTGCGCACGAAGTTTTGCTCAACATCTTCATCTGCTGTGGCGGCCAGCCAGCTGGCCTCGGCAAGCAACTGGGTTTGCATGGGCAACAGATCACGGAAAATGCCTGACAGGGTCACCAACACGTCGATACGGGGTCGACCCAACTGCTCGAGGGGTAGCAGGCGTGCACCGACCACCCGACCATAACTGTCCTGCCGCGGCTCTGCACCCAATAGCGCCAACGCTTGCGCGATGCTCACACCCTCGGTCTTGAGGTTGTCAGTCCCCCAAAGCACGAGCGCCACGGATTCAGGCAAGGCGCCGCTTTCGCCTTGATGACGCGCCAGCAACTGCTCAGCCTGTCGGCAACCCTCGGAGTGGGCAAAACTGGCCGGCAGCCGGAACGGATCAAAACCATGCAGGTTGCGCCCGGTGGGCAGAATTTCGGGTGCCCTGAGCACATCACCGCCCTTCACCGGCTGAATAAATCGACCGTCGAGTGCCCGCAGAATTGCACGCAACTCATGGTCTTCACCCAACACCGCGGCAGCTTCAAGCAGGGTTTCTGTCAAAGTAGCCGTCACGTCCTCGGCCGCATGCGGCATCGCGTCTGTCAGCATGGCGTCCAGCGAATCCGCATCCGCCGATTCAATC
Source organism: Halieaceae bacterium (assembly GCA_902518075.1). Next base: position 28,075 of record CABYEX010000014.1, on the reverse strand, counting down.
GCACGGGTAAAGGCAGCTGCATTAATATCAGACGCACCGCCAGACTCCGCCATCGCCAGCAGCATCTCATACCGATCGTCGGTATTAAGCGGCTCACCGACAACATGGAGTCCAAAGGGAATGAGTGCCTGCTCGATCTCATCGAGTTGATCACGCACCGAGGACACTTTCTCCGCCCATTGATCGGGCGTCCACTCGACGCCCTCCTCACACAATTCACATCTCGCAGCCAGCGCCAACACTGTGTCGATCATCGCCTGCTCGGCGTCGTGGGCGATCTCGGCGGGGCGCTGTCGCCAGTGATCGATCGCAGCGCGCAAATCAACCAGATGTCGGTACAAGTCGGAGTGGGTGACCGGCGGGGTCAAATAACTGATCAATGTCGAAGCCGCGCGGCGTTTTGCGATCAAACCCTCTGAAGGATTGTTGGCCGCGTAGAGATAGACGTTGGGAAGGTCGGCAATCAGTCGATCAGGCCAGCACTGACCAGAGAGACCTACTTGCTTGCCTGGCATGAACTCCAGAGAACCATGGGTACCAAAATGCAGCACAGCATTTGCACCGAAACTCTCGCGCAACCAGCGATAGAAATGAGAGAACGCGTGGGTGGGCGCAAGCCCACCCTCAAACAACATGCGCATGGGGTCGCCTTCGTAACCCATGGGGGGCTGAATTCCCACCAGCACATTGCCAAACGATTCGCCCAGCACGAAAAGATGCTGACCGTCAGTCCACTCCTTGCCAGGTGCCGGTCCCCACTGAGCCTCGATCTCTGCGAGCCACGGTTCCGCGCGCACGTGGTCATCCACCGGCACGCGCTGGAACACATTGGCCTCGGCGCCAAACTGTTTAGCATTGCCCTGCAGGATCGCGTCACGAAGTTCGGCGTGGGAATTAGGAAGGTCAACATGGTAACCCTCTGCCCGCATCGCCGAGAGGGTGTTGAACAACGACTCGAATACGCTGAGGTGCGCCGCGGTGCCTGCCGCGCCGCTGTTAGGCGGAAAGTTGAACAGGACGATCGCGACCTTGCGCTCGGCAATGGGCGTTTGCCGCAGTGCAACAAGCCGCGCAACCCGGTCCGCGAGACGATCAATCCGCTCAGGCGCCGGTTGCATGTCAAACTTTTCGCCGGCTGACCGCTCGGAGCGACCACCGAACACCATTGAGCCTGTGGCGCCGTCGAGCTCGGGGATGGCCACCATCATGGTCGCCTCAACCGGCATCAAGCCCATGGATGAAGACTCCCAGTCCTCAAGGCTTTGAAATTCGAGACCCTGTACCGCCAGATACGGTACGTCGAGGGCTTCGAGCATTTCCTGTGCAGCGTCGGTATCGTTATAGGCCGGGCCGCCCACCAGAGAGAAACCAGTGAGCGAGACCACCGCATCAACAATGGGCTCACCTCGATCCATAAAGAAGGCCTTCACCGCGGGTCGCGCATCGAGCCCTGATGCAAATGCGGGAATAACACGCAGACCCCGCGCCTCAAGAGACTCGATAACCGCATCGTAATGGGCGCTGTTGCCCGACAATGCATAAGAGCGCATCAGCAAGACGCCAACGGTGCCTCTAACCGCTTTTTTGGCGGCCTTGCCGAGTAGTTTCGGATCATCTGTGATGTGGTCTGGCAAACGCTGATGGTAGAGACCCGTATCGGGGTACTCGAGCGGCGGCTCGTAAGTCAGCGCGTCCCGGATGTCGGCATGCGCATCGCTTGCATAGCGGTTGATCAGAAACGCCATCATCCGGCCTAGATTGGTCTCGGACCCCGCCAACCAGTACTGCAAGGTCAGAAAATAGGCGCGGACATCTTGCGCTGTGCCGGGGATAAAGCGCAGTAGGCGTGGCAGGCGCCTCAACATGGTCATTTGCTGGGCACCGGCGGAGCGGCCCGTTTTGTCACCGCCACCGCGCAGTCGCTTCAAGAGTGCGAGTGCCCCGGTCGCTTCCTTGTCCATACGGAAACGGCCCATCTGTGTCAGCCGCATGATCTCAGGCGCTGACATGCAGCAGATCATGGCGTCGCAGGCTTCGCGACGATCAGCCAGTGCGCCCCGCACCGCTTCAATGTGCGCCTCGAGAAAGAGCATGGTGACAATCACAATATCGCCCTCGGCAATCGCCGAGAGGGTGTCAGCCAGTGACGAGGGATCGCGATCCCACTCGGTCGCCGCGTGAGCTGACACAGAGAGTGAGGGCACCTGTTTGGAGAGCGCATCGGCCGCCCGTGACCACGCCCCGCTGACGTGGTTATCGAGGGTGACCAGCACCACCCGCAGAGGATGGTCGGTCTTAGCGACTGAAGTGCGCTTTCGCTTCATACAGCGTCTCGACATCAATCACAGAAAGCCCCTGCTCCTGCGCAAAGTGCTCGGTATTTCGCCGCGCCTTGCCGCGAACAAAGAAGGGGATCTTTCTCAATTCCTTCTCTGCGGACACCGCCCAGGCCACGGCACCGGATTCGGGGGGTGTCATGAGCGTCACATTGTCTGGCTGCTGTGCACCGCCGCCGCCCTCACCACCCAGGTGCGACGGTACCGCGCCGTCGTTAAACTCAAAGTCGTCGCGGAACATGGTGAGCAAGTGCTCCTCGAGGCCCATGATCAGCGGATGAACCCAGGTATCGAAAATGACGTTGCTGCCTTCAAAGCCCATTTGCGGCGAGTAGCGCGCCGGATAATCCTGAACGTGGGCAGGCGTCGATATCACCGCGCAGGGAATACCCAGACGTTTGGCAATGTGGCGCTCCATCTGGGTGCCCAGTACCAATTCCGGTTGCAGTTCGGTGACTGCCCGCTCGACGGCGAGATAGTCGTCGGTGATCAACGCTTCGAGCCCATACTCGGTCGCCAATGCACGCACATCGCGGGCGCGCTCCCGGCTATAGGTACCCAGACCCACAACTTCAAAACCCATCTCGTCCCGCGCCATGCGCGCGGCCGCCAATGCGTGGGTCCCGTCCGCAAAAATGAAGACCCGCTTACCCGTCAGATAAGTCGAGTCCACCGAGCGGCTGTACCAAGGCAGGCGACTCTCACCGACTGCATCGGGATCAATATCCAGCCCTAACGTGTTGATCACTTCGGCGATGAAATCGCGAGTGGCACCCCAACCCAGGGGCACCGTGGAAATCGTCGGCTGTTTGAATTGGCGTTTGAGCCAATCGCAGGTCAGCTCGCCCACCTCGGGTGCCAGATTCACGTTGGCATCCGCCTCGGGAATCCTTAATAGATCGTGGGGCGTCGCATCAAGAGGCGCTACCACGTTGACCCGCACGCCCATACTCTCCAAGAGACCGCGAATTTCGATGACATCGTCACGACAGCGAAAGCCCAGTTTGGTGGGACCAATCAAATTCACTGAGGGGGACTGATCGGCAGGCCGCGCTGGGCGCTCCTCACCCGGCTTGGGTGCCTTCGCGGCGAGTAATCCCCGCACCAACTGATAAAACGTCTCGCTCGCGCCCCAGTTTTCCTTGCGCGTGTAGGCGGCCATCTCGATAGGAATAATCGGTGCGCTAAGTCCGGCACCTTTGGCGAGCGCACCGGGCTGATCCTGAATCAACTCTCCCGTGCAGGATTCTGCCACCAACAGCACCTGAGGCTGGTAGCGATCGCAGGCGCCCTTGAGCGTCTCGATCACCATCTCTGCGGTAGAGCTGCCCAGGTCCCTTGCCTGAAAAGTCGTCCAGGTCACAGGCGGCCGACGACCCTCACGCTCGATCATTGTGAACAGCAGGTCGGCATAGGTGTCGCCCTGCGGTGCATGTAGCACCAGATGCACGTCACGCATGGATGCAGCGATACGAATCGCGCCGACATGAGGCGGCCCTTCATAGGTCCACAGCGTCAGCTCCATGAGCCCACCTCCAGTTGGCGCTCTCTCGCGAGCGGTCTGGCAAACAAACCGGCGAGATCGGCGACCTGGTCAAACCCCTGGATCGGCGTAAAGATGAGCTCAATCGACCATTTGGTGCGCAGGCCCTCTGCCTCTAACGGATTCGCGATACCCATCCCGCAGACTGTCAGATCGGGGCGATGGCTTCTGACCCGCGCCAGCGCCGAATCCAGGTCGGAACCCTCCACCAGTGACACGTCGCTACCGAGCCGCTGCAACTCGTCTGTCATCAGCGTCTGATCCAGATACGGTGTGGCCACCTCTGTAAGTGACATACCACACTCATCTCGCAGGAACCTGGCGAGCGGGATCTCCAACTGTGAGTCAGGCAGGAAATGGATTGTGCGCCCTTGCAGTGACTCGCGGACTTTGGCGAGTGACTTTTGCGCCCGCGCCATCGGGATCGCCAAGGCCTCGTGCACAGAGTCGGCACTGTGGCCCCATTCCGCAGCGGCAGCCTTGAACCAAGCGAGCGTCCCCTCGACACCCAGCGGGTAAGGAGCTGACACCAACTTGGCGCCGCGTTTACAGAGCGCCGTCACGGTGTCACTGAGATAGGGCTGGGCGAGCAACACGCGTGTGCCAGGGCCCACCGGCGGTAAATCGTCGGCCCGAGCCGCAGGGAAGAAATCCACATCGGTGATGCCGAGCTGCGCGAAATGGCGTCGGAACTGCTCCTCGACAATATCGGCGAGTGTGCCGACCACTATCAGGCGCTGGGCACCCTCAGATGCGGCAGGCAGATCGGGCACCATGCTCGCAAGACATTGATCCTCGCCCTGTGTAAACGTGGTCTCAATGCCTGAGCCGCTGAAAGCGGAAATACGGAGCCGATTTTCATGCACACCCTGCAGCCGGGCGGCGGCATTGGCAAGGTCGAGCTTGATCACCTCGGAAGGGCAGGACCCCACGAGGAAAAGCCGCCGAATATCCGGGCGGCGCGCCAACAGTTCTGAAACAACTCGGTCGAGCTCCTCGTGGCAATCCGCCATGCCGGCCAGATCTCGCTCACCGAGGATCGCAGTGGCAAAACGTGGCTCTGCAAAAATCATGACGCCCGCCGCGGACTGCAACAGGTGGGCACAGGTGCGGGACCCTACGACGAGGAAGAACGCGTCCTGAATGCGGCGATGCAACCAAATGATAGAAGTCAGTCCACAGAAAACAGCCCGCTCACCACGCTCAGTGGTGACCTCGGGCAGCGTCTCGGCGTCGGCTCGCGCTATCAACTGACTCACGATTCGAGGGCTCCCTGCGCACTCATCACACTGGGCGTGGCGCCGAGATTAGCAGTCGAGGTTTGCTTGGCTGCTTGAAACTTCAACAGGAACTGCAGTGCATTCACGACGTAGCTGGCGTAGGCAGCAAGTGCCACCCACATTTGCTCCGTCGGCGTGCCCCACCCTGCTAGCCACATAACCACGTAGGCGGTGTGGAGCACCATCACCAACATGCTCACCACGTCTTCCCAGAAAAATGACGGTGCGAACAGATAGCGGCCAAAGACAACTTTCTCCCAGATCGCACCGGTGACCATGATGGCGTAGAGCAAAGATGTCTTGACCACCACTGAAAACGTCGCGGCGGTGAAGCCGACACCGTTCAGCAGGAAATTAATCACCAAACAGAGACTGATGGCGAAAGCCAGAAACTGAAGGGGGGCGAGAATACCCTGCACTAAAGTCCAAACAGTCGCATCACGACGCGCACGCTCTGCGGGGGTATATAACGTTTGCTTCTGCCGATGATTGACCGGCTGACTCATGCCCATGAAAACCTCCAGCCGCAGCAGGCACTACGGCACTTATTATGGGAATCAGAGTAGGGTTCTGGCTTGAGACTGTCAAACCTTTTTTACAAAACGAAACTTAAGTTATTTAGACACTTACAGCCCAATTGCATGCGGAGGAAATCGGTATTTGGGGGGTTTTGTTGACGCCAGAGGTGTGCGAGACTCGCTCCACTCTGACCGGAGGTGTCAACCAAACGAGACACCTTTGCCATTGGGAGAGCAAAAAGGTGTCAAGTTCCGCTCAAAATAACCTAGAAACATTACTCGCAAGCGTCGCTGACCTCCGACTGACGCTAAACGACTCTTTAGCTGTCCAAGCGGTCAACGCAGACACTGGCCTCCTGCGCCAACTGCCCCGGGACGCCATGATCGGCCGGCCGTGGCTGGACGTGGTGCGGGAATCTGATAGAGAAATCGCCGCAGACGCCTTGAGCACTGCGAAGGCGAATCCCGGCAGCGCGCACCGGGTGGACGTAGCCTTGATCAAGGGGCCTGATGAGGAACCCTTGCCGATGAGCTGTTGGCTCTGCGCGCGAGGTGAGGACAATACAATTGAGATAGCCTGTATTGATCTCAGAGGCGAGACCAGTCTGCGGCAACAACTTGTGAACGCCCAACGCACGCTGGAGCAGGACTATTGGAGTAACCGTCGTCTGGAAGCGCGCTATCGGCGCATGCTAGACATGGTGGCTGAAGGCTTTTTGGTGGTAGACGACCTTTCTGGTCGCGTGCTGGAAGCCAATAGCGTGGCGACCAGTCTGCTAAAGCTTGAGGAAGGCGCGCTGGTCGGTCGCGTGTTCCCTGTGGGACTGGATAATGAAGGCGCACGCGCGCTGACCGAGTTGCAACGTGAGGCGCGCAGCACCACCACGGTGGTGCAGGGTCAGATCACTACTGGCAACGGAGATCCGCTATCGGTTGGTCTGACATGTCTCCGACAAGGCAACGAAACACGTCTGTTGATCCGTCTTGCCGCAGTCTCGGAGAATCAAACCGATCTGGGGCTAGGGGGCGACAGCTTTGAGACCTCCCCCGACGGCATCCTGATTACCGACCGCGACGGCTTGGTGATTGCCGCCAATGCGGCATACCTAGATATGGCTTGTATTCAGGACGCGCAGCAAGCGACGGGGCGCCGCGCGGATCGCTGGCTGGGTCGCTCCATCGTGGATCTCGATGTCTTGCTGGGCAATATTGAACCTCACAGACCACTGCAATTGTTCAGCTCAGTGTTACGCACCGAGCTGGGTACAAGGCTCGACATCGAACTTTCCGCAGTGCAAACTGAGCGGGCGGGCCGCTCACTGATCCTGATGTTCATTCGTGATGTTAGTCGGCGCATCGACGCCGAGCAGAGCACCGAGGTGCATTTGCCGAGATCCATTGAGCAGATTACTGGACGGGTGGGACGAGTACCGCTGAAGCAACTTGTGCGCGAGTCGACCGATGTGATCGAGGCGCTTTGCATCGAAGCGGCACTCAAACTGACTCAGGACAATCGAGCGGCAGCGGCTGAATTGCTGGGCCTCAGCCGTCAAAGCCTCTATACCAAGCTGCGTCGATTCGATATCGGCGATTCTGAAGACACGGTCGACTGAAAATTGCGCTCCACTCATAATTGACAGCATATCTGTAAATTAAAATTGACATACCTCTGCCTGGTGGCCAACATGGCGCCATGGACCAGTCTGCCCCGGTCAACGTAGCAGTTGGCAGGGCGTCACCGGGCGCACTGCTTGAACTCCTCAAACCTATCACGTGGTTTCCGCCCATGTGGGCATTCCTGTGCGGCTTGGTTTCCGCCGGCCCTGGCATGGGAATCAGTGGTTGGTCACTCCTCGCTGGCATCGCACTTACCGGCCCGCTGGTGTGTGGCGCCAGTCAGGTGGTCAATGATTGGTATGACCGGGACGTCGATGCACTCAACGAACCCCACCGCCCCATTCCCTCGGGACGGGTGCCGGGTAATGTGGCGCTTTGGTTCGCTATGCTTTGGACATTACTGGCGCAGAGCTGGGCGCTGCTGCTAGGGCCCTGGGTCACTGCCGCCACTTTTGTTGGCTTGCTATTGGCCTGGGCGTATAGTGCCCCGCCGCTGCGACTCAAACTGAATGGCTGGTGGGGCAACAGTGCCGTGGCGCTCAGCTACGAGGGATTAGCCTGGATTACCGGTGCAGCGATTGTGCTGGGCGGCGATCTGCCACCTGCACCGATCTTGATCATCGCCCTGCTCTACAGTGTTGGCGCGCACGGCATCATGACCCTCAATGACTTCAAGAGCGTGGAGGGCGACCTGCAGATGGGCATTCGCTCGCTCCCTGCTCAACTGGGCCGCGAGCGGGCGGCCAAAGTCGCCTGTATGTTCATGCTGTTACCGCAACTGTTGGTCATTGCCCTGTTACTGCAGTGGCAACTCGCGCCCTATGCCGCCGCGGTCACCGCTGTGGTGGTGGCCCAGTGCCTTGCCATGAAGCGCCTGCTGTCGGATCCCAAGCAACTGGCGCCCTGGTATAACGCGACCGGCGTATCACTCTATGTGGTTGGGATGATGAGTGCCGCCGTCGGCCTAGGAGGCTGGCTCACATGATAACCACCTCGAATATAGCTTCAGCAGGGCTCAGTTGGTGGCACATTATTCGACTGGGCCTGATACAGACCTCTCTGGGCGGAATCGTGGTACTGACCACCTCGACCCTGAATCGCATCATGGTGGTCGAATTAGCGCTGGCTGCAACGATCCCAGGCTTTCTGGTCACCATTCATCACGTCGTACAGTTGGCGCGCCCGCGCATCGGCTACGGTTCAGATGTGGGCGGTCGACGGACACCCTGGATCATCGGCGGCATGTTTATTCTGGGTCTGGGCGGCGTTCTCGCTGCATTGGGCACGACGATCATTCCCAGCCAATACTGGCTGGGAATGTCTGTCTCGGCATTGGGGTTCTTCGCCATCGGCGTAGGAACCGGTGCCACTGGTACGTCCCTGCTGGCATTGCTCGCCAAGCAAGTGGCACCGGAGCGAAAGCCGGCTGCCGCGGCACTCGTGTGGTTCATGATGATCATTGGCTTCGCGGTCACCGCAGGCGTCGCGGGGAACTTTCTGGATCCCTACTCCCCCGAGCGCCTGATGACAGTTACCAGCACCGTGTCGATCATTGCAATCATGGTGACGTTGGTCGTCATCCGCGGTATCGAGCCTCACGCGCAACCTTACGCGGCCGCGGTCTCCGATGAATCCCCACCCGAGAAAGGCGCCTTCAGCGCCGCGCTGGCAGAGGTCTGGCAGGATCCCCAAGCGAGGGTCTTCACAATCTTTGTCTTTGTATCGATGCTCGCCTACTCCGCTCAGGATTTGATACTGGAGCCATTTGCCGGACTGGTTTTCGGGCGCACACCCGGGGAATCGACCCAGCTCGCAGGGTTGCAGCACAGTGGCGTGCTGCTCGGTATGGCAGCGATGGCCCTCTCTACCCTCCTGTTTAAATCAAGAGGCGCGGTGTTGTTGCGATTCTGGATCAGAGGTGGCTGCCTACTCTCGGCCGTTGCCCTTTTCTTGCTGTGTTGGGGCGGATTGACGAGCCCGACCTGGTCACTGGAAGCCAATGTCTTTCTGCTGGGCACCGCCAACGGTGGGTTCGCCGTGGCGGCGATTGGCGCCATGATGGTGCTGGCCAGCGCAGGACAACAAAAACGGGAAGGCATCCGCATGGGGCTGTGGGGTGCGGCGCAGGCCATTGCTTTTGCCCTTGGCGGTTTTCTCGGCACGGTGGCGGTCGACGTCACCCGCTACTGGCTCAATGATCCGGCCATTTCCTATGGCCTTGTTTTCGCATGTGAGGGCGTTCTATTCCTTGTCGCTGCCTCGCTGGCACGACACATTCATATTGCCAACTGGGGAGGCGGACACCGTAATCACCTGCCGTCCTTTGGCGACATCGCTCTGGCTGAAGCCGGAGAGGGAGGCATGAAATGACAATAACGACTCCTGACTACGACACCATTGTGGTGGGGGGCGGCCCTTCGGGCGCCACTGCGGCACACGACCTCGCTCGTGAAGGACACAACGTCTTGCTGCTCGAGCGCGGCTTCCGTATCAAACCCTGCGGTGGTGCAATCCCACCCTGCCTACTCGAAGAGTTTGATATCCCCGAGCATCTGTTGAAAGCACGGATCCGCTCAGCCCGCATGGTGTCGCCACGAGGAGAATCGGTGGATATGCCCATCGATGGCACCTTCGTCGGCATGGTCGACCGCGATGAGTTTGATCCCTGGCTGCGAGATCGCGCGGGCCGGGCCGGTGCCGATGTGGTGGCGGGCGTATTCAAATCACTGTGCTACGAAAGCAACCTCGTGAGCCTTACCTATCAAACCAAGGACGAAAATCCCCGCACCGAAACGGTGACGGCGCGCAGCGTGATCGGTGCCGATGGCGCGCGATCCGCCGTTGCCCGGGCCACCATCCCCGACGCCGAAAAGACCCCCTGGGTATTGGCCTATCACGAAATCATCGAAGTACCCGAGGACCAGAACTGGGATGCCTATGATCCCGATCGCTGTGACGTCTGGTACCAAGGCCGGTTATCGCCAGACTTTTATGCCTGGGTCTTTCCCCACGGGCGAAACGCCAGCATTGGCGTAGGCAGCGCACACAAAGATTTCTCCGCCAAGGCTTCGGTAGCCGCACTGCGCGAGGATGTGGGGCTTACCGAGGCGACAACCAAACGCAAAGAAGGCGCACCGATTCCCATGAAGCCTATGAAGCGCTGGGACGATGGCCGCGCAGTGCTGGTATCGGGCGACGCGGCAGGCGTGGTCGCGCCTGCGTCCGGAGAAGGTATTTACTACGCCATGCTCTGCGGGCGTCTTGCTGCTGACGCCATGCACGCCTTTTTAGAGACCGGTGATGCAGCTGTACTCAGCCAAGCGCGCAAGCGGTTTATGAAACTGCATGGCAAGGTCTTCTGGGCGCTGGGGCTGTTGCAACGCTTCTGGTACGGCACTGACAAGCGCCGTGAGAAATTTGTCGCCATGTGTCGTGACCCGGATGTACAGACGCTCACCTGGCAGTCCTACACCACCAAGAAACTGGTACGGCGACGCCCCTTCGCCCACATTCGAGTGTTCTTCAAGGATGTGGCACAGCTGCTGGGACTGGCCCGGGCCTGATTCATGCCTGACTGGCTGTCTATTCCCCGGCTGGTCGATATCATCCTGCTGGGTATGGCCCTTGAGGCCTTCTGGTTGCTCTGGCATCACCGCCGCGCCGGCGCATCAGGGGCACCACCTATACTACTGCACCTGATGTCGGGCGCTCTGCTACTACTTGCTATGAAGCTGGCACTAACCGGCGCACCACCCATGATGGTGGCCGCCACGCTCGGCACCGCAGGCCTCGCCCACGCCGCAGATTTACGAACTTTCCTGCGAGACTTCTGAGCGACGCTGACGATAATCTGCTAGATTGCTCGCCATCCGATTCAAACCTTTAACTCCTATGAAACTGTCCCACACGTTGTTGCCGGGATTGGCACTGACGTTGATTGCCTTTCCTGTCCTCTCGAATAGTCCCATCATCCAACCCGGTGCGCCCGGCGAACTCCCACGCGAACTCTCCGCCGAGGAAGCAGTTGAAGTCGCAGATACCCGCTACACAGCGAGTGATGCCCAATTTATGCGGGACATGATTCCGCACCACCAGCAAGCACTGGAGATGTCTCGACTGGCACCCGATCGCACCAACTCACCGGAGCTTCTCGAGATCGCCGGCAAGATTGAGGCCGCACAGGGAGACGAAATCGCCTTCATGGAAGAGTGGCTCAGCAGCCGCGGCGAATCGGTCGACCAAAACGACGCGCGCGGTGATCACCATACGATGAAAGGCATGGCAACCGAAGCGCAGATAGATGCGTTGGCTTCTGCCTCCGGTGTGGCGTTTGATCGTCAGTTCTTGTCACTGATGATTGCCCACCATGAGGGCGCGATCGATATGGTCGAGGCGCTCATAGAACAGCCGGGTACCGCCTACGACCCAACGCTTTTCGAGTTCACGACAGATGTCACCAACGATCAGTCGAAAGAAATTGAGATCATGCACGGCTTGTCGCTGGGTCTGTCGGACGACCCGCGGGCCAGTCTCGCTGCAGGTCTTTACGATGCCGAAGAGGCCATCTGGAATCTCCGCAAAGTGGCGGCCCTCACCAAACCCCCGGGTTTCTACGACCCCGCCAATCCCGCTGAGCTGCCCCCTGAGCGCTTTCTGCCAACGAAAGTCAAAATAGCGATGAGTCAGACAGTCGCCGATGAGCAACAGACCCACACTCATCAACTTGGCGAGGGACACGTTGACGTCTCCCATGACATGCTCACACAGGCTATGGCAAAAACCGAAGAGCACGCCTCCGAAGACGATGAGACTGAAGCCGACGATAAACCCGATCCCCGCTCGCCCCTGCTGAGTTTTTCCAATACAGACGTCGCTTTTCGGGACGACATCATGGTCGCGGGCAGTTATCACGGCTTCAATATTTACGCTTTGGGGGACGACGGCCAACCGGACCTGACCGCGTCTGTCGTGTGCCCAGGCGGTCAAGGCGACGTCTCGATCGTAGACGACCTGCTCATCATGTCCGTTGAGGAGACACGCGGCCGCGTTGACTGCGGCCTGGAGGGTGTCACGGACGAAATCAGCGAAGAGCGTTTTCGTGGCCTGCGTATTTTTGATATTTCCGATCTGACCCGGCCCAAGCAAGTCGGTGCCGTGCAAACCTGTCGTGGCTCTCACACCCACTCCGTAGTGTCCGGGCCCGACGCCGACGGCAAGTTAATTGTCTACAACTCGGGTATCTCCCGGGTTCGCGATGAGGAGGAACTGCCCGGGTGCTTTGACGAATCACCCGGAGATGATCGCACCGCCTTGTTTCGGATTGATGTGATCGAAATACCAGTGGATAACCCCGCAGCATCGCGCATTATCGACAGCCCCACCGTATTCGCCGACCCGGAGACCGGTGCACTGGCCGGGCTCTGGCGCGGCGGCGATCACGGAGAAAACACGCAGGAAACCTACCGGACTGACCAGTGCCATGACATCACGGTTTTCCCGAGCCTCAATCTCGCTGCCGGGGCCTGTTCAGGTAACGGGATTCTGTTCGACATCAAGGACCCCAGAGCACCCGAGCGCATCGATGCGGTGAGTGACTCGGGCTTCGCCTATTGGCACAGCGCGACCTTCAATAATGATGGTACTAAGGTGCTCTTTACCGATGAATGGGGGGGAGGCACCCGCCCGAGATGTCGGGCCTACGATCCCCTCACATGGGGCGCGGATGCCATCTATGACATCGTTGACGGCAAACTGGCCTTCCGCAGTCATTTCAAGATGCCCGCACCCCAGGGAGAAACAGAGAACTGTGTCGCGCACAATGGATCGATTATTCCGGTGCCCGGCAGAGATATTTTCGTGCAGGCCTGGTATCAGGGCGGGCTCTCAATCATCGACTTCACCGACTCCGCCAACCCCATCGAGATCGCCTACTTTGATCGCGGCCCGATCGATGATACCGATCTTGTCACCGGCGGCTACTGGTCGACCTATTGGTATCAAGGGCGGATATATGGCACCGAGATCATCCGCGGTATTGACGTGTTCGCTCTCACACCCAGCGAGCACCTCAGCGCCAATGAAATCGCCGCGGCCGAGTTGGCCAATCAGGGCCGGCTATTCAATCCGCAGCAACAATTTCCCGTCACCTGGCCGTCGGAGCCCACAGTCAGCCTTGCTTATCTGGATCAGTGGTTGCGCGGCCATCCAGAGCAACATCAGACGCTGGCCGCGCTTTATGAGACACTCCATGCCGCAGACACAATATTAAAAAACAAGGGGCAGGACACGACGCTCGCGGCGTCGTTAGCTGACTGGGCTGATTTATCGGAGCTCTCTGGCGCAACCGCGTTACGAGACAGTTTGCGCACGATCAGCCACAGACTGTCGGTGGGGCCACCCACCCGGCTCATCAGTCAGGCCGTTCCCCGGGAGACCTGATGCCAGAGTCCATCACCCGGGTCGACAGCACCGGGTTCTATGCCGGCCAGAACCGCTGGGTGGCAATCGCCGTTAAAGTCATCGTTATCAGCCTAGTGCTGTGGGCGTCCCTCTCCAGCGACGCCGGCACGATTCTGATGGACATCCAGTCCGGCACGATCGGCTATTTCCGCGGCTGGTATGTTTATGCCTCTGCCGTCTTTATGGTGATGAGCCTCGTGCTTGCGCTTGTGCCCCGTACAGGCAGCATTCGTCTGGGCGCTGATCACGCGAGGCCAGAATTCAGCCGCTTTGCCTGGTTCTCGATGATGTTTGGCGCCGGTATCGGGGTGGGCATGCTGACCTACTCCACCGCCGAGCCGCTCTCACACTTTGCCAATAATCCCGATGTCATCATGGGTGCCACCTCGGCATTGGAGCGTGACAACCTTGCGGCGGCCTACAAGTGGACACTTCTCCACTACGGTCTGACGCCATGGGGTTGCTACGCGATCGTTGGCATGTCTCTCGCTTACTTTGCCTACCGCCGGGACATGCCGCTCACGATCCGGTCCCCGTTCACCGCAGTGCTGAGCCCCGAAACCGCGCGACGCGTCGGCGCGGTTGTCGATGCGGCCGCTATATTGGCGACGATTATCGGTATCGGCGTCACCATCGGTTATGGCGTCAACCAGCTCACATTCGGCATGCATCAAATCACGGGCTGGGAATGGTTGGTCAAAGATGGCAAGCCAAGCCTCATAGCCCTATTGCTGGCGGTGATCTTGCTGACGCTCGCTGCCATGCTCTCAGCCTTGTCAGGCATCGGTCGCGGGATCCGCTGGCTCTCGAATCTCAACATGGCGCTGTCTTGGCTACTATTGGTGATCTTTATTGTGTTTGGTGCCACCGCCTTTGCCGGCGAGATGTTTGTGGTCGGGTTAACGGAATATTTCCGGGCGATACCGGCGATGTCGGTCACGATCTGGGATGGCGGAGACACACCGACGGCGCAGGCGCTCAGTGATTGGCAGTCTGCGTGGACGATCTTCTATTGGGCGTGGTGGATCGCTTTTACGCCCTTCGTGGGGCTGTTTCTGGCCCGAGTGTCGCAGGGCCGGACGATTCGCGAATACGTGGTGGGCGCCATATTACTCCCCGCCATGATGTGTTTCGCCTGGTTCTGTATCGTCGGCGGCACCGCGCTCGACCTCGAACTCTCTGGGACTGCAGAGGGCACCATTCTCGGCGCCGAATTGTCGGCGCAATTGTTTGCCACCGTCGAGAACCTGTTTGCCGCGGACTGGGTGCTACCGGTGGCAACCCTGTGCGTCTTGCTACTCATTACCTATCTGGTCACCTCCGCCGATTCGGCAGTGTTGGTGATCAACACCATCGTCTCCGGTGGCGCGACAGATGGCATACGCCCCAGGCATATCGTCCTCTGGAGCGTATTGCTGGCTCTGGTGATTATTACTTTGCTGTTTGCCGGTGGGATGGACGCGCTTCGCTCAGTGATGATTATCGGCGCGCTGCCGTTTTCGGCGGCGATGCTGTTTATGCTCTGCGCGTTGGTTTACGACCTCTGGCAGGACAGTCTTTCTGGTAATTAGCCCTCGCTAAATCCACATTCAACAAACCCGTCGCAGCAGACAGCCCACCTATCCGGTATTACGCATCCCTGCAGCGATACCCGCCATGGTCACCATCAGCGCCTGCTGAATATCGGTCTTACTTTCTGCGCGCACTCTCCGCAGGAGCTCGGCTTGCAACAGATTCAGCGGGGCGGTGTAGATATTACGCAAACCTATCGACTGCTGAGCCCAGGCATCGTGAGCAAGCAGCTCCGTGTTGCCGATAATCATCAACAGGGTATGAATGTCTTGCTGTAACTGGCGCCGAAGCCGCTCGCCAACCGGCGCCAAATCGGGCTCCACAAGCAACTGATCATAGTGTGCAGAGAGTGTGTGATCTGACTTTGCGAACACCATCTCAAGCATCGATAACCGCGCACGGAAAAATGGCCACTCCTGAACCATGTCCTGCAGGAGCTGCAGCTTTCCTTCATCCAAAACAACCTGCAACGCCTCCCCCGCTCCCAGCCAGGCCGGCAGCATCAGACGGTTTTGCATCCAAGCAAAAATCCAGGGAATGGCCCGCAAACTTTCTATCCCGCCATCTGATTTGCGGCGCGCCGGTCGTGACCCCAGAGGCAGCGCGGCTAGCTCCTGTTCGGGCGTTGCCTGTCTGAAAAAAAGCACGAACTGAGGGTCCTCACGAACCCAGCGCCGGTAAACATTGCAGGATTGTGTTGCAAGCTGATCCATCAGGGCGCGCCAGCTATCGGTGGGCTCCGGTGGCGGCAACAGGTTGGCCTGCAGGATTGCACTCGCATACTGACCCAAAGTATTGACCGCCAGCGGAGTCATACCTAGCTTGGTGCGAATCATTTCTCCTTGCTCAGTCACCCGCAGACCCTGGGCCAAAGTGCCGGGCGGCTGAGAGAGTAAGGCTTGGTGCGCAGGCGCGCCTCCGCGGCCAATGGTGCCGCCACGACCGTGGAACAGCGTCAGTGCGACATCGTGTCGCTTACAAGTTTCTACCAAGGCCTCCTGGGCTTGATATTGTGCCCACCCCGCCGCCAACATCCCCGCATCCTTTGCGCTGTCGGAGTAGCCAATCATCACCATAAGTTGTTTCTCAATTCTGGCGCGATAGGCGGGATCTTCCAGCAAGCTATTCACCACTGGCGCTGCGTTGTCCAAATCGGCCAAGGTCTCAAACAGCGGGACCACCTGGATCCGTTCCGAGCAGCCCGTTGACTTGAGGAGCAACTGCACTGCCAGAACATCTGATGGCGTCGATGCCATCGAGATCACATAAACACCTAGTGCCTCTGGCGGTGTCGTCGAGATCACTTTAAAGGTGTCTAGCACTTCGCGGTCGTCTGCATCAAAGGGGCTGTCCCACGGTATGAGGGGTCTGGGACTGCTTAACTCATGCTGCAACCAATTCACGCGCTGGGACTCGGGCCACGCGCTGTAGTCACCGATCTCCAGCATCTGCGTGATCGCGGTGAGTATCGACCGGTGACGGCCACTTTCCTGACGGATATCGAGTTGAATCAGGTGCGGCCCAAAACAGTGGGCACGACGCAGGGTGTCTTGCAGCGCGCCGCGGGCCATTTCTATGAGCCCGCACGCCATCAGGCTGTCAAAACATGCTTGCAGCGGCTCGAGTAAATCAACCGGCGCCATTGGCTCTGGCGCAACGGCGCCACGATTCAGCGCACTCTCCAGTCTTTGTCGCTGCTCCCGAAGTGTATTCAGGAGCGGCTTGAGGGCAGCCCGATAGGGTTCCCGCACATCGGGCACCCGAGCTCTCAATTCAGTAGTGGCCGCGGTGGCGGAGAGCTCCTCGTGCAAAAACGCGACGTCGTGACTGAATAATTCGCAGGCCTGCCATTGCGCTAACAGCAGTACTTCGCGCGTGACCGCGCTCGTGACATTGGGGTTCCCATCTCGATCACCCCCGATCCAGCTGGAGATTTTGATCGGTGACCAATCGGAGGACGGCAGCTCCAAGGAATAGGTGTCACAAACATGATCGACCTGACGGAGAAATTGCGGCACGGCATCCCACAAAGAATTTTCAATCACGGCAAAACCCCAGCGAGCTTCATCCACGGGGGTCGGACGATCGGTTCTAAAATCTTCGGTGTGCCAGATCTGCGAAATCAACTCAGCGATGCGGCGCTGGGTCTGCTGTCTGGACATGTCGGTCAACGCGGCACTGTCGAGCGTCGCAAGACAATCGCTTAGTGCACGGTGCTTGTGAATCAATGTCCTGCGAGTAATCTCAGTGGGGTGCGCCGTCAACACCAGATCGATATTCATCTTCTCAATTGCATCCTGAATATCGGTGTCTTTCGCTTTGGTTTCCAGCACCCGAAGGGTGCTCTGAAGGGTGGAGCTGGCTGAGAAATGCGCCTCAGTATGAACCGACGTGGTGTGTTGTTGATCCGCGATGTTGGCGAGGTTCAGGAACTGACTGAACGCCCTCGCAATGATCAAAAACTCTTGCTCCTCAAGAGATGCGAGTAGCTGATCCAATGCCTCCCAAGTGTCACTGTCTTGTGCTGCTTTGGAGCTCAGTCGAATCTGCTCGACACGCTCAAACAGTGCCTCGCCCGCATTCTCCCGGATAATCTTGCCCAACATGTCACCCAGCAAACGCACATGTGCGCGCAGCGGAGCGGTATCGACCGCTTCGACCATGATTTTTCCTCAGGTTGTAACAGAAAGCACGCGTCAGTCCCCCGCAGGAAATCGCGTCGACTTCAAACTGTCTTTAATACGCGCCAAGTGAGGCAAGATGCCCTCACCCCGACGCAAAGTCATCCCCGTCGCCAAAACGTCCAGCACCGCGAGTTGCACGATGCGCGAAGTCATTGGGAGGTACTCTTCGGTATTCTCTGCAACGCTGAGCCCGATGCTGAGGTGACTTGCCTCCGCCAACGGGGAACCTTCTGCGGTCAGCGATACCACGGAAGCTTCCGTCGTGCGGGCTAGCTCTGCAGTTTCCACTAAGATCTCGGTGCGTCCCGTGTGGGAGATGAAGAAAAAGACATCTCCAACGCCACCGCCTGCCGCAAGCATGCGATGCATCAAGGGGTCTGTGCAGGTTGTCACCGGCACTTTAAAACGAAAAAATTTGTGCTCAGCATCAATTGCAACAGCAGCCGATGTACCCAACCCCAAAAAGTAAATGTGTTTGGCCTGTGCAAGATAGTCCACAGCACGTTCTATCGCTTCGAGTGGCAGCTGATCCCGGGCGAGAATCAAAGCCGTGATGGTGTTGTCAAAAAGCTTCCTGGGGTAAGTCTCAATATCATCGCCCATTTCAACGGCACGGCTGATGTACCGCACGCCCGAAACCAGGGATCGCGCAAGCCTCAACTTGAAGTCGGGGAAGCCGGTGGCACCAAATCGCTTACAGAAACGGTTCACGCTGGGTTCACTCACGTTGGCCGCTGCCGCGAGTACTGCGATACTTGAACGCGTCGCCGCCTCTGGGTCTTCCAGAATCGCGTTGGCGACTTTGGTCTCGGATTTGTTCAAAAGCGGCAATGCCGCATTGAGCTCTGACAGAAGATTCGGTTCCTGACTCATCACTTGAAACGACTTAACTGCCCCTTTTTCGCACAATTAGTGACCCCATGCCCGCTACGCGCGTTCACCGGGCACCCCCTGAACGATCACGAGTCTAACCCGATATTATGTAATAAAACAAAAATAAAACCCTTTATAATTAATTTTAATGGCGTTTTTTGTAATAAAGCAACATAATGGTGGTGTCTGGGTGGGTTAGCACAGTAAGGCGACTGTTGTGAACTCACTTTTTATTGCGGATCACACAAACAGGGGAACCGACACCATGATCAACTTAGCAATTAACGGATACGGACGGATCGGCCGCAACGTATTGCGCGCCTTATACGAGCGACCCGAGCTAAACGAGAAAATGCAGGTGGTTGCAATCAACGATCTCGGTTCCGCGGAAATGAATACACATCTCACCCAGTTTGATACGACCCACGGTCGGTTTCATCAGTCAATTTCGTTAGACCAAGACCATTTAATCATTGGCTCAGACCGTATTCGCATGTTGTCAGAGCGTGACCCAAGCCAATTGCCTTGGGAAAAACTTTCGGTGGATATCGTATTCGAATGCACCGGGCTCTTTACTGACCGTGAAGCAGCACGACGCCATATTTCCGCCGGGGCTAAGCGTGTTCTGGTATCCGCCCCAGGGCAGCACATGGATGCGACCGTGGTTTACGGTATCAACCACACGACGCTGACCGAGGTTGACGTGATCGTGTCCAACGCATCCTGTACGACTAACTGTCTCGCGCCCATTGCGAAACCTCTGAACGACTTTGTGGGCATTGAACAGGGCTTGATGACCACCATTCATGCTTATACCAATGACCAGAATCTGTCAGATGTCGCGCATAGCGACCCGTACCGGGCGCGTGCCGCTGCGCACAGCATGATCCCCACCAAAACGGGTGCCGCGGCTGCGATAGGTTTGGTGATGCCCGAACTGCAAGGCAAGCTGGACGGGCTTGCCGTGCGCGTCCCAACGCTAAATGTCTCACTGGTAGACCTGACGTTTACGGCCTCCAGAAGCACATCCGTTGACGAAATCAACGCCATCATGTTGAGCGCCGCCGAATCAGACCGACTCGGCGTATTGGGTTTCAACACACAGCCACTGGTGTCCATCGATTTTAATCACAGTAGCTACTCCAGCCATTTTGACACCAACCACACCCGTGTGCAGGACAGGTTGGTAAAAGTATTGGCTTGGTATGACAACGAGTGGGGGTTTTCAAATCGCATGCTGGACACAGGCCTCGCGATTGGCTCAACCTTGGCGAAACAGGATTTGGGTGTCGCTGCTTAGACGGTTCCCCCTAGACTGAGTACTTTGGTAGCCATGCCCCCTCTTTCTCGTCTCCAATCCCCGTGACGGCAACTGGGAGATGGAGACTGGGTATAGAGAGTGCGGATGAAGAGTGGGATGAGTCGTACCCTAAGGCGCCCACCAGCAATCAAAGCCCGCCGGACCCAGGAATGCTGAAATGGGATAGCGCATTTCATCCTCGCTTTTTCTCGCCAGCTCCAACACTGCTTTTTTCCTCTCGCCCACGATATGGACCACGCCGCAGTCAGTGGCCTGTAATCGCTGCTTAGACATGGACACTCTCAGATGTGGCGCGTTACGAGGGCGCGTAATCAACGCGCCTTGCTCTGTCGTCAAACCCTCTCTTAGTGCCGCCGAACATGGAAACAGGGAAGCCGTATGCGCATCCTCACCCATGCCAAGGAGCACCACGTCAAATCTGGGCAAGGACCGCAGCAGAGTGGATAAACCCGAGATGTTGGTTATCTCATCATCGGGTGAGGGGAGAAGAGACAAGAACTGGGCAGATTTCGCTTTACCGGTGAGAAGCGTTTGCCGAACCAATCGCTCATTACTGTCCTCATGGTCGACTTGCACCCAGCGTTCGTCTGCCAGGAGCACCACGACACGGCCCCATTCGACATCAGCGTCAGCCAGAATCGAGAACAAATGTATTGGGGTGCTGCCGCCCGAGACCACAAGATGAGCCGTGCCGCGCTCGGTAATACCATGTTGCAGTCTCGATACCACGTAGGCCGCCAGCGCCTGGTCCAGCGATTCGCGGTCAGGAAAGGCGTGCCAGTCAGACATTCCAGCTGCGGCCGTCCCGGTCTATCAGCAGTTCTGATTTGCTGGGGCCCCAACTACCCGCCTGATAAGCGTTGACCTTTACGCCGCATTGTTCACAGGCACTAATCAGCCGATCGCACCAACGCCAGCTTTCCTCGATTTCCTCGCGGCCCACAAACAGCGATGGGTCACCATTAATAGCGTCGAGAAATAGCCGCTCGTAGGCATCGGGGATACGGTCGATGTCGCCGTCCTCACGAAAATCGAAGTTTAAGGTATGGGTTTGCAGTGACAATTTGTCTCGCAGGCTTTGACGTTTGGAGACCATGGTCATTTCAATGCCTTCATTAGGCTGCAAACGAATGATCAGACGATTGGGTTCCGCTGATTCACCTTCTCCAAAGATATGATGCGGCAGTGCTTTGTACTGAATGATGATTTCTGTGACCTTGTCAGGCATACGTTTGCCGGTGCGCAGATAAAAGGGGACACCCGACCATCGCCAGTTGTCGACGTGCGCTTTGATTGCAACAAACGTCTCAGTGTCACTGCCCTGCCCCTCACAACCTTCCTCGTCGAAATAACCGGGCACTGACTCACCGTCGATAACGCCCTGACTATATTGCCCACGAACGACGTGATCCTTCACGCTCGAGGCGTCAATCGGTCGCAGTGCTTTGACAATCTTGACCTTCTCATCGCGGATGCTCTCTGCCTCAAGTGAATTCGGGGGCTCCATCGCTACAAGGCACAGGAGCTGCATGAGATGGTTCTGCACCATGTCGCGCAACTGACCCACCCGATCGTAATAAGCCCAACGGCCCTCGATGCCCACCTTTTCCGCAACGGTAATTTGAATGTGATCAATGCAGCTATGATCCCATTGGGAGTTGATAAAGCGGTTGGCAAATCGAAGCACCAAAAGGTTCTGGACTGTCTCTTTGCCCAGATAATGATCGATTCGATAGATATCTTGGTCATCGAAAAATTGAGCGAGTGTCTCGTTGACTTCACGAGACGTATCGAGGCTCTCGCCAATCGGCTTTTCGAGGACGATACGGCAAGATCCCGCCAAGCATCCATCTGTATCTAGCTGTTCACAAATCTTGGCAAACAGTGAAGGTGGCGTGGCGAGATAAAAAAGACTGGTGCGAGACTCGCTTAACTCGGCCTGCAGACCCTTAAACGCCGATGGCGCAGAAAAGTCAGCCGATAAATAGATCAGCCGCTGAGCGAACTGCTGCCAAGCTGTATCGCTGATACTTTGACGCCTCGCACTGCCCAACCTGGCCAGAAGCTCATGATAAAAACCTTTGGTAGTCTGCTCCTGACGGGCCACCGCGATAATCCGTAAATCGTCTTGCAATAAGCCTGCTGCGTCGAGTTGAAACAGGGCCGGGAAAAGCTTGCGCGCGGATAAATCGCCCGTTGCACCGAAAATAATTAGGTCAACACCACTCACTGCCACTCCCCCTTGCTCATCTGAGTGACTTGAGTGACGCTGTCAGCGGCTAACTTGAAAACCGCCTCCCATTGTTGATCGATCAATAGGTCGCGAGGCGTCAACCACGACCCCCCCACAGCGCAGACATTATTGAGTTGCAGATAGGCCGCTACATTGTGGGGCGTCACACCACCTGTAGGCATGAAATTGATATCCGGGAAGGGCCCTGACAGCGCCTGCAGTGCCGACGGGCCACCAGCCGCTTCGGCAGGAAAAAACTTCAAGGTGGCGTACCCAGACTCCATCGCCCTTAACACCTCGGATCCCGTCACTGCACCGGGCAGAAAGGGCACATTGTGCTCAGCCGCTGCCTTTAACAAGCGGTCCGTGGCGCCGGGAGAAACGACGAAATCCGCACCTGACTGAACCGCCGCCTCATATGCCTCACCGGAGGATACCGTGCCCGCCCCTATCACCGCATGGGGCATGGCCGATTTCACAGCACTGATCGCCTCGCAAGCCACCTGCGTGCGCAACGTGATTTCCAGAGCTGAGACGCCCCCCTGCACCAGCGCCTCTGCCAGAGGCACAGCATCATCCAACCGGTCGATCACGACGACAGGGATCAGGGGACAGGCGAGCCGAGAGAGCAAGACACTAGCGTCCATCGCCACTCTCCTCCAGACAGATCAATGCGGCGCCCAACAAACCGGGATCTGGGTGAGTCACGACAAAGGTCCCAATCTCCCCGTTGAAATCAGCGAATCGTCCTTTAGCGAGAAAGCGCGCCCGAAAGTCGCTCTTTCTCAGCAAATCGATATAGCGGGGCGGTATGCCGCCAGCCAGATAAACACCACCGCGGGCGCCGAGGGTCAACGCCAAATTACCTGCGGCGGATCCAAGGACCGAGAAAAACGTGTTCATTGTCTCCGATGCGAGACTGTCCTGACCTTGCTGCGCAGCGGCACCCACCGCCTCGGGCGTGAGGTGCACAACCGACATGTCGCGGATTTCTGACAACGCCCTGTAAATATTCATAATGCCCGTCCCACAGAGCAGGCGCTCGATAGAGGCGCGGCCAAACTGTGCGCGCAGACGGCCGAGGATTTTCGCTTCGATATCAGTGATTGGCGCGAAATCAACATGGCCACCTTCCCCCGGGAGGACAATGGGCGCCCCGTCTCGATCAAACACGACTGACGCGACCCCAGTGCCTGTTCCCGGTCCGATGGCGACCATGGGTTTGTGCGGCGCAGCCTCGCCGCCCCCGATCGCCTCGAGGTGATCCGCTTTCAACACCGGAAGCGCTCGAGCGATTGCAGCAAAGTCGTTGATGATGCTGATCTGCTCACAGCCCAGGCGTGTTGCGACGCTTGCGGCGGTAAAGCGCCAAGCATTATTGGTAAAGCTGATTTCACGCTGCTCGGGTATCGCCGCCACTGCCAAACACGCCCCCTTGAGCACAGCATCCTGCTGTTGCAACTCAACCCAATCTGCCTCGAGTTGGTTCAATACACCGTCAAATGAGGGAAAGTCCTCGATCGCGTAGTTTGCAATTGGTTGAGGCAGCGGGTTGTAGCGCTCAACAAAGGCAAACCGGGCATTGGTACCGCCAATATCTGCCAGCAGATAAAGCGGACGCCGATTGAGGTGCTGATTAGCTGGCACAGTGTTCATCGGCGACATTGCGGGCGGATTGCCCCCGTGAAAGGTCGTCCATCACGAGCGGCTCAAATAATGTGCAGCCACCAGATTCGGCATCGGTGACGACTTCACGACTGAATTTAAACAAGCCACGGCCCACCGTGTTACAAGCCATCGGGGTATCGGGATGCTGCCTGTCGGCCAGTATTTGCTCATCGACTGCCACGCAGAGTTTCCCTGTCGCCACGTCTAGGGAGATAACATCGCCATCCTGAATACGGCCAATGGCGCCGCCCTTCGCCGCTTCCGGTGTGACATGAATAGCGGCAGGCACTTTGCCCGATGCGCCGCTCAATCGGCCATCTGTAACCAGTGCTATAGCGTGGCCTCGATCCTGCAGGACACCGAGGATCGGCATCAACTGATGCAGTTCTGGCATGCCGTTCGCCGCCGGGCCTTGAAAACGCGCAACCACAACACAATCCTGGTCCAGTTCACCCCGCTCGAAAAGCGCTTTTAGCTCCGCCTGATCCGAGATCACCACCGCTGGTGCTGTGATGCACTGTTGTTCCGCTGCAACAGCGGAGGTTTTGATGAGACTCCGTCCGAGGTTGCCCTGCAGCAAACGAATACCACCCTCAGGATGAAACGCATCATTCGCTGGTCGAATAACATCGAGGTCGAGACTCTCATCGGTTGCGGCCCGCCACCGCAAGCCGCCCTCATCGAGGGAAGGCTCGAGACAAGCTTTCTCAAGGGTCCCACCGAAGCAGACAGTGGCATTGCCATGCATCAACCCGGCATTAATCAGTTCACCGAAGAGCAGCCCGGTGCCGCCCGCCGCCTGGAAATGGTTGATATCAGCACTGCCGTTGGGATACACCTTTGCCATGAGCGGTGTGATTCTGGAGAGCGCATCAAAGTCGGACCATGTGATCACCAATCCTGCCGCACGCGCAATGGCCACCAAATGAATACAGAGATTGGTCGACCCCCCTGATGCTAGCAACGCAATAATGGCGTTCACGAAACTTCTCTCGTCAATCACATCAGCCAACGGCAGCGATTGATGTGTGGTGCGCGCCATCTTGGCAACGTGCTCCCCCGCAGCCACCGTCAGCGCATCACGCAAGGGCGTATCAGGATTCACAAATGAACTACCCGGCAACTGCAGACCCATTGCTTCAAGGATCATTTGATTCGAATTGGCAGTGCCGTAAAAGGTACAGGTACCCTGACTGTGGTAGGAGGCCATTTCTGCCTCTAACAAGGCCGCGCGATCCACTTTCCCTTCGGCATAGAGCTGGCGGACACGCACTTTCTCTTTATTCGACAGGCCCGATGTCATTGGCCCTGCCGGCACGAACAAAGTGGGCAGGTGCCCAAATTGCAGCGCGCCCATCAATAGTCCAGGCACAATCTTGTCGCAGATGCCCAGCATCAGTACCGCGTCGAACATGTGATGAGAGAGAGACACCGCGGTTGCCTGCGCGATCACATCGCGACTGAACAGGCTGAGCTCCATTCCAGGTTGACCCTGCGTGACACCATCGCACATCGCGGGCACGCCGCCCGCCACCTGCGCGGTGCACCCAATAGCCCTCAAAGCATTCTTAATCTGCCCCGGGTAATCGGCGTAAGGGGCGTGCGCAGAAAGCATGTCATTGTAGGCAGTGACAATGCCCACGTTGGCGCTACCCATGAGCTTGATAACGGATTTGTCATCAGCGGCACAGGATGCAAAGCCATGAGCGAGGTTGCCGCAACTAAGCTGGCTGCGATTTACAGGCTGGGAGGCCATCGCATCGATGTCTCGCTGGTACTGATCCCTCAACACTCGACTACGAGCGGCGATATCTTGGGTCACGCGGTGAACGTCTGGATGCATCGTCTCAGTCTGTCGTTCTATTTGTAATAAAGCAACATATATGGCGAATTATTCCGACTATTTTCGCTATTTTTGTAGTTAATTTACAAAAATGCGGTAGTCGTCATAACCCATTCTCAGTGCTGTATGCGCCCTGCTTGAGGGCTCGCACATGCTGAAATTCCATTCACGCGTTTTGCACCACCTAGGGCGACGAGAGTCCTGTTCTGCAGCCCTCGGCATAAATCCGAATCCAGTCAAATTCGACCGTGTCGGGCAGATCCTCTGGCACTACTTTGCCACCGAGAGTACCGCCCACCGCCATATTAACGATGAGGTAAAAGGATTTTCCATCGAACACCCAAGGCCAGGGCTTGATATCGACGGGTGTTGCCACACCGTGAATTCGATCGTTTACATACCATGCAATGCGCTCGCGAGACCACTCGATACCATAGGTATGGAATTGACCGCTCCACGCGGCAGGCGCTCGCAACGTCTCGCTGTAGTGCACATTATCGGGAGGCAAATCCCCAAAGTGGATAGCGCCGATGATGCGATGGGGTTGATGGCCCGTCCACTCGAGAATGTCGATCTCACCCTCCAGCGGCCATCTGTATTGCTGACCCTCCGGCATCATCCAGAATGCAGGCCATAGACCTCTCCCTTGCGGCAGCCGGATCCGCGCTTCGATATAGCCATGCTGAAAACTGTGCTTATCCGCGGTGGTTAATTTTCCTGAGCGAATTTGACCTTGCTCATCGACGAATGCCGTCAGCTTGAGTGTCCCGCCGTCAATCGATACACCCGCCTCATCGTAACTTTGTGCCTCGTTGTTACCCCAGCCACAAATACCCTCGGCGCAGCCATCTCCCTCGACGATATTCCATACCGTTTCGTCGAGCGGACCGGTGAAACCCTCCTCCCATATAGGCTCACAGGCAGTGCCGGGGTAAGCTCGCTGCACAGTGAACAGCAACAACAGGAATACGCAACACCGATACATTATCTTCATATTCCTCGACATACGGCGTTCCAGTTACCACCAAACGGTGTAGAAGAAGATTAATATCAAGGTGACCGCAACCGCACTCACATTGAATCCCTGCGTGGTACTGAAGCTCACGCTAGCAGGGTCAACGAACCCGGCTTGGACCCGCGGACGCAGTATTGACCACACCACACCCACTGCGACGCACAGCAAGAACACCAGCCCCACTCGATCCATGAAGGGGAGGTCCGGCCAATAAACCTTGAGTAGCAACGATAGCACCGCTGATGTAATGGCCGATATCAACGCAGCTGTGGCAGTTGTTTGTGACCAGAACAATCCCAGCATGAAGATGGCGACAATGCCGGGCGTAAAGAACCCTGTGAACTCTTGAATGTACTGGAAGGCCTGCTCAAAGTTACCCAACAACGGTCTTGCGGTGAGCATGGCAATAATCATCGCAGCGATGGCAACAATGCGACCCAGCCTCACCGAGCGCTGACCACCATCGCTCTCTATTCCCAACGACGGTGCGACATCTACGGTAAAAATGGTTGAGATACTGTTACACATCGACGCAAGAGAAGAGACGATCGCGGCAAGCAGCGCTGCAAAAACGAGACCCTTGATACCAAATGGCAACAAATTCATTGCCGATGGATAAGCTTTGTCCGGCGCAGACAGCTCCGGATTCAACACAAACATCGCGATCCCCGGGAGCACAACAATCGCCGGCATCAGCAGCTTGAGGAAAGCGGCAAAGGCGATCCCCTTCTGTGCCTCATCGACACTCTTTGCGGCCAGTGCTCGCTGAATGATGTACTGATTGAAACCCCAGTACGAGATGTTCATCACCCACATCCCACCAAGCAGCACGGAGAGGCCCGGCAGGCTCATGTAATGAGGGTGCCCCTCATTGAGGATCATATGGAACTTGTCAGGCGCCTGCTGTGTGAGCGCGGTGAAACCCGCCATTGGTCCGGCGCCCGCGCCGATCTGATCCAACAAAATCCAGGAAATCATGAGGCCACCCATGACCAAAAGAATCACCTGGATAATGTCCGTCAATGCGACGGCCCTGAGACCGCCGTACAGGGAGTAAGCCACTGCGAATATCCCAAGTCCGGCCAGTCCAAGTCTTAGATCCACACCCGCTAC
>CABYEX010000013.1 GCA_902518075.1 Halieaceae bacterium | reverse complement strand
CTGTCCGAAGGCACCAAATCAAGAGTGATAGTCTTGCCCGTGAGCGTCTTGACGAAAACCTGCGAGGCCAGTGCATTGAGCGGATCCAGCAATAAGAAGCTCAGCACGAGACTCACACTGATAGTCGATATGCGCCTAATGGGGAGGACCTCTCTTTAGCGACGCCATCCGGTTAGAGCTGGATTTACCGCCACAGTTTGGAGAGTATGTCACTGCGTCAAAGCGTTATCGGCGGTACGACACATCTCTTTGCAAACTGCGAGGACAACCTGATGCTGACCTTACTACGAATCCTTACAACCCTGTCCGGCCTGGGGCTTTTGCTCGTTGGCATTATCTGGTGGCTGCAACCGGCTACCGCAGCGGAAATACTCGGTGCCAGTCTGCTGGACGGCACCGGCCGTAGCACCCAAATTGGCGACTCGGGGGCATTTTTTATTGGCGCCGGTGGACTTTTGGCGCTGGGGGCTGTCCGAAGCCACGCTGCCCTGGTGATATCAGGCGGTCTGTTGGTCGGGCTGGTCATCCCCGGTCGCGTTTTATCCGCTACCACCCATGGCGGCGCCTGGACGCCCGATGAAATTACTGGAGAATGTATTGTCTTGATTGTTGCTTTATTCACCGCCTCAGCCATTCGACGACACAACACACACTCTGTCTTCCGGTAGATCCTGACAACACCTCATATGCTGCTCAAAAAACTCAAGGATCTGCTTGGGAAGCAAGGCACGGCGACAAATGGAGTCGAACACCGTGCGCTGGAACTCGCCTGCGCAGCCCTCATGTTTGAGGTGGCGCGGGCCGATTTTGCAGTCGAGGCGATAGAACAAGAGGCAGTCACTACGCAGCTCACAGAGCAGTTCAGTCTCAGCGCTGACGAAGTCTCCACCATCACCGAAGTCGCGGTTGAACAGGCGGACGCTGCCACCTGCCTTTTTGAATTCACCCGCACCTTAAATGAGCTGGCATCGGCTGAGCAGAAGCGTAATTTGCTGGCCATGATGTGGCGGGTGGCGATGGCGGATAACGCATTGAGTCAGTACGAGGAGCACGTGATACGTAAAGTCGCAGACCTGCTGTACTTACCACACAGTGACTTTATTGCAGCCAAGCAAAGCGCGATGTGATCTTGGCTGTCGGCACAGCAGACCCCCGTTACGCACACTCTGCCTAGCGACTGCCGCCCCGGGCGCTCACTAAGCAGCCCAGCACAATCAAGCCGGTACCCAAAGCGATGCGCGCTGTGACCGGCTCGGCGAAAAACCACCACCCCAACATCGCCGCCCAAATAAACGCGGTGTATTCGATTACGACCAGCCGCTGCGCCTCGGCCTGCCGGTACGCCAGTGACATCAGCATCAGCGAGCCCACCGCGAGACCTGCCGCCAACGACGCGCCGCCCCACTGATAGGAAGTCTCGGGCCATGAGACGGCGAATGGCACGCCAACTAAGAGCATTAGGAACACGATGGTGTTTTGATAAAAGGCTATCTCGAGCGGTCTCGCCACCAACGCTTGCATGCGCTGTAACACCAAGTTAAAGGCATACATCACTGCCGAGAGCAGCACCGCGGCCATACCCGCCGCATCGCTGCCCTTATCGACTGCCAGTAGCTCGCCGCCGACAACCACCATGACACCGCCAAAGCCCAGCAACGCAGCGAGCTTGGCATTGGCACCGATGCGCTCACCCAGAATGGGCACCGCCAGAAACAGCGTGATGATGGGGGCGATAAACGATAGACCGATCGCTTGTGCCAGTGGGATGCGCGTCAGGCCGAAAAAGAACAAATAAGCCATGACCGCCGTCAGTGCGGCCCGAATCAGATGGATTTTCAGCACTCGCCCCGACGCTGGTAAGGGGCGCGTAGGTAGGTACAGCACCGCCACGATCAACGCCCCCATGGCCATGCGCCAAAACATAGCGTTGTAAGTACCTATCGCCAGCGCCTGCCCCTTCATGACTGCATCCATCATGGAAAAGAGCATGATGCCCAGCGTTGCCATCAGCATGGGATATTGGGCAATAGATTTCATATTTTTCTATCTCAGCTGACAGCGCATAGCAGCAGTTTGAAAGACCCAGCACCCAGCATGCCGGAGGTTGCATTATGCAGCGGATTACGCCCTGTGAGACCATCTGGGTCAGGTTTTAAGCGTGGATTCGTGCTGATGAGAGGCGACTAGATGGCGACCGCGGAACAGCTGAATCAGGCAATCGGCTAGATTCAAGGCAACCAACACGCCGATGCTGAAGTGTTGCTCACACCCCTGCTAAACCAGTCAGCAACGGAAGCTGATGTGTGGCAATTTATTGCTCTGGCAAGCAAGGGGCAGCTAGACCCGGCCGGCGCCGAGGTCGCCTTCAAACAATCGATTGACCTACATCCTGCACCAGCCGTTGTCACCAACCTAGGCAATCTCTACCGACAGATGGATCGCGAACAGGACGCAGTAGCGTGCTATGACCTAGCCATCGAGGCGGCTCCGTCAATCCTGAAAAAACGCCGTCTTTTTGCCACCATCCTCAGTATAGACTGGTTCGCCCCGTTCGATGAGATAGGCCTGATTGGTGCTGCTCACAAACCCCACACCGCGGAGCAAGCTCGCCATTTGCTCGTAATAAGGGTGCTCGAAATGCGCCGCCAGACTGTCGCTGTCCTCCCATAACTCATAGACCTGCATACGCGTGGGCACAGCCGGGTCAGGCGCAAAACAGTAATCGTGACAACCCGGCTCTTCCTCACGGGTCAATCGCTGCACATCTGCGACAAGCGCCACCGCCTCATCTCGATCGAATTGGCTGGCAAATTCCAGCGCTGCAACCACAATAATCATCGCTTCATTCTCTCCAACATAAAATCCATTAATCCCTACAAGGCGGTGTCATTTCCCCGTTACACGCTGGTTGATTTGATGAATGATCAAGCGATTCCCAGCCAGCCGAGCAGCGCGGTAAGGCCCATCAGATACATGCCTGGCAATTTTAAAAGCCGGGCATGACCCATAACGCCCAATAACGAAAAGAGCGCCGCGCCCAAGGCATTACCAACCAATACAGGGTAAGCGAGCAAAGCAAGATCGGGCTTCATCGCTACACAAAGCAGGGTCGCACCAGTCATCACCAGAAAAACGGTGAACATCTGCCAAGCCAACAGACTCAGAGACTGGGTCAACGGCATGAGCTCACTGGCCTTAATGTTGCCCATGTAGATTTTTCCGCCAACCACACCATGAAACAGGGCGCCGGCCAGGGCAATCAATGCAGCAGCGGTGACGAGGGAAGCTTCTATACCGGGCACCTCAGTAATAGCTGTCGACCGTCAATGTACCTGAAAGCCAGTACGTTGGGGTTGCGCTTTGATGCTGATCCCGCCGACGTCGAGCATATTTTTAGCTATCCACTCAACGACGAAACCTCTCTTCATCGCCAGTACTTGTCAATTCCGGTCATGGTGTATTCC
The DNA here is from genome assembly GCA_902518075.1 of Halieaceae bacterium. The sequence goes on along the minus strand of CABYEX010000013.1, from coordinate 35,084 downwards.
AGTGCCAGTCAATGCTGTGATAACACGGAGTGTTTTAGAAGGCCCTCTGTACGCGCATTACATACCGGATCGCCAAGGTCTGATCATCGCGTCACCAGTTTGGCGTCGGAGCAGCAGCGCGACCAGCGTCCAGACCAGCAAGAGGTAAGGCGTGTCAGAAATCAGATCGAGCGCCCAGGCCCGCTCATCAGCCAGGCCACTCGCAATCTGATCAGCATTCAGCGTCACTCCGTGGCTTAAGGAGATGACAATCGGGATAAATTTTAGGGCCGCCGCAGCCAGCAAACCAAAGTTGACCCATGCCAGCCCGTGCCACCAGCAGCCCCTCATCGTAAACTTCTCATCACTTAGGTTTTGCCTGCCTTATCCCCCACTCACTAAGAGATCCACAGTATTCGTGGGCTGCACGAAGCACTGTTAACCACCTTACCTCCGCGGAACTCAGCCTCTTCTAAATACGACTGACAGATTGTTGGCCGGCATCTCAATGACACTCTGACAAGCCAACCCCTGCTCCACCGCAACGTCCACCACGGCCTCCAGATCTCTCACTCCCCACCCTGGATCCTGTGATCGGAGCTGTTCGTCAAACGCCGCGTTGGAAGGCGCCGTATGCAACCCGTCTCGCTTAAATGGCCCATAAAGCATCACTACACCCCCTTGAGTCAGAAGTTCAGCTGCGCCCGTGAACAGTGCCTGGCAGCAGGACCAAGGGGAGATGTGCAACAAATTGATATTCACGATCGCCGAGACCTGCTCGGGGAGACTACCGTCAATAGGCCATACCGAGTCGCGCACATCGAGCTGGCAGGGCGGCAACAAATTAGCCGCATCAGATTCCTCGCGCCAGGCTGCGATCGATGCAAGATTGGCGACATCCCTATCCGTGGGTAACCAGTAACGCGTGGTGAGGTGCTGTGCAAAGAAAACGGCGTGTTGCCCAGTGCCGGAGGCGATTTCCAAAACCGTGCCCTGATCGGGAAGAGTATCTTGGAGAACAGCCAAAATCGCTTCGCGGTTTCGCTCGGTGGCGGGCGCGTAGCGTTTGGTCATCGTGTCACCCTACCCCGCAAGAAAAATGGCGAGTGTAGGTATGAGCAGAATCAAACCACCTGCCACGAGTAATAAGACTTCGATTCGGCCACGCCACTTGGGGCGTTCGCCATTGGGGTTTTCGGGGCCGTTGCTCATGACAAATCTGCTTGCATGCTGAGCGCACATAATGGGATGTGCATCGGCTATCGGCAAGAGCAGCCCGAGCCGCTCGCAAATGACTCGCAATGCAACTGCCAATTTAAGCTGCGGCATTGAGAAGTTTTGGACGGTCAGCGCCCAATTCAGTGCGCTGCTTCAGTGCCTGCAAAATCTCGTTGGCTGTAGAAAAGTCGTCACAGTGCCGGCCAATCCTGTGAAGCTTCGCACTGCTGCGGTCAATCATGTGCTGATTCAGGTCCGTCTCACCGCCTCCCTCTCATAAACGCCTTCCTTGGCACGGCGGTCTTCCGTGACACGACTTTAGTGGAGCGGTGCTTCCGGAACAGTGGCTCACCCTGAAATCCGTCTCAGTGTAGCGCTCAACCTAGTGCTCGCGCCCGCCCGATAAACCAAGGCGCTTGCAGGTTGCGCTAGATACAAACAGACAGAGAGACAGCGCCCGTCATGCTTTTGTGGTAAAGATGCAGCAAAACAAGATCAGTCTAAGGGGGAACCACATGCTAGACATCAATTCTTTTGACGAAAACGCGATTACCTGGCGCGAACTGCCCGACGTGGAGCACGTTTGGCTGTCGATTCTGGACGTCGACGAGACAGCCAAGATCGTCGACGTGTTATTCCGATTTGCGGCGAACGAGAAAATTGTGCTGCACCGACACGTCGCTGCGTTTCACACCTTTGTCGTCAAAGGTGAGCATCGAATCTACACGCCGGAAGGTGAACTCAAAGAAGTGCGCCCGGTAGGTACCTATAAAGCCGGTAAGGCTGATCCGGAGCCGCATACCGAAGGAGGCGGCGACACAGACGTGGTGATTCTGTTCAGCCTGCGGCCTTACTGCGACGGGCCGATCTATGAAATTCTCGACGATGACGGAAATGTCGTCGACACCATGACCTTTGATGGCATGAAAGAGCTCTATGCGGAAGCAGCGTAGGTTCAAAAAAGACAGGGAGCGTCAAATCTACGGATCGTATGCCAAGGACTTTGCGGCCAACCAAAACCCAAGGGGAACAATATGAAATTTTTTGTGACGCTACTCGCAGCGCTCTTCTCCACACTCGCGCTCGCTGACGACCACCGGCCCAACAGTAAGTACTATGGGTTCTATCACTTTATCGCGCCGGACCCAGCGGCCGTGGTCGCGGCGACCGACAAGTTCTACGCATCAGACTGCGGCAAAACCTATCCGGCTGATGTAGGTCTGGCCGAAGAAGTATTTAACGGTGCTTACCAATCAACGCACTTCTTCATCAACACTTATCAAAATGCAGCGGATCAACAAAAAGCCGCCGAGATCTTCCGTAGCTGCCCAGGCGCTATTGAGTTTCTCGCTGATCTCAACGCGGCGGGCGTGATCCCCACTCGGGAGTATCTGGGCTTTGCACTGACCGAAGAAGGCGACTGGAATCAAGATCTCGTGTTCGCAAAGTTTGATGTGATCATCGAGCCTCAGAACCAGCGCGCATATGCGGCAGCCTATGCCAAGATGATGAGTGCCGCGGCTGAGGATGTCGGCTTGCGATCCTGGGGTAATGACCTGGTCGGTTTCGGTAACGATATGTTCACCAACTGGGTGTATCTTGGTGCAGAGACTCTGACCCAGCTCGATCAAATCCAGCAGGGGCTGTTCGCCCACCCCGCTTACGCGACCTTCGCCAAAGAGACTGCCGGCATGCGGGTAAACGTGAACACAACCCAACTGCAGTTCCTAAAGGCCTATCCGCGCCAATAGCGAAACTGTCACTTTTTGATGTCCCGCCCGCGATCCGCGGCAGGGCAAAACCAACCCGACGCTCCCCCAGAGGTAGAGCGTTGCGGGCACTGCGGTTAAGGGCGCAGCCGTAGGCGCAGTCAGCGGTAGATGAGATTCAAAAGCCGCCAAGAAAGACGCGGGGATTGGCGTGATTGCCGCCGCCAGCCGCAATAGGCTCAACCGACGGACAGCGAGCGCCAATGCCAGCGCACAGGCGGATCAGATCGTAAAGAACTATATGCACGGACAGGGCTATAACATCCAGGACTGAACGGGGCACAACGTCCTGAGCTAAAGAGGGCTCACGCTCTGGCGTGGCCGTTTTTCCACTGGCCTGCGAGAACGATCTCCTAAGCCGTAATCTCGCTGGACGCGGTGGCAAAAGCCGCCACCGCCTTGTCCAGATCGTCTTGGGTATGGCCCGCAGAAATCTGCACGCGGATGCGTGCTTTGCCCTGCGGCACGACAGGATAGAAAAATCCGATGGCATAGATGCCGAGCTCCAGCAGTCTCTCGGACATTTTTTGCGCCACCACTGCATCGCCCAGCATCACCGGCACGATGGGATGGTCACCTTCCGGCACTGCAAAACCATTGGCCTGCATTTGCTCGCGAAAATACCTTGTATTCTCGTGGAGCGTATCCCGCAGCTCCGTCGACGCTTCGAGCATATCGAGCACCTTCAATGATGCCGCGCAAATAGCAGGGGCAAGCGTGTTGGAGAAAAGATAGGGCCTTGAACGCTGGCGAAGAATATCAATGATCTCCTGGCGCCCGGCGGTAAAACCACCCGAGCCGCCGCCCAGTGCCTTGCCGAAAGTGCCGGTAATGATGTCCACTCGATCCATCACCCCACGGTACTCATGAACACCGCGTCCCTGATCGCCCATGAAGCCGGTGGCATGGCAGTCGTCGTGATGCACCATCGCACCGTAGGTATCAGCCAGATCACATATCGCGTCCAACTGAGCGATCGTACCGTCCATCGAGAACACACCATCAGTCGTAATCAGAATTCGTCGGGCGCCCGCGTCGCGCGCTTCCTGAAGCTTGGCCTCAAGATCGGCCATATCATTGTTACGGTAGCGATACCGTGACGCTTTGCAGAGCCTAACGCCGTCAATAATGGAGGCATGATTGAGCTCGTCTGAAATCACCGCATCCTCTGGGCCAAGAATCGTCTCGAAGAGCCCCGTATTGGCATCAAAACAAGCCGCATATAGGATGGCGTCTTCCATGCCCAGAAACTGACTGACCCGCTGCTCCAGCGTTTTGTGGATGCCTTGCGTGCCACAAATGAATCTGACCGATGCGGCCCCAAAACCCCATTCGCTGAGGCTGTCGCTCGCTGCCCGCATCACCTCGGCGTTATTGGCAAGACCCAAATAGTTATTGGCGCACATGTTGACCACATTGGCACCGCCCTCAAGGGTAATGTCATTCCTCTGGTCAGAGGTGATAACGCGTTCGGTCTTCCACAGCCCAGCGGCTTTGATCTCAGCAATCTCTGCGGCGTAGGTATGTTTCGCTGCCTGATAACTCATGTTAGTCCTTCCAATCCAGAATCACTTTGCCCGACTGTCCCGAGCGCATGATGTCGAAACCTTCCTGAAACTCGCTGTAGTGGAAGCGGTGCGTGATAATGCGCTCAATCGGCAGGCCGCTCTGTATCATCATCACCATTTTGTACCAAGTCTCATACATCTCGCGGCCATAGATGCCCTTGATGTTCAAACCTTTAAAAACCACGTCGGTCCAGTCGATGCCGGTATCGTCGGGCATGATGCCCAACATGGCGATGTTGCCGCCGTTGATCATCTTGCTGAGTACATCTCTGAAGGCCGCGGGTGAGCCCGACATTTCGAGGCATACATCAAAGCCCTCGAGAATCCCAAGGCTCTCCATGAAGTTCCGGGTAATTTCCTGTTTGGCCACGTTAATGGGCTGGACCTTGGGCACAATACGCTTGGCGAGATCCAGCCGGTATTCATTCACGTCGGTCAGGATCACATTGCGCGCGCCGCAGTGGCCCGCGACCATCGCGGCCATAATGCCGATGGGGCCAGCACCGGTGATGATGACGTCCTCACCCACCATATTGAATGACAAAGCGGTGTGAACGGCGTTGCCATAGGGGTCGAAAATACTCAGGAGATCCGTAGGCAGATAAACGCTGGGGCGGAAAACGTTGGTCGCGGGAATAACCACGTACTCGGCAAAGGCGCCATCGCGATTGACGCCAACCCCCTCGGTGTTGGGGCACAAATGCAGACGCCCTGCGAGACAGTTGCGGCAGCGGCCGCAAACAATGTGACCCTCGCCCGAAACAAGATCGCCGACCTGCAGACCCGTGACGTTGGCGCCGAGCTCAACGATTTCGCCTGCGTACTCGTGACCCGCCGTCATCGGGGTCTTGATCGTTTTTTGCGCCCAGTCGTCCCAGTTGTAGATGTGCACATCGGTGCCACAGATCGCGGTTTTATGGACCTTGATCAATACGTCATTCCCGCCCACCACCGGAATTGGGACATCTTCCAGCCACAAACCCTCCTTTGCGTGTTTTTTCACCAATGCTTTCACGACAGAAGTCACCCAATTTGCGCTGATTGTTGGGCTTTCTATGCATAATCACGGCGTTTGGATGCCTTTTTGGAGAGTTTTTTCAATCCCTCGAAAAACCTGAAGAGGTGTCTCATCGTAAGGTGCCGACGGAGCGCTTTACGGAGACGCTATAGGCCGCGGCTAGCTTTTTGCGGAATTGCGTGCAGCAACCGGTAAAAGGTTACTTTGGCTCGATCATCAGATACGAAACCGCGCTATCGCCGACGTTCAGGCCCTCATGCCAAGCGATCCCCTCGCTGAAAAAGTAACTTCCCCTCTTCAAGGTCACCTCACGAGTACCGCTATCACTGGTGATTCGCGTCGTTCCGCCAGATAGCGCATAGCCAAAATGGCGCGGGTGAAAGTGGCGCTCATGACCCACCCCGGGCGGGAACGTGCACCGGAATATCCGAAGCTCAGCATGCTCACGCAGGATTTCGCATACTGTTTCGCCTTGCCAACCCGCCGCAATGGGATCAGGCAATTCCTCAGCCAAAGTCGGGATGGTCACAAGCAGGCAGATGTTGGATAGCCATCGAGACGGTATTAACACGCCCAGTTTGTTAGCACACAGTGCTCTCATTTAGCCGCCAGCGTGCCGCTGGCCTGCATCCACCTTAGATTGATGCCAATGCGCTGCGCGGACGGATCTGCCCAGGCATAAGAGACAGCACGATCTTCGTCGGGACGATAGGCATACAAGACCAGTGATGGCCGGTTATTGCCATAAGGCCAGCGCACGTTGCGCGCATCTTGATCACCACCTGCTGGGGGGCTTCTTCCTCAGTTTCCAGCCATACCATGCCGCCCTGGTCATAGATCTCAATGCCACGGCGAAAGGTCCACTCGCCATCGCGCTGTATGGCGGTCATCCAGCACTCAAAGCGTCGCGCTTTGCGGTTCTTGTGTAGCACACCGGTCGGGTGACCAAACACCCGTTTGCCCTCTTCATCCTGAGCGCAGTCGCTGATCCAGAGGGCTTCCTCAGTCAGCAGCAAATCGTCGTTAAAAATAATGATGTTGCTCCTGACGGGAGGGTACCCGCATGAGCTTGTGATCGTTGTTCATCTGACAGGATGACCTTGGCGAGCCGGCTCCGCCAGCTCAGCCGAGATTGCCTTTGGCGAGATTAGGATCTAGGTTAGAGGTAACCAACGCATCTCATAACAGTTTCTACAAGTCGTAGGCCTGTTCAGCCAGTGGCATGCCACACAGCAGAACAACGCTTCGCCGGGGTAACGATATGAAACCACTGGAAGGCATCACCATTATTGAGTTCTCCACCATGATCACTGCGGCGCTCGCGAGCATGATGCTTGCGGAACAGGGCGCGCGGGTGATCAAGGTAGAGCCCAGTGATGTGGGGGACCCGATGCGCTACATCGGGGCACGCAAGGGCGACATCTCCTCATTGTTTGCCGGCTGCAACCGCGGCAAGGAGTCGATCAAGATCGATCTCAAAACTGAGGCGGGTCAGGCGGTCATCCGCGACATAGCCTCTCAGGTGGATGTGGTCATCCATAACTTTCGCCCCGGAACGATGGATACACTGAATCTGGGTTGTGACGCACTCAGGACCATCAACCCGAGGCTGATCTACATGGCGATTTCGGGTTTCGGCACCGAAGGGCCGCTCCGCCGGGCACCTGCCTACGACCCGATCATTCAGGCTCATTCAGGGATGGCGGCAACCCAAGGTAGCGATGACTCCCCCGCGTTTATCCGCTCTTTACTCTGCGACAAAATCACCGCCTATACCGCCTGCCAGGCAGTGACCAGTGCCCTGTTCTCCCGCGAGCGGAGCGGAGAAGGTCAACTAATCGACCTCTCCATGCTCGATTCGGGGCTGTTTTTCATGTTCCCCGACGGGTTCCAGAATCATGCCCTGCTCGATGAGGACGCCATCCCTGGCGGTATGCTGATCGACATTTTGTATGATCTCACGCTGACCAAAGACGGAGGAATCACTGTGGCCGCGGCAAATCAGGAAATGCAGGGACACATGCTGAAGGCGATTGGCCTGCTGCATCTGCTGGGAGACGAGCGCTTCAACACCATGCAGAAGCTGGTGGAGAATCTGCAAATTTTTCGGGGCCTCGTCGCTGAAAAGTGCCTTGAGTACACCAGTGATGAATTACTGGCCCTGCTCCGCGAAGTGGAGGTGCCCTGCGCAAAGTGCCTAAACCGAGACGAGGTGCTCGCGCAGGAGCAACTCAGCGCCAACGACAGCATCGCTGAGGTCGACCATCCACATCTTGGCACGCTCCGCGTTGTGAAGGCGCCGCCCCGTTTTGGCGGCAAGCGGCTAGAACCCTCGCGTCCGGTGCCGGCCCACGGCGAGCATACTGATGCGGTGCTCGCCGACTTTGGCTTGGACAGCCAGCAAATCAGCACCTTGCGGTCGGAAGGCGTGCTGGGCTGAGGCACCGCCTCGCTACTGAGCGGTAAAGCCTCCGTCCACACTCAGCACAGCGCCCTGACACAAGCTGGAATCTGCTGAGGCGAAGAACAGCACTGCGCTGGCCACTTCCTCAGCGGTACCCATCCTGCCAATAGGCATCACACCACGCAGCATGGCTTTGGCTTCCTCTTTATTGGGCATCAGATCTGTCCAGCGTTCCATCATAGGTGTTTCGATCACGCCAGGGCAGACACAGTTAATGCGCACGCCGCTGGTCGCTAGCTCAATGGCCATATCACGGGTAAAGACCACGAGGCCACCCTTGGCACTGCCGTACGCAGTCGATAATGGAAACCCGACTAGCCCATTCAGAGAGGAGATATTGATCACGCTACCCGAGCCACGCTCAACCATACCGGGCACAAAATGCTTGCACAGGAGCCATGGGCCTTTGAGATCGGTGTCGAGCACACAATCCCACTCTTCGACCGTCGTTTCGTTATAGGATTTATTAAGCTCGGAGCCCGCATTGTTGACGAGTACGTCGATTTGCCCCCAGCGTGCGTAGACCTCGGCCGCGGCCTGCTCGACTGCGGGCTCAAGACGCACGTCGAGCTCGACGGCAAAATGATCTTGACCTAACTCCGCGGCCAACATTTGGGCGGCTGGCAGGTCTCGATCCAGAATGCTGACTTCGGCGCCCTCAGCCGCAAATCGCTTGACCGTCGCGGCACCGATACCACTGGCGCCGCCGGTCACTACACACTTTAAACCCTGTAACCGCATCGTAATCTTCTCTTTCTTAGCTTGTGACACTCATCAAACACCAAGCAGAACGTACAAACAATAACTGCTAACAAGTGACACTTGGGGATTAAAAGATGTGTGTTGACCGTCATAAGTGTTAAGGAGCACATCATGACCACATCTGATACTTATTCAATTGTTACAGCAGCAGCGGTACTGTTTGTAATGGCTGCCTCAGCAATCTAAGACCGGTTCTCGCTGACGGCCCTAACCGGAGCATTGACCGCGCTTTGTCGGCAGCAGTAATTGGCCCAACGGATTACGACTCGCTGAATCGAGAGGGTTGATGAGCGAACCGCTACTTTGGTTGTCACTCGGTGCTATGTCGGTGCAAGCCGCGTTGTTCCTCTCCAAAGATCTTCAACCCCTACACTTCTGGGTGCTCACGGTGTTCAACTGGAGCTGCCTCTTCGGCCTACCCTATGCCATCAACGCGGCATTTCTATAGCCTCTGTCGGGGCTTTGGGTGTTATAGGTGGTTACTCTAGCGGTTGGTGTTACAACCTCATTTGTCGCGGATACTTAAATGATCAAAAGCCCCATCAAGGTAGGGCAGGTAACGCCTCCAGCGGCTAGAGCTTCCTTGATAAACTTTTTTTCTGGCTTGCATGTTGGAAGCCGTGGAAATCCATCTCTGATTGTCTTGCGGCGATAAGCAGCGGTCATCCCAAGTCAGCTCCAAATGCTCGATGAGCTTGCGGCTCTCTGATTCTTGGTCTTGTGTTAAACACTCATAGTCAAGATCATATACTCTGCCGGGAAGCGCGTGACGCCAGAATTTCATAAGGTCCTCGTAAAGCCCTTGATAATGCAAGATGTCCTCAAGGCTGTAGCAGTAGCTCAAGTTGTTTTTTACAAAATATTGCGTGTAGTTTGACCAGCACACTGCCGCTGGATCTCTTTGGACATGAATAATTTTTGCCTCTGGCAAAGCCGCTGCGATTAACCCCAAAAACCGAAAATTCTGAGGCATTTTATCTGTGACAATAGTGTTGCCCTTCGAGCGCGCCTGCAGGGCTTGCAGATACTGCTCTCTGAACGCCCTTAAAATCTCCCTATTTACTCGGGTTTGGCCAACCGCCAGTGAACGGCCAAATTGAGATACAAAGGGCAGCTCTCCTGCGCCCGTAACCAAAAGATGTGATGAAATGATTTGCTCTACCAATGTCGTGCCGGAGCGAGGCATACCTACTATAAAAATAGGAATGTGCTCGGGGCTAGCAATCTCCGCCCCGAGTGGATTCGCAGCTATGTGTGGGTAATAGGCTTTCAGCTTCTCAAATAACTTCTTGTCTTGCGCTTTGTGATAATGCAATTGTTTTTTTCGGAGTGCATTTCCTTCTGCGTAAAACTCAAAAGCATTAATCAGTTCACCGATATCATCGGAGGCCTTTGCCAAGGCAAAGCAAATGTGGCAGTGCTGGTCCTCAGAAATAGTTCGATCACGATAAAGCGCCTTCATCTGAACAAACTGTTCGTCTTGTAGTGAAAATTTTTTCGCGGTCGCCAAATTATGGTGAGCTTCGGCATAATCAGGCTTCAGCGCTATCGCTTGTCGATAACTTGCTTCAGCCTCGTCTGACCTGCCCAAATCTTGGAGCGTAACACCCAAGTTGCAGTGAGCGTCGGCATAGTCAGGCTTTAAATATATAGCCTGCCTGTAGCTTGCTTCAGCCAAGTCTAACCTGCCTAACTCTTTAAGCGTATTACCTAGATTGTTGTGAGCTTCAGCTGAATCAGGCCTTAGAGTCATTGCCTCTGTAAGGCTTGCTTCAGCCTCGTCTAGCCTGCCCAGCTCTTGGAGCGTGTTACCCAAATTGTTGTGCGCTTCGGCATAGTCAGGCTTGAGGGTTATGGCTCGTGTATAGCTTACTTCAGCCTCGTCTAACCTACCTAGTTCTTGAAGTGTGATACCCAAATTGAAGTGAGCTTCGGCGTAGTCAGGCTTCAAAGCTATCGCTTGTCTATGGGTTGCTTCGACCTCGTCTAGCCTGCCTAGTTCTTGAAGAGTGATACCCAAGTTGTTGTGGGCCTCGGCATCCTGAGGCGATAACTCTACTGATTTTTGCATGGGCATCAGCGCTTCATCAAATCTGCCCGTTTGATTGAAAACAGCACCCAGAACCTTCCATCCAAATGGGTGTTGAGGAAACATCTCGGTCAGTGACCCCGCCACCTTCTCCGCTTCACTGAAATTACCGGCTTCATAAGTTTTCCGCAGCCAACTGAGTTGTTCCTTTGACGGTGCCACAACCACCTCGGCGTTTTCTTTCTCAGAGCGCATTTGGTCCGTTGCGATCTGATTAGTGTCATCCGATTGTCTGCCCTCTAGCCTCTGTTTAAGGCCCCCGAGCTTTTCTGCAGGAACACCAGACTGCTCTGCGTCACACATTACCTGCTTAGCGTCACTACATCGCTTCATTTTTATTAGCGCATCAATGTAGCTTAGCCAGAACTGGTCGATCGCAGGATTGGCGTTTAACGCAAGCTTAAACAATGGTATTGCCTCTAACGGCTTCCCCATGGCAAGAGCCAATACACCCAGATTGTGATTAGCATCAGAGTGGTTGGGTTGTGACTGAAGAATGGCACGGTACAAGTGCTCCGCATCTTGGAGCTTACCTTCCCTGTGTGCCGCAACGGCTTGCTGTAAAGCTTGATCCAGTGTCAGTTCCATTTGAATTACTCAAGCCCTTGCCGGCGACGGTAACACCATCAGGCAACCATAAGGCAAAGACTACTTTCTTTCCGCATACGTTGAAAAGAATGGGAGGACGGCGGGTCTTGACGCAGATCTGAATATCTCTTGGCATTAACCATCACAACTTCCACGGCAGTTAGCAGCTCTTTTCAGACATCGCATTCATAGCCGCATAGGAGGTAGTTCTAGACTGACTGACCGACCTCCCACAAAACATCATCGCGATAACTTGTCTCTGGATAGCTATGCACGTCTCTGGCGGAGTGTCTTTAAAACCCTTGGCAGTCTCTAATTATGACTTGATTACTTGGCTTCTATGGTGCGGGAATTGCAAAACTTCTGTGGTCAAATCGCCTCTCCAACATGCAAGCGGTTAGTGCTAGTTATGTGTTAGAGCCTAAGTTTTTTGCGGTGTTTTTTTATGGGAAAGCTTAGTCAGGCGAAGACTTGCAATATGAGGCCTACTTCAAAATAATCAAATTAGCGACTGCTTATGAGCCATGTTAATCGGAGGTTCTTGGCGTTAGATCGAATGAGACAATCATCCGCTCCGAATTCGTCGTAAAAGGAATTGTTTTGTGATGAAGCGACGACGGAAAAAGAATCAAATCCCCTGAATTTGGCAGTATTGTAGCTTCAGGGCTGTTATCGTCACGATAATGCGTGCCGTTCAAGCTAAACTCTATTGCCCCCTCATTTTTGCCTAGAGATGGGACAACCTTTAAATATATAACTCCACTTAACCATCCGTTGGGGTGAATATGTGACTTCTGGTGCCCTTGCTGCTTTAGCGTGACAGTCCAGCCTCGAAGGTTACGGGTGTTTGGAAAATTTTTAATGAAAAGGCAGCGTTCATCTCTATATTCCAACAGATACGCCTCTATCTCACTAACAATGATCGACTTTAGGAGAGCGATTTTTGGGGTAGGGTTTTTGAATAAATTAACTTCATGGGATGATTGAAAGCCCCCCACTGTAGTTTTTCCTAGAGGCTCCCAACTAGTCTCCACTTCATTCAGCTCTTCAATAAGATCCTCCACGTAAGCGCCTGAGTCAGACACATGAGAAGACAGGTTCGCGAGGTGTATAAATTCCAAGGGGTCCGGGCAAAAGTTATATCTGGTGGCTCTTCCGTCTACTTTAGATATAAAGGCTGAGAAAGCGGCCAGACTGATATTCTCAGGGTCTACCTTTGAATGAATCGCCAACCTCTCATATACTTCGTCTATGCGTCCCAAGCCAAATAACGCTGCCAAGGGAAGTACCTTATGCTTTTTGCTTAATTTACATGCGTCAGCGTCCTCCAGCGCGGCTTCATATTCTCCTTTCTCCAACAACAAATAACTTCGGCCACTTAACGCCTTGTGAGATTCGGGATCTAAAGAAATCGCTCGCGTATAACAAGCCTCAGCCTCCTCGCTATTCCCAAGCAGTTTGAGTGTATTACCCAAGTTAAAATGCGCTCTTGCATCCTCAGGCCTCAATTCTACTGCTCGGGAATAGCTCGATGCAGCTTCGGTTAATCGCCCAAGCTTTTTGAGTGTAACTCCTAAGTTATAGTGCCCTTGAGACAAGTTAGGCTTCAAAGCTATGGCGCGTCGATGGCTTCTCTCAGCTTCATCTAATCTGCCCAGCTCCTCCAGCACAAGCCCTAGATTGCTGTGAAATTCTGCAACATCGTCTTTTATGCTTAACGCTTGGCTATAACTTATCTCTGCGTCAGCTAACCTTCCCAGCTGTCTAAAAACGTTACCGAGGTTAGCCATAGATTCTGCATCCCTTGGAGCTAACGAGAGACATTTTTCAAAGAGGGCCATAGACTCTTTTAGTCTTCCCGTTTGTCTCTTTATTGATCCTAGAACCTTCCAGCCAAGGGGACTTTGCGGGAACTCCTCCGTCATTGATGCTGCTAGTTGCTCAGCCTCGTGAATTCGCCCAGCTTGATAATTTTGTAGCAAGTTATTCACCATTCTCTGCGGCGGTTCAACAGTAGTTAGGGAGCCGCTCGCCTTACGAACGCTACCTCTTTTCCCAGCGGCGCGCCCTTCTTTACTTTTTGAAGGCGCGACATGCTGATCGGCTTTTTTAGTACCGTTTGCCTGGGCTTGCGGTAGTTGCTTTGTGACAGTGTCGAGCTTATCCGCGGCCACACCATTCTCTGTCGCATCCACAATAACTCGCGTTGCCTGTTCAAAACGCTGAGATTTGACCAATGCATCGATATAGCTCAACCAAAACTGCTCTATCTGCGGATTGGCATCCAATGCTTGCTTAAAAAATGGTAATGCCTCTAACGGTTTGTCCACAGCAACAGCCAATACACCCAGATTGTGATTGGCATCAGGATGGTTGGGTTGCGTCTTTAGGATGGCACGGTAAAGGCGTTCAGCATCTTGGAGCTTACCTTCCCTGTGTGCCACTACAGCTTGCTGTAAAGCTTGATCCAGTGTCAGTTCCATTTGGGGAGCTTTAGCCCTTACCGGGCGACGGGGACACCATCAGGAAACCATAAGACAAAGATCACTGTCATTCTGCATACCTTGAAAAGAATAGTTGGACGGCGCGCCTCGACGGAGACCTAAATATCTTGGGGCGGTAACCATCACAATCACAACGGAAGTTAACACCTTTTCCAAAAAGCAACTTTTAGTTGTCTCAGCAGGATCAGCGACAGGCATTTACCCTTCCCCGTGCCTAAATTTAGACCCCGCCCCACGTAGAGAGCTGAGAGAATCTTAAGTGGAATGGGATAGAAGAGAGCCAATGGGTATATCTGATGTGCTAGATGTTGTTCGATTGTTGTGCGACCCTTCTACCCCTAGTTAAGAATCTGGCCAATCGTCTTTAACAGATTGAATATCAAATACAAATTTTGTCGGTGTGAGAGGATTTGAACCTCCGACCCCTTCCTCCCGAAGGAAGTGCGCTACCAGGCTGCGCTACACACCGAGGTTCGCAGAATACCAAAACCCCCAATACCGTCCAAGATTGGGGTGCACTTAGTAAATACCTGCCCACTGGGCGATGCCCTGGCTTAACAGGCTGAAAGCCGCCACCACTGCCATCAACAAAAAGATCAAGACCAGCGGCTTAAAGGGCTTACGCTCAACCGAGTTCACCCCGCGCTTCAGGAAAGCGTCGACCCTGGCCTGATCGGCGTCCGAGAGCTTCTTTGTGTCATCAAGATCGCTAGAAAAGTCAGGTTCTGGCACGTCGGTGTTTTGCTCTGGTTCAAAAGTGCACTGTATCGATTACGCACCGTTCGACCAAGCGCTCGCTAGCACTAGCCGCTTGGGACCAATCTCTGGCGACTATGGTGTTCTTCCATCAGTTGGCGTGCTGCACACCAACTCGACATTCTAGAGCCCTTTCGCGCCAGTTTGAGGAAGGCGGCTCGCGATGCCTCTTTCCCTGCAGAACGACCGGTGCTCAGCTCGCGCAGCTGCGAGTGCTTGTGCGGACGCCGGGGTGCGCTCGGTGACCGTGCGGTGCCCGGCGCGCACTCCCGCACCTTTTAGCCTGGAGTAACATAAGCGTTTTCATCGCGGGGCGACTGATGACCCATCCCTTTGAAGGGCTCACACCGGACTGCGTTGTCGACTGCGTCGAGGCCATTGGTTTGCGCAGTGACCTGCGCCTGCTCGCGTTGAACAGCTACGAAAACCGCGTCTATCAGGTGGGCATCGAAGAGGCCGACCCAGTGATCGTTAAGTTCTACCGACCTGGGCGCTGGACCCGCGCGCAAATTCTGGAAGAGCATGCCTTCGCCCAAGAACTGGTCGACAATGGTCTCTCTGTTGTTGCACCCATGGAGATTAACGGTGCGACACTGCAGGAGGCCCAAGGCTTTTTGATTGCCGCTTTTCTCCGCCGGGGAGGTCATGCACCGGAGCTCGACAACTTTGATCATCTGCTCGGGCTGGGTCGCACACTGGGGCGCATGCATGGCGTAGGCAGCTCTTCTGATTTCGCGGAGCGCATCGATTACACCCTAGAGCGCTGGCTGAGCGAACCCCTCGACTACCTTGGCACCGAGTGGGTGCCCCGTGAGCTGCGTCCTGCCTGGGATAGCCTGGGTAAGGATTTGGTGGATAGCGCAACGCGATTGATGGCCGACTACGCGCCACAAGAGGGCATACGACTGCATGGCGACTGCCATGTGGGCAATATTCTCTGGCGTGACGACACGCCGCACTTTGTTGATCTCGACGACTGCGTTACGGGGCCCGCGATTCAGGACTTGTGGATGTTTCTCTCGGGCGATCGCGCGCAGAAAGAATTACAGCTTGCTGAGCTCATTGCGGGCTATGAGGAATTCAACAACTTTGATTCACGAGAGATCAAATGGATTGAAGCACTGCGCACCGCGCGGATGGTCTACTATAGCGCCTGGCTCGCCAGACGCTGGGACGACCCGGCTTTTCCAGCCGCCTTTCCCTGGTTTGGGCAGGAGCGCTACTGGGCTGACCAGATTTTAGCGCTGCGCGAGCAGCTGGCTTTGCTCAAAGAGGAGCCATTGAGGCTCTTGTGATCACCGCGAGGCCGGGGATTGGGGCAGGGTCAACCCCCCCGGCGGGCACCCGGATAAATCAACGTCCATACCCAGAACCAGAAGCGATTTTTCCCCAACACATAGCGATCAAGCTCTTTGAACTGTTGCGCTGTTTTGTCGGGGTCAGCGTAGAGGTCGGCTCGTGTGTAGCGGGGTGTATCCCGATCGAGAGTTTTTACCACCTTGGCGGGATTGCCAGCGACCACCACATTGGCCGGCACGTCGCTCGTCACCACGGCCCTGGCAGCCACCACGCTGTTTTCTCCAATCGTCACGCCCTTCAAGACGGTGGCGTGGTCACCGACCCAGACGTTATTGCCCAGCCTGACCGGTGTGGGCTCGGCGGCACGTTCAACGCGATCATAGAGGCCATGCCAATCCGAATCAGTGATGTAGGCACCATTGGCGAGCATGCAGCCATCTCCCAGCGCGATGTCATCGCTGGCGCTGATGCGGGAACCCGGACTCATCAGGCAGGCATTGCCCAGAGTAATGCGGCCGTGCCCCGCTTCGCGTCCCCAAACACCAATCTGTACGCGCTGACTGGCGGTGTTGATCGCGGTAAACGAATGGCCGATGCGAATGTTGGGCCCCGAGATATCGACATACCAAGGCGCCATGATGGTCGCGTGAGTACCAAGGTGGACACACCGCGGTCGCACGAACCAGTCGATCCAGACTGAACGGAAGGCGAGGTATGTACGTTTGACCCAAAAAGGGCGGAGATCTTCGCGCATGCTTTCAGTATTGACCGGACAGGCTCGGGTAGCGGGGTATGATGGCAAGGTGACTGACGCTCCGCAAACAGATCAACCTGCACACACTGCGCCTGTGCTCTCAACGGACCAAGTGGGACCCCATCCTGATCTCACGGAGATTGTCCAACACCACCAGAGCCACCCATGGCGCAAACCCTGCCCCACGCATACTCGGGATGCGTTCGAGCAACTGCTCAAGAGGCTGCCGCGTGACAACAGACCGCTGATCCTCGATTCATTCTGCGGCACCGGCATGAGCACCGCGCTCATCGCAGAAGCGCATCCTGATGCGCTGGTGGTCGGTATCGATCAGTCCACGCATCGGCTGGAAAAACATCAGGCTACCGGAGCGCAGAATTACCTACTGCTTCGCGCAGAAGTCGAGCCATTTTGGCTTTGCCTTATAGAGGCCGGCGTCACACTGCACAGCCATTGGCTCTTGTACCCCAACCCCTGGCCCAAGGCTGCGCAGCTCAAAAAACGCGTCCATGGGCATGGTGCTTTTCCCGTGCTTTCCAGATTGGGAGGGTGGCTTGAGCTCCACACCAACTGGGACATTTTTGCGCAGGAGTTCGCCCAGGCGGCCGCCCTCATCGGCATCAAGGGCCACATAGAACCCTTCGCCCCCGACTCACCGATGACGCTGTTCGAACGAAAGTATGCGGATCGGGGCCACACCCTGTGGTGTTTTCGAGGGAAATGCGTCACCTAGCTATGGAAAGGCTAAAGCGCTACCCTTCGCATCCCTGCCATGAAGCCCCTGTGGGCGCGGAGCAGCACCCATGACAGCCACGCAAAGTGACGGCATCCAGCAAATGCAGAACGGCGATCCTATTTGGGAGCGAATCCGCAGCGAAACCCGCGACGCCGCTGCCGCAGAGCCCATCCTTGCCAGCTTCCTGCACGCAACTATCCTCAATCATGAGGAGTTGGAGTGTTCACTCAGCTTTCATCTGGCCAACCTGCTCGATAACCCTTCCGCGCCGGCGATGATGCTGCGCGAGTTGATCCTTGAGGCCCTTCGCGATGACAGCGAGATGCGAGGTGCGATTCGGGATGATCTAAACGCCATCCTTGATAGGGACTCGGCCTGCCACGAGCTGTACATCCCTTTTTTGTACTTCAAGGGCTTTCAGGCGCTGCAGATTCACCGCATCGGTCACTGGCTGTGGACACACGACCGACAACCACTGGCATTGTTCCTGCAGAGCCAGATGTCGCGACAGTTCAGTATCGATGTTCACCCTGCCGCCCGTTTCGGCCACGGCATCATGCTCGACCACGCCACAGGCCTGGTGGTGGGTGAAACTGCCGTTGTCGGCAACCGGGTATCGATTTTGCAATCGGTCACGCTGGGCGGTACCGGGAAAGAAGATGGCGATCGTCACCCCAAGATTGGCGACGGCGTACTGATTAGCGCGGGGGCAAAGATCCTCGGCAACATCCATGTTGGCGAGGGCGCCAAAGTGGGGGCCGGATCGGTCGTCCTACAGGACGTGCCGGCACATACCACGGTGGCCGGCGTCCCAGCGAAAGTCGTCGGTAAACCGACCAGCAACTCACCGGCGCTCGATATGGATCACGCCATCCCCGAGTCTCAGTGGTAAGCAGGTGAGAGCTCCACCACTGCATTAACCATCGCGGCCACATGCTCAGGATCAATGCCCGGGGTGACACCGTGGCCCAGATTAAAGACGTGACCGCTACCCTCGCCAAATGAATTGAGGATCTGACCGACCTCTGTACGAATGCGCTCCGGTGAAGCATTTAGCAAGGTCGGATCCATATTCCCCTGCAGGCAGACCTTGTCACCGATCCGCGCTCGGGCTTCGCCAATATCCGTGGTCCAATCCAGTCCCACGGCATCGGCCCCGCACTCGGCAATGGCTTCGAGCCACTGGCCACCGCCCTTGGTAAAGACAATGACCGGCACACGCCGACCCTCGGCTTCCCGGGGCAATTGCTCGATGATCTCAGTCATGTACTGCAGTGAAAACTCGCGATAGGCATGGTGGCTAAGCGAGCCACCCCAGGTATCGAAAATCTGTAACGCCTGCGCGCCGTTACGCACCTGCTCAGAGAGATATACCGCAACCGACTTCGCCAGCTTCGACAGTAACTCATGCATCACCCCGGGCTCGTTCAAAGCCAGTGACTTGACCTTGGCGAAGTCCTTACTCGACCCGCCCTCGACCATGTAAGTTGCCAACGTCCAAGGGCTACCGGCAAAACCAATCAAAGGGATGCTGCCTTTGAGCTCCTTGCGAATCAGCGCGACGGCATCCATCACATAGCCCAGCTCATTCGCCGCGCGGTCAGGATCCAACGCGTTGATCTCGACAGCGGAAGATATGGGCCGCTCAAATCGCGGGCCCTCTCCTTCGGAGAAATACAACCCCAAGCCTAAGGCGTCGGGCACAGTCAAAATATCGGAAAACAAAATGGCAGCGTCCATCGCATACCGTCTAAGCGGCTGCAACGTCACTTCGCACGCCAACTCGGGGTTGGCGCAGAGCCCCATAAAGCTGCCCGCTTCAGCGCGGGTCTCGCGGTATTCGGGGAGATACCGCCCTGCCTGACGCATCATCCATAATGGGGTTCGGTCCACAGGCTCGCGCATCAGGGCGCGAAGGAACCGGTCATTTTGCAAGCTGACCATGCTATCGACTCTCTTTTGGCTATCTCTTTTGTTTTGCGCTTTTTTTTACTGCTTTTTTGGTTATTATCTTTGTGTCGCTGCGTCGTCTTTTGCACATCTTTTTATCGTCATGTCGCCGCGAATACGCCCCGGTACATAACGCCGCTGTTATAGAGTGTAACCTCCGAGGCTGGATCAACAGGACCCGCCAATTACACTTCCAAATAATCCAGTATTCCCTCCGCTGCCTGGCGACCCTCCCAGATTGCGGTCACTACCAAATCAGATCCGCGCACCATATCACCCCCGGCGAAGATCTTGGGGTTGGCCGTTTGGAACTTGAACGTCTGGTGTTCGGGTGCGATCACGCCGTCCCAATTATTGCAGGTGACCCCAGTCTCTGAGAACCAGTCGGCCGGACTGGGCTGAAATCCAAACGCCATAATAATGGCGTCGGCTTCAATCACGACCTCACTGCCCGCGACGGGCTCCGGGCGACGACGCCCATCCGATCCCGCCTCGCTAAGTTGAGTCTCTACCACCTTGACGCCGACGGCCTCGCCAAAATAATCCACGATCTCAATCGGCTGGCGATTGAATAAGAACTGCACGCCCTCTTCCTTGGCGTTCGCCACCTCGCGGCGCGACCCCGGCATATTCTCTTCGTCACGACGATAAACGCAGTACACACGATCCGCCTGTTGGCGCACGGCAGTCCGAACGCAGTCCATCGCGGTATCGCCGCCGCCCAGCACCACGACCGTTTTTTCCTTGAGATCGATGTACTCCTCAGGCTCACGGGGGTAATCCATTTTTTCATTTACATTGGCGATCAAGTAATCGAGCGCTTTATAAACTCCCGGCAAATCCTCGCCGGGGAAGCCGCCTTGCATCGCCTTATAGGTGCCCATGCCTAAAAAAACCGCGTCGTAGTCAGCCAGCAGCTTATCGATGGTGACGTCGCGGCCAATTTCGGTATTCAGTCGGAATTCAACCCCCATGTCTTCAAAGACCTCGCGGCGACGCTCCATCACCTGCTTCTCAAGCTTGAACTGTGGGATGCCAAAGGTCAGAAGACCACCGATCTCAGGGTAACGGTCAAACACCACAGCCTTCACGCCGTTGCGAGTCAGGATATCAGCACAACCCAATCCGGCAGGGCCCGCACCGATGATCGCGACCTTCTTGTCGGTGGGCACCACATCAGATAGGTCGGGCCGCCAGCCCATAGCCAGCGCGGTGTCCGTAATGTACTTCTCTGAATTGCCGATGGTCACGGCGCCGAATCCATCGTTCAAGGTACACGCCCCTTCACAGAGCCGGTCTTGCGGGCAAACGCGACCACATACCTCGGGCAAGGTGTTGGTTTGATGGCTGAGCTCCGCCGCTTCAAACAGGTTGCCTTCAGCTAGGAGTTTGAGCCAGTTGGGAATGAAGTTGTGCACCGGGCACTTCCATTCGCAATAGGGGTTGCCGCACTCCAGACACCGGTGCGACTGCTCAGCGGCCTGCACTTGCGTAAATGGATCATAGATCTCTACGAAAGCCTCGGTACGCGTCTCCATGTTCTTTTTGCCCGGGTCCTTACGGTCGACATCCAGAAATTGAAACGGATTAGCCAGTCGAGTACTCATGTGTCGTGCCTCAGTCTGTATCCCGCAAACGCGAGAGCAGCTGGTTAATATCGGCGGCCTTGGGCTTTACGAGCCAGAACTTGCCGACGTAATCCTCGAAGTTTTCGAGCAGGTGGGCACCCCACTCCGAGCATGTCTCCTTCACAAACTCGCGAATATTGTCACGCAGGAAATGGCGGTGCGCCTCCATGGACTCAGCGGCCACCCGGTGAATCTCCACCAGCTCACTGTTGTAGCGGTCAATAAAAGCACGGTCTTCGTCGAGCACAAAAGCCAAGCCACCGGTCATCCCCGCACCAAAGTTCACGCCCGTGGCGCCCAGTACTGTAACCAGGCCACCGGTCATGTACTCGCAGCAATGGTCGCCCGCGCCCTCGATCACAGCGTGAGCGCCGGAGTTGCGCACCGCAAAGCGCTCGCCCGCAACACCCGCGGCAAACAAACGCCCCCCGGTAGCGCCATACAGACAGGTATTGCCAATGATGCTGGTTTTGCGGCTTTCGAAACGGCTGCCCTCTGGTGGCGCAATCACGAGCTTGCCGCCAGCCATACCCTTGCCCACGTAGTCGTTGCAGTCACCGCGCAGATACATGTGCAGACCGCCGGCGTTCCAAACACCGAAGCTCTGACCGGCCGTGCCGGTGAGGTTAACGATGATGGGGTTCGATTCCATGCCAGTGTTGCCATGCCGCTTGGCAATCTCACCCGAGAGGCGGGCGCCAATCGATCGGTCGCAGTTGGTCACCGAGTAAGAGAACTCGCCGCCGCTCGACGCATCGATGGCGGGCAACATATCCGTAACCATCAACCCGGCTTTCTCAGCGGTATCAAAGGGATCGTTGCTGGCCACCTGGCAGAACTGCGGCTGATCAGCCGCCTCCTCATCGACCCAGAGAATCGGGTTCAAGTCTAGGCTTTGCTGTTTGGCTGTCTCGCCCGACAAGCATTCGAGCAGATCAACCCGGCCAATCAGTTCTTCAAGGCTTCGGACGCCCAGCTTGGCCAGCCACTCGCGGGTTTCTGTTGCCACGAAAGTGAAGAAGTTCACCACGCGCTCCACGTCCCCGACGAAGTGCGTCTGACGAAGCTGCGCATTCTGGGTCGCGACACCGGTCGCACAGTTGTTGAGGTGACAAATCCGCAAGTATTTGCAACCCATGGCGACCATCGGCGCGGTACCAAAACCGAAACTCTCGGCGCCCAGAATCGCCGCCTTGACCACGTCAAGGCCGGTCTTCATGCCGCCGTCGGCCTGCACCCGCACCTTGCCGCGCAAACGGTTGCCGCGAAGCGTTTGATGCACCTCGGCAATGCCTAATTCCCAGGGGGAGCCTGCGTAGCGAATTGAAGTGAGCGGACTAGCCGCTGTCCCGCCGTCGTAGCCCGAGATCGTGATGAGATCCGCGTAGGCCTTGGTCACGCCCGCCGCGATCGTGCCCACACCGGGTTCTGATACCAGCTTTACCGAGACCAGTGCGTCAGGGTTGACCTGCTTCAGATCGAAAATGAGCTGGGCCAAGTCCTCGATCGAATAAATGTCGTGATGCGGTGGCGGCGAGATCAAGGTCACGCCCGGCACCGAGTAACGCAGTTGCGCAATCAGGTCATTCACCTTGCCGCCCGGCAGCTGTCCGCCCTCACCGGGCTTGGCGCCCTGAGCAACTTTAATCTGCAGCACCTCGGCGTTCACCAGATAGTGCGGTGTCACACCAAAACGACCCGAGGCAATTTGTTTGATCTTGGAGACCCGATCGGTGCCGAAGCGATTCGGATCCTCGCCCCCTTCACCACTGTTGGAGCGTGCGCCGATCTGATTCATACCCATCGCCAGGGCCTCATGGGCCTCAGGGGACAAGGCACCCAAGGACATGCCCGCTGAGTCAAAGCGGCGCAGAATATTATCGACCGGCTCCACCTCATCTAAAGACACAGGCGCACCCGGCAACTTGAACGTCAACAGATCACGCAGCGCCGCGACCGGCCTGTTGTTACAGTGGTTGGCGTACTGCTGATAATCCGCGTAATCACCACTGACCACAGCGGCCTGAAGGCTCATCACCACGTCGGGGTTATAGGCGTGGTACTCACCGCCGTGCACATATTTTAGTAAACCGCCCTGATCGAGCGACTTGCGCCGCGAGCGTGCACGGCTCGCCACCTGCCACTGGTCTTTTTCCAGCTGATCGAAGGTCACGCCGCCGACACGCGAAGTCACTCCGGTAAAAGCTATGTCGACCAGTTCGCTGTCGAGACCCACAGCCTCAAAGAGCTGGGCACCGCGGTACGAGTTCACCGCCGAGATGCCCATCTTAGACATAATTTTCAAGAGGCCCTTGTTGATGCCCTTGCGGAAGTTTTTCTGACACAGCTGGGGATCACCTAACAGCTCGCCTCTGGTCAATAAATCTTCAATTACGCTGTACGCCAAATACGGGTGCACTGCGGTAGCGCCGAAGCCGAGCAGACAGGCAACGTGATGCGAATCTCTGGCACTGCCAGATTCAACCACGAGATTGCACTCAGCGCGCAACCCGACGCGAATCAGGTGGTGATGAACAGCGCCCGTGGCTAAGAGGCTATGAAGGGGAACACGGCTATCGCCAATGTTCCGGTCAGAGAGAATGAGAATGGTCTTGCCTTCACGAACGGCTGCCTCAGCGCTGGAGCAGACCGCCTCCAAAGCCTCGAGCAGGCTGGCGTCCGCCGGATCGTAGGTGGCGTCCACCGTTATGGCGGCAAAGCTCTCTTCCGACAGCCCGGTGATGCTCTTGAACTTGGACTGGGACAGTACGGGAGACGTCAGACTGATGCGACGGGCGTGATCTGCCGACTCCTCGAATATATTGCGCTCCGGGCCCAGATCCACCTCGAGAGACATTACGATCAACTCGCGCAGCGGATCTATCGGTGGGTTGGTGACCTGAGCAAATTTCTGGCGAAAGTAGTCATAGAGCGACCGCTCCTGGCGCGACAGGACCGCCATCGGCGTGTCGTCACCCATAGAGCCCACTGCCTCGTTACCGGACTCGGCTAGAGGTCGGAGTACCTGATCCCGCTCTTCGTAGCTGACCTGAAACATTTTCTGATACACATCCAGCTCTGAGCCAGAGATGGCGGCCACAGGCTCTCCGGTGTAGCTGCCCTCAATCAAGCGCGCGTTGTCACGCAGCCATTTTTTGTAGGGCTGGCGGGTTTTCAGCAGTTCATCGATATCCTTGGTGTGCAGCACTTTGCCTTCTTGGGTATCCACCACAAGAATCTGGCCCGGGCCGACCCTGCCCTTAGCAATCACCTGCTCGGGCTGATAGCCATGGGTGCCGACCTCCGAGGCTAGCGTGATAAAGCCGTCATCGGTCGTGACCCACCGCGCCGGGCGAAGTCCATTGCGGTCTAGCAGGCAGCAGGCATAACGCCCGTCGGTAAGCACGATGCCCGCAGGCCCGTCCCATGGCTCCATGTGCATCGCGTTGAATTTATAGAATGCCTTGAGGTCGGGGTCGATACCCTCGATGTTTTGCCAAGCCGGGGGAATCAGCATGCGCAGTGCGCGTGGCAGTTCCACACCCCCGGTGGTGAGGAGCTCGAGCATGTTGTCGAGGCTTGAGGAGTCCGAGCCCTCGGTATTCACCAATGGCGCCAGCGCTTGCAAGTCTGGCAGTAAGGGCGAATCGAGTTTGGCGCCACGCGCCTTCGACCAGCTTCGATTACCCTCAATAGTGTTGATTTCACCGTTATGCGCCAGCATGCGGAAGGGTTGCGCCAAGGGCCAACGCGGCAGCGTATTGGTGGAGAAGCGCTGGTGGAATACGCAAATCGCGGTCTCCAGCGAGGGGTTATTTAAGTCGGGGTAAAACCGCTCCAAATCTGCAGGCATGACCAGACCTTTGTAGGACACCACCCGATCAGAGAGGCTGCAGATGTAGAAATCGGGGTCGCACGCCAGCGCCATCTCGGCGCGTCGGCGCACGGTGAACAACTTGCCCAGGCAGTGCTCATGGTCAACACCACTGGCATCGACAAATATCTGTTCGATCCGCGGCAACTGATCCAGCGCGATCTCGCCACACACGCTTTCATCGATAGGGACTTCGCGCCAGCCAAATACCGGCAGCCCTTCGGCAGTTAGCGTAGCCTCCATGACCTCACGGGATGCCTGCTGCAACGCCTCATCACGACTCAAGAAAAGCATTCCAACCGCGTAGTGCTCTCCTAAGTCGACATCGAGCACGGCTTTGGCCTCTCCGCGCATGAAGGCATCGGGCATCTGCAGCAATAAACCGCAGCCATCCCCCGTGCGGCCGTCGGCGGCAATACCGCCGCGGTGGGTCATACAGGTCAGTGATTCAATTGCCGTTTGTAACAGGCGATGGCTAACCTCGCCTTGGATGTGGGCGATCAGACCAAAGCCACAGTTATCCCGAAACTCTTCGGGACGGTAGAGTCCGCGAGAGGGTGCCGACCGTTCACCGGCATCGCCCACTGCTACAGCATGATTCATAAACCGTTTCGCTTCTGAACCGGCGCACATCACCGGCGAAACCGCTCCTTACGGAGCAAGAACAAACAGGGCGCGTAGTGTACACCCCCGAAAAGGGGCGCTCAATTGGCGCAAACTTCGCCGATCAGGCCTCTATCACGCGCGCAACGTCGTCATCCGTGACGTTTTCAGCCATTACCGCCTCACCCAGCCGACACAAGACAATATAGCGAACTTTTCCGCCACTCACTTTTTTGTCACTACTCATGGCCTCCAACATTGCCTGAGCGGTGACATCGGCCGGGGGCGCGACCGGTAAACCTACCGACTCATTGAACGCGGTCAGTTGGTCGACCACCTCTGCATCCAGCCCGCCCCGAAGCACTGAAAGCCGACTGGCCAGGACCATACCGGCGGCCACCGCCTCACCGTGGAGCCAGTCACCATAACCCTGAATCCGCTCGATGGCGTGACCGAAAGTGTGTCCAAAATTCAGGTGCGCCCGCACGCCACCCTCGCGCTCATCGGCTACCACGACGGCGGCCTTGATCGCGCAGCTGCGCTCGATCGCAAAAGCCAGCGCCGCCGCTTCCCGGCGCTTCAACGCTTCGACGTTATCGATGAGCCAGGCAAAAAACCCGGCATCGCGAATGAGACCGTACTTGATGATCTCGGCCAGCCCTGCCGCATAGTCTCTGGCGGGCAGGGTGGCGAGGGTGTCGAGGTCAATCAACACCTGCTGCGGTTGGTGAAAGGCGCCGATGAGATTTTTACCCATCGCGTGATTCACGCCCGTCTTACCACCCACGGAAGAATCCACCTGAGCCAATAGCGTCGTCGGCACCTGTACGAAATCCACGCCGCGCAAAAAACAGGCCGCGGCGAAGCCGGTCATGTCACCCACCACACCGCCACCGAGGGCGATAAACAAACTGCCTCGCTCATGCTTGTCCGCGAGCGCCGCATCGAGTATTCGCTGGATTGACGTCATATCTTTATGAGACTCACCCGCCGGCAACACCACCTCCGTTAACTGACCGACGCCGGTGAGCGCTGCTTTAACGGCTGCACCGTAAAGCGGGCCTACCTGATCATCCGTCACCAGGATCACACCTCTGCCCTCGACCAAAGGCCGCCAGATAGACGCATCCTTGATCAGCCCGCGACCAATCTGGATCGGGTAGCTCCGGTCCGCCGTGACCGAGACGAGATCAACATGAAGTGTGTGCAGCAGCTCGGGCATGGAAACAGGATTCCGGGTCAGTTATTCACCATCGTGGCGGGGTATCAGTCCGCGCTCACGCAATACCGCCTCAATCTGGCGAGCCACGTTGCGCGCGTTACCCCCGCCAGCCGAGATGATGACATCTGCCAGCGCCCTGTAAAGCGGCTCGCGTTCCGCCATCAGCTGATTCAGGGTCTCCTCGCGGTCCCCAAGCTGAAGCAGCGGTCGACCCTCGCCGGACCCAGTCCTTTTCAGCTGTTGCGCTACAGACACGTTGAGGAAAACAACCACGCCTGCGCGCGCCATCATTTCACGGTTTTCCGCCGCCAGGATTGCACCGCCGCCGGTGGCGATAACCGCTGCCGGATGCTCGACAAGATCCTTCAGCACCGTGGTCTCACGGCGGCGAAAACCCGCCTCGCCTTCTACATCAAAGATCCAGGGTATATCGGCACCCGCCCGGGATTCGATCTCGGCATCGGAGTCGATAAAGGGACATTCCAGCAGATCCGCCAGATGCCTGCCAACCGTCGATTTGCCCGAGCCCATGGGCCCAATCATAAATAGCCGCAGATTCGCGGCGTTACCAGCCATTGTCCCGCCCGTCAATTCACCAGCGACTCAGACAGGATTCTAGGCGTAATAAAAATGAGTGTCTCGGTTTTCTGCTGGGTATTGCCCGAGCTCTAAGCTAACAAGAGCGCGTAAATGCCTGCGACGCACTTCTCGAATGTCAAAGTCGGTAAAAGGTCACTTCCCGCGCGCTATTGTGTAAAAACCCCGTTAAAGCCCTGATATCTTTGTGTTGGTAGGTCATGTGGATGGGTCAACTACTAGCCGAATACATCCTATGGACCCGACCGCAAAGACAATTCGCCGGAGAGTCCAAGGGTGCCAAAAGCCAAGAAAGTGATGCGATGTAGCGCGCTGATAGCCTGTGCGGCAATCTGGTGGCTGGCAGGGCTTTACCTCTATCTCAGCCCAAACCTCCCAGAGGAAAGTGCGCTCCGCAACATCACCTTGCGCACCCCCATGCGTGTGCTCAGCCGCGATGGCGCACTGATCGGGCAGTTCGGGGAACAAAAGCGCAAGCCGCTGCAATTCGAACAGATCCCGCAAAGCTTCATCGATGCACTCTTGGCTGCAGAGGACGACGGCTTTTTCAAGCACGGTGGTATCGAACCGCTAAGCCTGATAAGGGCGGTATGGGAGTTATTACTCACCGGCAAAAAAGGCAGTGGTGGCTCCACGCTGACAATGCAGGTAGCCAGGAACTATTTTCTGACGCTGGATCAGACCTTCCTCAGGAAGTTCACCGAAATCCTGTTGGCATTTCAGATTGAGGCCCGACTCAGCAAAGAGGAAATTTTTGAGCTGTACGTCAACCGGGTCTTCCTCGGTCATCGCGCCTATGGATTTGAGGCCGCGGCCGAGACCTACTACGGGAAACCCCTCGCGGAGCTCACGCTCGCACAGCACGCGATGCTTGCGGGTGTGCCGAAAGCGCCATCGCGCAACAACCCGTTGAGCAACCCTGAAAAAGGCAAGATCCGCCGGGACTGGATTTTGGGTCGCATGGCGAATCTCGGCATGATCAATGAGACTGAACAGCTTGCCGCAACAAATACTCCCGTCACCGCCTCTTTTTATGGGCAAGTTGTTGAAGTCGACGCCGATTACATCGCCGAGATGGTCCGTCGTGAAATGGTCGAGCGCTTCGGCAATGCCGCCTATAACGACGGCTATGTGGTCTACACCACGGTTGAGGCCGAACTACAGCAAGCCGCCCACGATGCGCTGCTCAGCGGACTGAGAACCTACGACTGGCGGCACGGCTGGCGTGGGCCGGAGCGACGCCTTGCACCCCGCGAGGGTGAGTCACCTGAGGAAACCCTCGGGCGCTGGCAAGAAGCGCTGCGCAACATGCCAACCATCGCTGAGCTGCCACCCGGCATCGTCACTGCGATTGGGGACGAGGCAGCATCGGTGCTGCTCAAGTCAGGCGATGCTATCGCCCTGTCATGGGAGGGAGACCTTGAGAAAGTGCGACAGTATCGATCGGTAAACCAAACTGCGGCGCCCGAGAAAACGCCAACAGCACTGCTGGCCCCGGGTGATCTGATTCGCGTCCGCGAGACGGATGAGGGATGGCGGCTCACGCAGGTCCCCAAGGCGCAATCCGCGCTTGTATCGCTAGACCCCAAGCATGGCGCCATCCGGGCTCTGGTCGGCGGCATGGGCTTCGAGTTGTCCAAATTTAACCGTGCGACTCAGGCAAAACGCCAGCCGGGCTCAAACTTCAAACCGTTTCTGTATGCCAGCGCATTGGAAGCAGGCGTTACGCCCTCCACGGTCATTAACGATGCGCCGGTGGTACTCGACAACCTTTCTGCTGCGGAAATCTGGCGGCCAGAAAACGACAGCGGGAAATTTTATGGGCCGACACGGCTTCGCGAGGCGCTGACCTTCTCGCGCAATCTTGTCTCGATCAGGGTGCTGCAACGCATCGGCGTGCGGCGCTTCATACGCTACGTAGAAGGCCTGGGGTTTGATACCGAGGACATACAGGCCAATCTGACCCTCGCCCTCGGCACGCATACTTATACCCCGCTCGAGATCGCGACAGGCTACGCCATCTTGGCCAATGAGGGCTTCAGGGTGGAGCCCTGGCTGATTGAGCGCATTGAAAACGCAAAAGGTGAGATCGTTTACGCTGCCGATCCACTGGTGGCGTGTGCCGAGTGCGCCTATGCCGAGGGCAACGAGCCCGAGGAAATGCGGATGGAAGATATATTAGGCACGGCAGTGCCCGAGGTGCGCGCTGCCGACCGGGTCATGGACCCCCGGGTCGCCTTCATCATTTCCTCTTTTCTCAACGATGCCATCCAGCGCGGTACAGGCCGTCGCGCGCGGGTGCTCGACCGGCAGGACATCTCCGGCAAGACTGGCACCACCAATGGCCCGCGGGACGCGTGGTTCTCGGGTTTCAATCGCGACCTGATTACAACGGCCTGGGTGGGCTTTGACGATTACGGGCCTCTGGGGCGTCGCGAGTTTGGTGGCACCGCAGCACTACCCATCTGGATCGACTACGTGCGCGAGGCACTGCCTCCTGCGCAACCGCCCCCGCCCATGCCGCCCGGCATAGTCCGGCTTCGCGTCGACCGGGAGTCCGGCATGCGGGTAAGGGGACAACCCGAGGGCAGTGTGATGGAGTACTTTCTCGAGGAATCTCTCCCGGACTGGGACACAGACTCAGGTGGCTCTATTGATGCGAAAAACCTGGAACAGATTTTTTGAGACAAAAAAACTCCGGCATAAGCCGGAGATTTCGTAATTATCGCTTAATTCTTTAGGCTTCGGTCCCCAAAGCGCTTATTGAATCTTGCCACACGACCATCGCTCTGCGCCACCTTCTGCTTTCCTGTATAAAAAGGGTGGGAAGCGCTGGAAATATCCAGAATCATGTAGGGGTAGGTTTGCCCTTCGTGCTCCTTCGTTTCACTGGTCTGCACAGTTGAGCCCACAACAAAGTAGGTGTCCGATGAGGTGTCGTGGAAAAGGACGTCTCGATACTCGGGGTGAATGTCTGGTTTCATGCCAACCTCCGTCAGCATCTGTCATGAGAAAAAGAGCGCGGATCATACCAAAGCCCGCTCCGATAGCAACACGGAATACGCCCGCTCCCAGGCTTTAGTACACTGGACACGTCAGCCAGCGCGCCGAGCAGACCTTGAGCCAAAAAACCGCGAAAACCCCCGTCGAACCTGCGATCTGGCGCTGCGCGGTCCCTTCCCCCTTGCGACAGGCTTTTGACTATCTCCCCGTCGAAGGCGGCCACGGTGGCGCCAAGCCCGGCGCACGAGTCACCGTCCCTTTCGGCAAACGGAGTGTCACCGCCGTGATCCTCTCGATCGCATCACGATCTTCGGTAGAACCGAGGAAGCTTAAGGCGGCAACGGCGCTACTTGACGAGCAGCCGCTCTATACTGAGACCCAGCGAGCATTGCTTTCCTGGGCCGCCAACTACTATCAGCATCCTCCGGGCGAGGTATTGCCTTTGGGCCTTTCCCCGCGCGAGCGTCGCGGCCAACCCGAACGCGCACTGACCGAAACAGTGATCAGACTGACCGCTCGGGGCCAGGACCTGCCGGATGGAGCCCCTCATCGTGCACGCAAACAGGCGGCGCTGATCTCCCGACTGAGGCCGGGCCCTTTGCCTCTAGCCGAACTCAAAGCCGAAGGTTTCGGCCCTGCTGTGATTAGGGCGCTCAAGGTCAACGCGCTGATCGAGAACTGTGAGCTCGCCACTGAGCCAGCCTGGCAAACCCGATCTCCACCACTGCCCGCCAATGCAGAGCAGCAGGCCGCGATCGATCAGATCGTGGCCGCGGCGGGGGTCTTTTCGGTGCATTTGCTTTACGGGGTAACGGGTAGCGGCAAGACAGAGGTCTACCTGCAGAGTGTTGCCGACTGTCTCAACCGGGACCGGCAGGCGCTGGTGCTACTGCCCGAGATCGCACTCACGCCACAAACGCTAGCGAGATTCAAGGAGCGGTTCGAGGCACCGGTGATCGCACTGCACTCGGCGATGGGTGATGCAGAGCGAGACCGCGCCTGGGCGGCTGCTCGCAGAGGTCACGCCGCGGTCATTCTCGGCACCCGTTCCTCGGTTTTTGTCCCTTTACTGGAGCCCGGCTTGATCATTGTCGACGAGGAACATGACGCGGCGTATGTGCAGCAGGATGGCTTCAGATACTCGGCACGCGATGTAGCGATTAAGCGCGCGCAGCTGGAACAGTGCCCGGTCGTGCTCGGCAGCGCCACGCCCAGCCTAGAAAGCTGGCACAACGCCGAACTGGAGCGTTTCCAGCGCCATTCGTTGACGCATAGGGCGGGTGCTGGAAAACTACCCGCGCTGCGGCAGATTGATATCTCCGGGCTAGAGCTGTGTGCGGGCCTGTCGCCAGAGCTGCTGGCCAAAATCGAAGCGGCGCTGAACCAGCGTCATCAAGTGCTGGTATTTCTCAACCGCCGCGGTTTCGCCAATGCCTTGCTCTGTCATGATTGTGGCTGGAGCAGTGACTGCGCGGACTGCGATGCGCGCATGACGCTGCACAAGACACCACCGGGACTGCACTGCCATCACTGCGGTCGGCGCTCAGCACTACCCCGCCAGTGCCCCCGATGCCATAGCCGTCGATTGGTCGGCACCGGCATCGGCACCCAACAAACCGAGACGTTTCTCGCCGAGCGCTTTGCTGATTTCCCGGTGATTCGTGTCGACAGCGACACCATGACCGGCCGCCAGTCGATGCCTGACCTGATTGAACAACTGGCGAGTGGAAACCCGGTACTGATGATCGGCACGCAGATGTTGAGTAAGGGCCATCATTTCCCCTACGTGACACTAGTGGCGGTCGTCGACGCTGACGCCCTGCTGTTCAGCCCTGATTTTCGGGGTGAAGAGCGACTATTACAGTTATTGACGCAGGTGGGAGGCCGTGCCGGGCGAGACGGGACCCCGGGTGAGGTGCTGATTCAAACAAGACATCCCGATCACCCGCTCATGCAGCATCTCGACAAGCCTTATCACATCGCACTACCCGCCCTGCTCAATCAGCGGAGGCAGGCAGGCCTGCCGCCCTATGGGGCGCTTGGCGTCATTCGCTGCGACAGCCAGGATCGACAGGAGGGGCTCGGCTTCCTCTCCCAGATCAGAAACGGTATCACCGCGCCCCGAGGCGCACAGATTATCGGCCCACTGTCCGCGGCGATGGCAAGACGAAAGAATCGCTATCGCTCACAATTGGTCGTCTCAGCAAAGAATCGCCCAATGCTGGCAAAGATCATGGCGGATTTGATTGCCTCGGCGGAGGCTGCCCGACACTCTCCACGTCTAAGCTGGTCGGTGGACATCGATCCCTACGAAAGCTTGTGATTTTACCCGCTGGAGTGATACCCGCCGGTTGGTAATAATAGCCACTCAGTCTGTGTTGTTCGCTACACAGACCTGCCTGACAGGATGATCATGAAACCCGAACTGGCTGCGCTCATCAGCGAGGCGCTGGAACAACTTGTATCAGACGGTGTGCTGGCTGAAGTGCCGGAGTCGGCACCCCAGATCGATCGCCCGAAAGATCCGAGCCACGGCGATATGTCTTGCAACATCGCCATGGTGCTGGCCAAGCGCGCGGGCATGGCACCTCGAGAGCTCGCCCCCCAGCTGATCGCAGCGTTGCCTGCCAACGCATTGGTTGATCGCTGCGACATTGCGGGCCCCGGCTTTATCAATTTTTTTATCAACCCCGGCCACCATACCGAGGTCGTGCGCACCATTCTCGAGAGCGGCGCGGCATACGGGCAGACTGATGCCGGTGGCGGGCGGCGGGTGCAGGTGGAATTTGTGTCCGCCAATCCAACAGGCCCCCTCCACGTGGGCCACGGGCGAGGCGCAGCCATTGGCGACTCGCTGGGCCGATTGCTGGAAGCCACGGGCTGGTCCGTACAACGCGAGTTCTACTACAACGATGCCGGCCAGCAGATCAATAATCTGGCGCTGTCGGTGCAGGCCCGCGCGCTGGGTAAAGACCCCGATCACCCCGACTGGCCTGCTGATGGCTATCAGGGTAGCTACATTGAAAATGTGGCCGGCGCATACCTCTCGGGCGAAACGGTGCAGGCCGCTGACCGGGAAATCACAGGCGGCCGCGATCCGGAGGATCTGGACGCCATCCGGGATTTTGCAGTGGCGTGCCTGCGGCGCGAGCAGGACCAGGACCTGAAAGCCTTTCAGGTGATCTTCGATGAGTATTTTCTTGAATCATCACTCTATGAAAGCGGTGCCGTCGAGGAGACCGTAGAGGCCTTGCAGCGTGCTGGCCATACCTATGAAGAGCAGGATGCGCTGTGGTTGCGCACCACTGATTTTGGCGATGATAAGGATCGCGTGATGCGCAAAAGTGAGGGCGGCTATACCTACTTCGTCCCCGATGTCGCCTATCACCACAATAAATGGCAACGCGGCTATGAGCGCGTGATCAACGAACAAGGCGCCGATCACCATAGCACCATCACCCGCGTCAGGGCCGGGCTACAAGGCCTAGACGTGGGCATACCCGAGGGCTGGCCGGAGTATGTGCTCCATCAAATGGTGACCGTCATGCGCGAGGGCGCCGAGGTGAAACTCTCCAAGCGCGCCGGTAGCTATGTCACACTGCGCGACTTGATCGACTGGGTCGGCTGCGACGCCACCCGGTATTTTCTGGTCGCACGAGCCCCCACTTCACAACTCACCTTCGATGTGGATCTGGCGCTGGCCCGCAGTAACGAGAACCCCGTCTACTACATTCAATACGCCCATGCGCGATGCGCCAGTGTGCTGCGCAAGGCGCAGGAGGCGAACCCTAGCCTCGAGGGGAGTAACGGTTTGGAACACCTCAGTTGCCTTCGCGAGGCTGAAACACTGGCACTGGCCGTCACGCTAGGGCGCTTCCCCGAGGTCGTGGCCACAGCGGCCGAGCGCCTGGAGCCCCACGATGTCGCAAACTATCTGCGCGATCTCGCCGCCGACTTCCACAGTTTCTACAACGCGCACAAAGTACTTGAAGGGTCCCCCGAAACCATGACAGCCAGATTGGCCTTAGTGGCAGCGACGCAACAGGTGATCGCCAGCGGTCTCGAATTACTCGGTGTGTCTGCGCCGGACGCGATGTGATGGCAGGGAGCCCCGCCAAGCCCGCGCGTAAAGCGTCCGCCACTCGCAAGACTAGTGATCAGGCTAGCAGCGCCCCACACACCGTGAACCGCGCGCACCTGCAGGGTTTTGTTGTTGGGTGTGTCGCCGGGGGGCTCGGCTGTCTGGGGCTCTTCAATGCGCTGGAGGCGGATGAGACGATTGCCGACACACCGCCTGCGGCACTGCCGGCACTGGAGGTCACGGTTGGCCCGCGATTTGATTTCTATACGGTGCTGCCAAATCAGGAGCTCGACCTGAATCCCGGTATAGAACCCGCAGATCTAGAGTCGGGTAACAGGAGCAACGAACAGTATTTATTGCAGGTCGGATCGTTCCGCCTGCAGGCCGATGCAGATCGCCGCCGCGGCGAGCTCGCATTGCTGGGCCTTGAAGCGACGGTGGAGCAGGGGGACGGTGACAACGGACGGTGGTACCGGGTCTATCTCGGTCCTTTCAAGAGCCGCTCCGAGATGGCGCGTGCTCGGTCTCTCACGGCACAGGCTGATATGGACACCCTGTTGCTCAAACGCGAGTCACCCTGAGCATGGCGGATCCACATCAGGTCACCCACCTGCACTACTCG
>CABYEX010000012.1 GCA_902518075.1 Halieaceae bacterium | reverse complement strand
GGCTGCACCAGCGAGGATATTAATAACCTCGCACACGCCCTCATGGTCCGCGACGGACACCGCGTCATGATCAAGCACTATGAGACCATCCGGGATGCATTGGCAGGCCTCACGCAAGAGCATGCCGACCAACCCATGCTGTCTCGCACACATGGGCAAGCCGCCACGCCCACTACTTTAGGCAAGGAGATGGCTAACGTGGTGATGCGACTGAACCGCCAGCTCGT
This sequence comes from Halieaceae bacterium, assembly GCA_902518075.1. The sequence continues at coordinate 40,767 of CABYEX010000012.1, read as the reverse complement.
TGCCGTCAGCGCCATTCGACCATTGGGCAAGTTGAACGGCGCCGTGGGCAACTACAATGCCCACCGGGTGGCCTACCCGGATGTTGACTGGCCAGCAGTGTCAGAGCAATTCGTTACCGGCCTGGGCATAGAATGGAATCCCTACACCACCCAGATCGAGCCCCACGACTATCTCGCGGAGTACTTCGACGCGATTGCCCGGCTAAACCAGATTCTGGTCGACTTCAGCCGGGATATTTGGTCTTACATTTCGCTTGGATACTTCAAGCAGCGCATGGTCGAGGGTGAAGTCGGCTCCTCCACGATGCCGCATAAAGTGAATCCGATTGATTTTGAGAATGCCGAAGGTAATTTTGGTTTGGCAAATGCCCTGCTCAACCACCTGTCTCAGAAACTGCCAGTGAGCCGATGGCAGCGAGATCTTACTGACAGCACCGTGCTACGCAACATGGGGGTTGCCCTCGGCTACTCACAGCTGGCACTGGGGTCATTGAGTCGGGGCATCGGCAAACTGGAAGTCGCGCCTGAGCCGATAGCGCAAGATCTGGAGACTGCCTGGGAAGTGCTGGGAGAAGCGGTTCAGACGGTGATGCGGCGCTACGGCGTCCCAGAACCTTATGAGAAACTCAAGGCACTCACGCGGGGCCAGCGACTCGAAGCTGATACGCTGAAGTCCTTCATACTCGCGCTGGATATTCCCGACGATGCCAAGGAGCGGCTGATGTCATTAACCCCTGACACCTATCTCGGATACGCCGCCGATCTGGCCAAAAAAACCGCCCCCTGACGCCTGACTGAGCCGAAAGCCGGTATGCGCTTACCCGTCACAACAGAGCAGTTTTTAGCCGAGTACTGGCAACAGAAGCCCTTGTTATGCCAGCAGGCTCTACCCCGCTTTCAATCTCCGATTACGGCCGAGGAACTCGCCGGACTGGCCATGGAGTCCGATATCGACAGCCGCATTGTCTGGCAGGATGCGGGGGTCTGGCATCAACAAGCTGGCCCCTTTGGCGAAGGTGCCTTTCAGGGAGAGATGCCTTGGACCCTTTTGGTGCGAGGTGTTGATCGCCACCACGCCGGGGTCTCGACACTACGGAACAAGCTTCCCCCGCTACCTCGCTGGCGCTTCGATGATGTGATGGTTAGCTTTGCCACAGACCACGCGGGCGTCGGACCCCATTTCGACCGCTACGACGTTTTCTTGCTGCAAGGCACTGGTCGGCGGGAATGGCGAATCGGGCCTTACTGCGACGACGAGACACCGCAACTCCAGGAAAACGGACTGAATTTAATCCCTCCTTTTGAGCCTGCGGAAACTTATGTACTGGAGCCCGGTGATGTCTTGTACGTGCCGCCGGGCGTTGCGCACTGGGGAGTGGCCTTGGGTGAGGCCATCACTTACTCGTTAGGTTTCCGCGCTCCCTCAGTCGGCGATCTCATGGCGCGCAGGACTGATGCGGCACTCGAACTGATCGCAACCACCAGCCTTCTTGAGGATGGCGCGTCCCTGCGCAGCCCGTCGCGCCCGGGCGAAATCACCATCGAGCACATTGCCAATGCCCGTGACGCTATCAACAACGCACTCGATGCGCTGGACTCGGGCCAGTGGTTTGGCGAGGTCATAACTGAAGGTGACGGAGAGCCTGACCATCCTTACCAAGTAGTCACCCTTCAAGGTGAGCAGGTTCGCCTTCATCCCACCACCAGAATCGCGTGGCGGGAGCGTGAAGACCTCATTGATGTGTTTATCGACGGTGGCCGCTGTGAAGTGCCGCTGAATGCGCTCGGGGATCTAATAGCTCTGTGCAGTGGAGAATGGATCCAGAGTCGCGAGCTGGCTGGAACGAGCGAAACGCTGTTCGAGGCGCTCTGCGAGGCGGGCGCGCTCACGGACGAGGACGACGCTTAATCACAGATCGACGCCAAGCCCGTTCGCTACGTCAGTCGCCGTAAGACCCACACCGTATCGCTCCCAGGCCAAGTCTCCGGCTCGCGCGTGAGTAGCCACACCAAGAGCGCTCGCCTCCATCAGGCTGAGACCCTGAGCCACCAACGCGCCGGTCAAGCCTGCGAGCACGTCTCCCATGCCGCCCGTTGCCATGCCGGGGTTTCCCCCTACGCAGATACAAATCTGATCATCCTTAGAAGGCGATGCAATCACCGTTCCCGCGCCCTTCAATATCACTACCGCAGCGTACCGCTTGGCTAATGTCGCTGCCCAGTTCACCCGGTCAGACTCAACCTCCGCGATTGCCACACCGGCTAGCCGTGACGCCTCACCGGGATGGGGTGTAAAAATCCACGGTATTTCTGGAGGAACGGTGACCGCATTCTCAGCGATCAAGTTCAACGCATCTGCATCACAGATGAGGGGTAGTCCAGCCGCAACGGCATGTTGCAAACACTGCTGCGCCCACTCGTCCCGCCCCAACCCGGGACCGATGACGATCACGCTCTTGCCGTCGCAGAGCGCAGGCAACGCTGCCGTATCGTCGAGACCCGTGACCATGAGCTCTGGGTGTCGGACGAGTGCTGCGGTAACGTGTTCCGGGCGCGTTGCCAGTGACACCAAACCAGCACCAGATCGCAGTGCGGCGCCAGCGGCCAGCAGTGCCGCACCACCCGTGCCCCGATTGCCACCAATCACCAGCACATGACCGAAGTTTCCTTTGTGCGCGTTCTTTGATCTGGTTGGTAATCTTCCGGCCGCTTGAGCCGAGATACGGAAGCCGATTCCTGGCACCGATTCGAACACCGCGGGCGGTGCACCGAGATCAGCCAATACCAGACGTCCGACGTGATTGACGGCCGCGCCAGTGAGCAAACCGGGCTTGTGAGCAATGAAGGTAACGGTCATTTCAGCACGGATGGCCGCTCCCACGATGGCGCCGGTGTCGGCATCGACACCACTGGGCACGTCCAAGGACAACACGGGCACCGCGCTGGTGTTAATCAATGCGATCAACTCAATGAAAGGGTCGCGCGGAGAGCCAGAAAGACCAATGCCCGTGAGCGCGTCGATCACGAGGTCACACGACTCACCCTCCAGTTCACCAGTGCTCAACCGCTCTGCATTGGAATACGTCGCCGCGGTGCTGTCACGCCATGCATCATGCGCTATGCGTGCTGTACCGGCGATACGGGCAGGGTCCCCGAATAACGCGACCCGGCATTGATAACCAGCGTCATGGGCCAATCGCGCCAAAACCCAGCCATCACCACCGTTATTGCCGGTGCCGCATAAAATGAGAATGTGTCGGGCCTCTGGCCAATGGCTGGCCAGCACGTGAAAGGCGGCCTTGCCGGCCTCACACATGAGCTCATACTCAGAGATCCCGAGCGCTGTGTAGGTCTGGCGATCGAGCTCGCGCATGGCCACCGCTCGGTAGAATGGCTGCAGCTCGGTGAGATACCTACCGTCCAAAGACGTCACAGCGCGATGGGGAACTGCTGCGAGACCCGGAGAGAGAAGCCTCTCCCTGTCATCTCAGACGGGCTCTCTGGAGAGTGCCAATATCGCCTGCGCCGCGCTCAGCGGAGTTTGCTCAGCCGCTCGCACCGCGTCTTCCAACGCCGGCATGGCTTCTTTGACCTCGGGGTGACGCGCCAAATTATCTCGCAACAACTCGTCGATCAGCTGCCGCATCCAGGCGAGGTTCTGGGTCGCCCGCGCAGAATCAAACGCGCCCTGATCGCGGGCGGTCTTGGCGTACTCTTGAATCGTCTCCCACACCGCTTCAATACCCTGTCCGTGAAGCGCCGAACAGGTCATCACCCGGGGCTCCCAGAAACCCTCGTGGCTCAGTAGCGACATCGCACCGCGATAATGCTGCTGCGTGGTGCGCGCCAGTGCCTCGCTGGCACCATCCGCTTTGTTCACGACGATGGCATCTGCCAGTTCAAGAATGCCTTTCTTGATGCCCTGAAGCTCATCGCCGCCACCCGGCAGCATCAGCAATAGAAAGAAATCGACCATCCCGGCGACCTGATGTTCGGACTGACCCACACCGACGGTCTCTATCAAGATCACGTCGTAACCGGCTGCCTCGCACAACAGCAGCGATTCGCGTGTCTTAAATGCGACCCCACCCAGCGCACCGCGGGCAGGCGATGGTCTGATATAGGCGCCTTCTTCCCGTGACAGCATTTCCATACGGGTTTTATCACCAAGAATCGAGCCTCCGGCAACGGGAGAGCTCGGGTCAACCGCCAGCACTGCCAGACGGCGGCCCTGACTGATGACATGCTGACCAAAGGTCTCGATAAACGTGGATTTACCGACCCCGGGCACACCCGTGACGCCAACACGGATACTGTTCCCGGTATGGGGCAAGAGATTCTGTAGCAGCGCCTGCGCGGCGTCCCGGTCAGCATCGCGCTGACTCTCGACTAATGTGATGGCTTTCGCCAGCGCGCGGCGGTCGCCTGCGAGGATCGCCTCAGCTGTTGGCGTTGATAGCATCGAGGACCTTGCGAGCGGCCTCGGGGATGGGGGTACCCGGCCCAAAAATCAGCGCCACGCCCTTCTCCTCGAGGAACCCATAATCCTGCTGCGGAATCACACCGCCCGCGATCACGATCACGTCGTCGGCACCCTGCTCACGCAGCGCTTCAATGAGTTGAGGCACCAGTGTTTTGTGACCTGCAGCGAGGCTCGAGGCGCCCACAACATGCACATCGTTCTCGATGGCCTGCCTGGCCACTTCTTCAGGGGTGGAAAACATCGGTGATAGATCAACGTCGAAACCGACATCCGCGAAGGCGGTGGCGACTACCTTGGCGCCACGATCATGACCGTCCTGCCCCATCTTGGCGACCAGCATACGAGGCCTGCGACCGTGCTGCTCCACAAAGGACTCAATATCCATGGAGATGCCCTCCCAGTTGGCATCTTCTGCATACGCCGCACCATACACCCCCGATACGGTCTGTGCATTGGCCACGAAGCGTCCATAAACCGTCTCAAGGGCATCGGAAATTTCACCGACTGTTGCCCGACAACGCGTCGCCTCAACCGCTAGCCCCAGCAGATTTCCCTCACCCGCCTCTGCGGCTTGGGTCAGCGCGTTCAATGCGGCCTCAACCGCGGCGTCATCTCGAGTATCACGAATACTCGCCAATCGAGCCAGCTGTGAGTCCCGCACCTGCTCGTTATCGATCTCAAGAATGTCCACCGCATCCTGTTCGTCGATCTGAAACTTGTTCACACCAACGATCACGTTTTCGCCCCGATCGATGCGCGCCTGCTTTTTCGCTGCCGCCTCTTCAATCCGCAGCTTGGGTATGCCGCTCTCGATCGCCTTGGCCATGCCGCCCAGCTCGTCGATCTCGGCGATTAATTCGCGGGCCTTAGCGGCCATGTCATTGGTGAGGGTTTCCATCATGTAGGAGCCGCCCCAGGGATCCACCACCTGCCCGATGCCGGTTTCTTCCTGCAGGATCAGCTGCGTGTTCCTCGCGATTCTGGCGGCAAAGTCAGACGGCAGCGCAATCGCCTCGTCGAGGGCATTGGTATGCAGAGACTGGGTGCCACCAAACACCGCCGCCATCGCCTCAATCGTCGTGCGCACGATGTTGTTGTAGGGATCCTGCTCGGTCAGCGACCACCCCGACGTCTGGCAGTGGGTGCGCAACATGCCGCTTTTAGGGTTGGTCGGGCTAAAGGCATCTACGATTTCCGCCCACAACAACCTCGCCGCGCGCATCTTGGCAATTTCCATATAGAAATTCATGCCGATGCCCCAGAAAAAACTCAGGCGGGGCGCAAAATCATCAATCTTGAGGCCAGCAGCAATTGCGGTCTGTATGTACTCCTTACCATCGGCGAGGGTGTAGGCGAGCTCAAGCGCTGCGTTCGCCCCCGCTTCTTGCATGTGATAACCCGAGATCGAGATCGTGTTGAACTTGGGTAAATTGGCCGAGCAGTAGGCAATGATGTCCCCAATGATCCGCATACTGGGGGCAGGTGGGTAGATATAGGTGTTGCGCACCATGAACTCTTTGAGGATGTCATTCTGGATCGTGCCCGAGAGCGCTGACTGATCGACCCCCTGCTCTTCCGCGGCGACGATATATCCCGCCAACACCGGCAAAACAGCACCGTTCATCGTCATCGATACCGAAACCTGATCAAGCGGTATGCCGTCAAAGAGGATCTTCATGTCCTCGACAGAATCTACCGCCACACCCGCCTTGCCGACGTCCCCTGACACCCGCGGGTGATCGGAGTCATAACCGCGGTGAGTCGCGAGATCGAATGCCACCGAGATGCCCTGCCCGCCTGCGGCCAGTGATTTGCGATAAAAGGCATTCGACGCTTCCGCAGTTGAGAAACCCGCGTATTGCCGAATCGTCCAGCGTCGCCCCGCATACATAGTGGCCTGTGGCCCCCTGATGTAGGGCGCCATGCCTGGCATGGTGTTGGTGTAAGACAGAGTCTTTAGATCTTCCGCGGTGTAGAGGGTCTTGAGCGGGATACCCTCGGGGGTGTGCCAGGTAAAGTCGTCTGGCTTTAGCCCTTTGCTCTGCTTCTCAACCAGCGCGCCCCACGCCGATAAGTTAGCGGCATCCGGATCATAAACACTCATGCGTGCGACTCAGCGGGCTGGGACAGCTCGATCAAGACACCATCACAGCTCTTCGGATGGATAAAAATGACGCGTGAGCCATGCGCACCCGGTGTCGGCGCATCGCTGGTGAACTGGTAACCCTTGGCGCGCAGCCGCTCGACATCGGCATCAATGTCATCGCTTCGGAAGCACAGGTGATGCAGCCCGCCACCACGCTTCTCGAGATACGTTGCAATGGGCCCGGCGCCGTCTAACGGATGGACCAGTTCTATGTGCGTCTCGGGTACGCTAAAAAACGCCGTCGTGGTCTGGGCCGCCTCCACCACTTCGTTGCCGTCATGTTGGAGTCCGAAATCCTCGAGGAAACGCGCGATTGCGCCCTCAAGATCCGGTACGGCAATCGCAATATGGTCCAGTGCAGTAATCATGAAACAGTCCGCCTCTTACAAATCCTGTGGTGTTTTAGATGAACAGCTTGACGAGCTCAGTGGTGTGCTCGCGTCGCAGGGCCGCCATCTCGCTATCAGAGAGCACTTCGACCTTCTCGTCCGGCGTAACCTTAAATAGTGGCTGCCCTTTCGCAATGATCACACCGTCTCCTTCGACCAGCACCTCATCGACAGTGCCCGCAAACGGCGCCACCACTTTGTTGAACATTTTCATTACTTCGACAATGTACAGCGGCTCGCCCGCCTCGAAATGCTGGCCAGCCTCCACGTAAACTGGTGCCTCAGGCGCCTCGCGCCCGTAGAACATCCCGCCACTCTCCGCGACGATCTCGTCAGACTTAGCGACCGGCGGCGGCGCGAGGGCCATAGCCATCGCTTTTTGATGTGCTTCATCCAATAGGCGTTCAGGCAGATGGATGGTCATATCGGCATTGATAGTCAGATCATAAAAGCCCGTGAATCGCGCCATTGCCGGCAACAGTTCCAGAATCTCCGCGCCCGCCTGATAGCCACGGTGTGCCGCCTGTATCGCTGACCACTCTGACGCTTCGACGCCATCATGCGCCGACCCCGACAACAACTCACTGATAGCGGCCCAGTCGTCAGTATCGAATCGTTTGCCGAGTTCAGTGTAGAAATCCTCTGCGTCTGAGAGGATCGCGTGGTCGTGGTCCCAAATCATATTGGCCGTCGGCAAGGCGTCGTTCCAATCCAGCCTCAGGAAGTGGTAGGTGTCAGCAAGAACCTCAATCGGGTTCTCTGCCCAGGAGAAGTGCCCATCCTCGAATCGGAACGCGTCTTGATTGAGGCTCAACCACCCCGATAACAGATGCGGTGAGGCCATTAACTGTTTGATCGGGCGAAGCAACAGACTCTCCTTGGCGGAGAGCACTTTTTGCAGTGCGCCCTGATCAGAATCTGACGCCTGCACTCGCGCGGCGCACAGCTGCTGCCAGGCCACATCTACATCGACGCGACCGGCCTCTTGGGCCAATTCACCCACGGCCGTCAGATACGGCACGATAAATTGGGTGGTGGGACGCGCGTTCACCGTGCGGCCGAGGAACCAGTGCACAAGTCCGTAATGGAAAGCGAGATTGGTCGCCAGATCCTTACCCCGCAGACGGCTGGCCCTCAAAACCTCCGCCATGTGCTCATAGGCCGACTCGCGGCTGTCTCCCACCGTCAGGAGGAGCGCAATATTGGAGTCATAGGCCCCCGCCAGCGTGTACTCCATGAACACGTCGGTATCGGGGTTATGCAAACTGATACCCTGATCGTCACGGATCTCGCCCTCGATAGGATCAGACCAGAATTCAACAATGCCGCCAGCGCTGGGTTGCAGTGCGTCATTGGTGGCATTCAGCCGCGCCTCGAGAGAGTCCGGCAACCGCGGGATGCGCTCGGGCTTGGGCAACTTCTCGCCATGTGTGGCCAACAACACCATGGCCTCGACCAGGGACTCCACGACAAAGGTATCGTCCGCATCATCGGGATTGGCAAAACGCATGGCATAGCAGAGCTCGGAAACGCGATGCTCTACCTGAATTCGGGTATTCATCTCCATGAAAAAGTGCTGATCACGATCGACAATACACTCAAAGGTCGACACCGAGTCCAGGCCTACGGCCTCTCCGAAACGTGCCGCCTCGGCCTCCATCGCGTCAAGCGTCTTGACGTCCTGAGCGAGCACCGCGGCTTCATCGGCAGCCCCCGCTTGTGTCGCACGCGCCTCAGCCGATTGAAGCGACTCACGCGTCACCGACACCTCGAGCAGTTTCTGCTCGTGCATCTGCAGAGAGCAGTCTCTGCCACCCAGTGTGATGCACCAATCACCATTCCCGATCACCTGGATCTCTTGATGCCGGGTAGTTTCGATATTGAGTTCGACAAGGACGTTCTTATTGTCACCAACGCCCGTGGCCTTTACTTCATTGAGAATCTCGCGAACCAGCTCTGGCGTGCGCTCGGCCTGACCCAGCGGCACGATGCGCTGCCCCTTGCCGCCACCGCCGCCAATGGCCTTCAGGCGCACCCGGTTTTGCGGGTACTGCTCGCTCATCTTCAGCACCGCCTCGGTCAGCGTCTCGCTGAGTTCGTCGATGGTGTAGAGATCTATCCCCTTACGATAACTCGCGGTCAGCACCGCCTCAGCCAACGCCTCCAAGTCATCTGCGGGCGCCTCACCTTCTAGCTTAAGGCCGTTCTCTGTGATGAGCGCGGTCAGGGCCGCCTGATCGGGATGCTTTTTCAGCAGCGTTAAGGTGGTGCCATTATCAATACCTGGTGTGACCGAGACGCCAGCCTTCAGCGCAGTGCGCTTGGCTTCATCTTTGAGGCCCGCCTGCCTCACCGTTCGGGAGCACGGCCCGATGAAATTGAGCCCGGCGCGCTCCATCGAGGCTACCATCTGCTCGTCTTCGGCCATGAAGCCGTACCCTGCAAAAATTGCGTTGTAACCGTGGGTATGAGCAATGGAGATGATGTCGGCAATGCGCTGCTCTCGCTCTTCCTTGGTGGCGCCGCTGTAGTCGGGAACCCGGTGCACGCGGCCAGGATCCGTCAGCACCCGGAGCTCGGGCGCGAGCGCGCCTCGATACACAATGGAGTCCTTCTCGGAGAGCAGAATGCCGTACCCGTCAATTCCCATTTCGGAGAACACGTCCATGGCTTCTTTACGGATCGGTCCTCGACAGATAATCAGCGGCTTCAGGTGGTCGCAGCGGAACTCTTCCGTCCACTCCGAACGGCGCAACTTGCTGCGGCGATCGCCATGTATCAACGGGTTATTGAGGTAGTGTTGGGTACCCAAGGTGTCTACTCCCGGCCGTCGATCAGTGGAATTCGCGCTGAACCGTTTGCATCGGTCCCGGCGTGTAATGTCTCAGACAGAACGCCATCTGAGTAGCCAGTGTTTTGCGCAGGTCTGCCGGCATGACAATCTCGGAAATCGAGCCCAGACTCAGAGCCTCTTCCGGATTCATGATCTCGCGCTCGTAGCGTTGCGCGAGCAGTGCCTCCTCGGCCTTAATGGCCACATCGACCGCCGCTTCGGCCTCTGCACTGGCCTGCTCCCCTGACAGCCCGCTCGAGACACGCGCCTCAATTTCGGCTTCGAGTTGAGCCGCGCGACCCGCACGGATCTTTTTCAGTTCATCTTTGTAGACATACTCGACACCTGCGGGCCCCATCACAGCAACCCTCGTGGTCGGCAGCGCGACAACGAAGTCAGCGCCGGTCGCGTAGTTGTTGTAGGAAGCATAGGCGCCACCAAAGGCGTTGCGCACCAGCACCAGAAAGCGCGGCGTGCGCAGATCAACAATCGCGTCTAGCATCGCCCGCCCCGCCTGCACGATGCCGCGATGCTCCTGCTCACTCCCGGGCAAGAAGCCGGTCGTGTCCTCGAGGAAGATGACGGGGATGTTGTACAGGTTACAGAAGCGGATGAATCGCGCATTTTTATAAGCGGCATCGATGTCGATTTGCCCCGAGGCGACAGCAGAGTTATTGGCGACAAAGCCCACCACGTTGCCTCCCATGCGGCCAAAGGCGGTAATGGTGTTGCGCGCGCGATCAGCCTGCGTTTCCAGGAAATCACCGTGATCACACAACTGCTGGATCAAAATACTGATATCAAATGGTGTATTGAACCCGGTTGGCGAGTTGAACGCCTTTTTTAGCAAAATGTCGATGTCGACTGTCTGTCGCGCGACAGGGTCGGAGGTCTGTCTGTAAGGCGCCAACGACTGATTCGAATCGGGCAGATACCTCAGCAACTCGCGCACTTTTCTCAGGGCGGCGACCTCGTCCTCTACGACAAAATCGGTCACACCGGTTTGACTGTGCACCGCCGGGCCGCCCAACTCATCGGGCGTGATGTCCTCGCCCAGTACGCTCTTGACGACCCCGGGACCGGTCAGACCGAAAAACGTGTCTTTGGGCTGGATGAGGAAGCTCCCCTGACGCGGGAGGTAACTGCCCCCACCAGCGTTAAAGCCAAACATGCACATGATGCTGGGCACGATGCCACTGATCTTGCGCAGCGCGGTGAAAGCGTCAGCGTAGCCATCGAGGCCACCGACCCCCGCCGGTATATAAGCGCCGGCAGAATCGTTGAGGCCGACCAGGGGAATATGTCGCTTGGCGGCGAGCTCAAACAGGCGCGCCAGCTTCTTGCCATTGGTCGCATCCATGGAGCCAGCGCGAACCGTGAAGTCATGGCCGTACACCGCCACGTCACGGCCGTCGACCGTGATAATCGCTGTCACGAGTGAAGCGCCATCCAGATTCGGGCCCCAGTTCTGGTAGAGCACGTGAGGCTCATCGTCCGCGAGGTAGCGAATACGCTCCCACACCGTCATGCGACCCTTTAAATGCTGTCTCTGCCGGCTGGGCGTACCGGCGGCGACAAACGGCCTCTCTCGCAGCTCGGTGCCACGCAGCAGTGTCGCCTCATACCGCCCTAATTCGGCGTTGTCGGTCACTGGTGAGGAAAACGGGTTTTCCAGTGACACGGCCGGCCCGCTCTGGACGGCCTCTTCGCTACCATTACTCATGGGTGATCTCTCAGAATAGCGGGGGTCATGGCGCCAAACTGCGCAAAATCTTGGGTCCCGCGACATGGGGCTCTGTGCACAGGGCGTGACATTACTTATCCTTATATCTACCTGTCAATTTTATCCCTGATACCTATAGGGTTATGTATGGCGTCCCGCGGCGAAGTCACTCCTCTCGACTACACCCCAACACTCGTAGACTGGGCTGAGCGATTCTCCGACCTACCACGTTTCGTTTACCTCGACAGCGGCACCAGCGGGCACGGCGGCGAACTCGAGGTGATGACAGCTCTACCCACGGTCACCCATCGGTTGCAGGATTATTCGGCAAACCTGGACGACTGGATGACCGCGCTGGAGGCAGATCTGCACACTGCCTGTGCCTGTAGCAGTATCGTTGGCACATCAGCTTGCTTCACCGGGTGTGTGGCGATCGGTAGCCTCGACTACGATACCCCGGCAGCCAGCCTTCGGGCTCAAAAAGAGCCCCATTCACGAACCATGGCGGGGCTCTATAACTGGCTACTGGTCACTCATCCTAGCAGTCAGACAACCGAGCTACTCATCCACCCCGACTGCCCGGCAGTGACCCGACTACGGGTCACTGCGCTCATTGAAGCCCAGCAAGCCGCTGTGCCCGGGGAGCTTTCATCTCGTGGAGCACTTTCGTCACGCCATCAGCAAACCCCAGTATCAGGCGCACATCGCACGCATTCAGGATTACATACTGGCCGGGGACTGCTATCAGGTGAATTATGCTCAGCGCTTTGAAGCGGCCCTCGAAGGCGACGCCTGGTCGGCCTACGGGTATGTCAGAACGCTTCTGACCGGCGGCTTTTCGGTTTTTTACGCACGGCAGAAGACCATGCGATTCTCTCACTTTCTCCAGAGCGCTTCCTGAGGATTCATCACGGCACGGTCACGTCTCAGCCCATCAAAGGCACGGCGCCCAGGCATGTCGACCCCGAGCAAGACGCAGCGCTGGCACAAGCGCTTCTGAACTCCCAGAAAGATCGCGCAGAAAACGTGATGATCACCGACCTGCTGCGCAATGATCTTGGGCAATTCTGTCAAAAAGGTAGCGTGAACGTCACCGAGCTCTGTGGCTTGCATAGCTACGACAACGTGCACCACCTGGTCAGCACGGTAGAAGGGAAGCTGGCTCCGGGCGTGAGCGCTGGCCAAATGTTACTCGCCACCTCACCTGGCGGCTCGATTACCGGAGCACCCAAATAACGCGCTGTGGAAATCATCGCTGAATTGGAACCCGCACCCCGGGGCGCTTACTGCGGCTCTCTATTCATCCTCGGTGGCGATAATTGGTTGCAAAGCAGCATCGCAATCAGAACGTTAGAAATGACCGGCAACATCGTGCACTGCTGGGGCGGCTGCGGCATCACCGCCAGCTCACAGTGGGAAGCGGAGTATCAAGAGACCCTCGACAAGGTCGGACCGATTATGGCGGCACTCGAGGAAGCCAATCAGTGCTCGGGTAACTCAATCCCTTCGTAGAGCGCGATCCGGTCCGTCAACTTGGCGCGAGACAGCGCTTCTTGCACCAGTTCTCGCCCCAAGTGCGGCGCCAGCTCATGAATGAAATCGTGCATGTAGCCGCGCAGAAAGGTGCCCTTCCTGAATCCCAGGCTCGTCACCGAACTCGCAAACAGGTGTGACGCGTCGATCTTGACGAGATCAGCATCCAGCGGTGGGTCATAGGCCATGCCTGCGATCAAGCCCACACCCAATCCAAGGCGGACGTATGTCTTGATCACATCAGAGTCGACCGCGGTAAAAACAAACCGCGGGGTGAGCCCGCGATCATTGAAGGCCTCATCCAGTTTAGAGCGCCCGGTGAAGCCAGTGGTGTAAGTGACGATCGGATGCTCAGCGATCGCCTCGAGAGAGCAGTGATCAAGGGATGTCAGCGGATGCCCCTGCGGCACGACCACGCAGCGATTCCAGCGATAGCAGGGCAAGGTGATGAGACTGGAAAACTGATTGAGGGCCTCGGTGGCTATCACAAAATCGACCTCGCCGTCTGCGACCATCTGCGCAACCTGTGGCGGCGTACCCTGTTTCATGACCAGCGACACGTCGGGATATCGGGCCATGAACGCTTTAATCACACTCGGTAAAACGTACCGTGCCTGGGTATGAGTGGTCGCAATCGACAGCGTGCCGGCGGTCTCGTCGGAGAATTCCTGCGCGACTTTCTTGATCGAATCTGCCTTGCGGAGAATCTCGCCCGCGAGATCCAGGATCATCTCGCCAGCCGGAGTGATATGGGTCAGGTGCTTACCGCTTCGGGCGAACACCTCGACGCCAAGCTCATCCTCAAGGAGTCGAATTTGCTTGCTGATACCCGGTTGCGAAGTAAACAGACTCTGAGCGGTGGCAGACACGTTTAGATCGTGGTGCGCCACCTCCCAGATGTAACGTAACTGCTGCAGCTTCACGGCCGAGCGCCCCTCTGGAGCTACTGATTTCTCCCAGACCTTACTCCCCTTTTTGGCGGGTGACTAGCGAGAAGGAATAAAATTTCGATTTCTTATAAGCAAATCAGTTGGCGTTAGCGACGCCATGGGGTACATGACCGGTGGGAACGTGGCCGGCCGCATCGTCGCAATGCACCTGCTGGTCGTCAAAAAATACGTCGGCCCGGTAGGCTTTCAGGAATTCTGTTTTGGTCAGGCCGCCCAAAAATATCGATTCATCGATGCGCACGTCCCAGGCTCGCAGAGTTCTGATAACCCGCTCATGAGCCGGTGCGGAACGCGCCGTGACCAGCGCCGTGCGAATGGGCGGGTGCTCGGCGGGAAGCGCTTGCTGCAGTCGCTGTAATGAGGCCAGAAAGTTCTTGAAGGGGCCGCCCATCAGCGGCTGTTTCCGCGCGGCATCCTCATTAGCGGCAAAGGCGTCCAGCCCATCGCGTTTATAGATCTGCTCTGCTTCATCGGAGAACAACACGGCGTCCCCGTCAAAAGCGAATCGTAACTGTTCGTCCTCGGTTGCGGCGGTGGCGTTGGACACCAGCGTGGCCGCCGCCACACCGTGATCGAGCGCGACACGCACGTCACCCCCCTCTGCAGAGAGAAACAATTGGCAACCAAACGCCTCGATATAACGCCACGGCGGGTCTCCACCGCAAAAAGCGGCTCGGGTGATTTCCAATCCATAATGCTCGATGGAGTTAAAAACCCGCAAGCCGGTATCCGCGCTGTTGCGAGAGAGCAGTATCACCTCGATGCCCAGTGAGTCGGGAAGCTGGCTGTTGAGGGCCAGTAACTTCTTGACCATCGGGAAAGCCTGCCCGGGCTCGAGCGTGTCGTCTTCTTTCTCTATCTGATAATCAGAATAGGCATCCAGGCCCTCCTGCTCGAAAATGCGATGCGCGTCGTCGAGGTTAAACAGTGCCCGCGACGAGATCGCGATCACCAGCTTTTGCGCGCCCGTCTCCGCCACGAGCGTCAGCTTGACTCTACAGGCGCACTGCATCGACTGAAGTAGCTGCGCGACAATTCGAATACCACGGGAGACAGCAAGAGCAAGGCGATGAGATTTGGAATCGCCATGAAGGCATTGAGCGTATCGGCAACCAACCAGATGAGGCCCAAGTCCGTGCCGGCTCCGACGGGTATCGCCAATACCCAGAGAATGCGGAATGGCAGGATACCTTTGGTGCCGAAAAGATAGACGACGCACCGCTCGCCATAAAAAGACCAGCCGATCATGGTAGTCGTGGCAAACAGCACCACCCCGAGGGTCACCACGAGCTCGCCACCCGGCAAAGCCGAGCCAAACGCTGAAGCGGTCAGGCTTGCACCGGATACACCCGACTCAAGCACGCCGGTCAGCATAATCACTAACCCGGTCATCGTGCAGACCACGAGCGTGTCGATAAAGGTGCCGAGCATGGCCACCAGCCCCTGTTCTACCGGCTCGTTGGTTTTGGCGGCGGCGTGGGCAATCGGCGCGCTGCCCAGTCCCGCCTCATTGGAAAATATCCCGCGGGCCACACCGAAGCGGATCGCCGCCCAGACCGTTGCGCCGGCGAAGCCACCGGCTGCAGACGCGCCATTGAATGCACTATCAATGATGGTTGCCAGCGCACCGGGCACCTCCTCGATGTGCAGGCCAATCACGATCAAGCTCATGAGCACATAAGCAATCGCCATTGCCGGCACGATGGCGCTGGCAGTAGCAGCGATACGCTGGATCCCGCCCAGAATGACCGCGCCGACAACAACCATCAAAACGCCACCAGTCAACGCCCAAGGAACTTGAAACTGGTCTCCCAGTACCTGGGCGACGGAGTTGGACTGGACCGTGTTCGCCAATCCAAAACCCGCCATGCTGCCAAACAAGGCAAAGGCGCCTCCCAGCAGGGCATAACGCGGACCCAACCCGTTGCGGATGTAATACATCGGGCCACCGCTGTAGCCGCCCCTGTCATCCTGCTCGCGATAACGGACCGCCAGCACGGCCTCGGCATATTTCATCGCCATGCCAAACAATGCTGTCAGCCACATCCAGAAGAGCGCGCCCGGGCCGCCGAGGGTGATCGCTGTCGCCACGCCAGCGATGTTGCCCGTGCCAATAGTCGCACTGAGAGACGTCATCAGCGCCCTGAAGGGCGGTATGTCACCCTCGCCTTGACCCTTGAAGCCACCCAGCAGCAGTCGGAACGCAAAGCCGAGCCGCCGCACCGTCAAAAACCCCAAACCCAGGGTCAGGAAAATCCCGGTACCGAGCAGCAGTACCTGCATGGGCACCCCCCATGCCCAGGCATTGATTTCGACAATAAAGGCTTCCATTACGTGCGTATCTCTCAAACCACTCTGCTCGGTGAGCATATCAGTGCATCACGCAACCTGACCAACGCAACGCCGTCTTTAAAGACCATCTCAAAAAAAGAGACTCATGCCTTACGACGCCATCAGCCCGCGCCAGATGCGACACTCATCAACTGGGGCTCATGGGCGAACAAGCCGAACACGCCCCCCGTGTGAACAAAAATAATGTCGTCGACGTCTTGGTAAAAACCATCACGTAGATCAGTCACCAACCCGTGGAATGCCTTGCCGGTGTAGACCGGATCGAGCACGACGCCCTCCAGCCGGGTCAACTCGGCGATCAACTCGTAGACCGGCGCGTCAGCCCGGCCATACCCCGGGCCCACTGAGTGGTCGCGCGTGTGGGGCGCTAAATCTATTTGGGGCAGCTGCGGCCAGCGCACCTGTGATGCTTGCCAATCATGAACCACGCGCCGATTAAACCAATCCGCGTCGTCGCAGACTGCATACGCCACAACGTCAAGTGGCAGATCGAACATCGCTACGCCCGCAGTCAGCCCGGTCTGCGTGCCCGCCGAACCCGTCGCCAGCGTCAGCGCCGCGCGCTCTATGCCGTGCTCAGCGAGGTCACCGCGCAGTTCTTCGGTCGCCGCGATGTAACCCCAGACACCCAGACTGTCGCTGCCCCCGGTCGGGATCATCAACGCAGGGCGCCCTGCTTTAGCAAATTCCGACTCGAGCCGCGCATAGATGGCCTTTAACTGCGTGGCCCATTCTTTGGCTGGCAAAATCTCGAAGGCGGCCCCTGCCAGCTGATCCAGCAGGAAATTACCGGTGTGCTGCTCGGGCTCGTCATCGGCGCGAAGCACCAGATGACAATCGAGCCCCAACTGGGCGGCAACCAGTGCCGTCGCCCGGCAGTGATTACTCTGCACGCCACCACAGGTCACGAGGGTCTGAAAGCCGCGCTCCAGCGCGTGTGAGGCAATAAACTCCAATTTACGAATTTTATTGCCGGTCAATGCGGCGCCCGTTAGATCATCGCGCTTTATCCATAGTCTTTTACCGGCACCCCACTTTTCCGAGGCGCGCGACAAAAACTGCAGCGGGGTGGGAGTCCGCGCCAGATCAAGGCGCGGCGGGTACTTAATCGGAGTCAACGCCAACAGACTTCAGCGTGCCTTTGGGCAGCACCGATGTAACGTGGATCTTCTGAAATTTCAGTTCTACGTTATTGCCGACGGACAGCACAAGATAGTTGGCGTCCAGCCCGCTGATCTTGCCCAGCATGCCGGAGGACAACGCCACTTCGTCGCCTTTCTTGAGCGCTGACACCATCGCCGCGTGTTCTTTTTGACGCTTTCTCTGAGGCCGGATGGTTGTGAAGTACATAAACAGCAAGATACCCACCATCATCAATGGCAGGAAAAGACCCCCACCTTGAGGCGGCTGGCCTGCTGCTTGAGCATATGCCTGAGGAATTAACATGAATCACTCTCCTGTTGCCGGGGCGCCACTCTAAGCCCTGACATCGCAGACAACAATACTGCGTTATCACCGAGATGTGGACTGGGGCGCTGGACTTGAAGGCGGACACAGCGGATCCACTGGTTCAGCAAATGGCAGACCAGCACCAACAAACCGGATGCCCAGCAGATCATTCCCTTACTTGGGTTTCGGTATGGCGAAGTCAATCGTGAGCGGTGCGTGGTCCGAGAATCGCTCGTCGCGGTAAATGGACTGACCTCGACCGGTCCCGGATAACCCTGGCGTCACCAACATGTAGTCGAGCCGCCAACCCACGTTATTGGCCCAAGCCTGGCCGCGATTGGACCACCAGGTATACAGATCCGGTTCGTCAGTAATCTCCCGAAAAATGTCCACCCATTTGAGATCGTCATAGATCCGGTCCAGCCAGGCTCGCTCGTGGGGCATGAACCCCGAATTTATTTGGTTGCTGCGCCAGTTCTTTAGATCGATATTTTGGTGGCAGGTATTCCAGTCGGCGCAAACGATAAACTGCCTTCGCTTGCGCTTTAGCGCCGCGAGGTGCTCATAAAAGGGCTCCATAAACCCGTCCTTGCGCGCCTGGGCGACCTCTGACGCTGAGCCCGACGGCACATACAACGACACGACGCTGAGGCCAGGGAAATCTACCTGTATGTAGCGACCCTCTGAATCAACGATGTCCCAATCAAGGCGAGTAATGACCTTCTGCGGCTTTTGCTTGCAAAAGATAGCAGTGCCCGCATAACCCGGGCGCTCCGCCTCGTTGTAATAGCAGTGATAGCCCTTGGGGTAGAAAACGTCGTCGGTCAGCTGCTCTTCCTTGGCCTTAATCTCCTGAATGCACACCACGTCAGCTTGCTGCGATGCGAGCCAGTCGAAAAAACCTTTGCGTGCCGCAGCACGGATCCCGTTGGTGTTACAGGTGATGACTCGATACATATGTTGCGCACCAACCCTCAGGCCGATTTGCTAAGCAGTCAAACAAACTCGCAGGCACATGGCAATAGAGTGATTGGAAGATCAGAAAGAGGAGGACCAGAGCCGCGGCGTGGGGATCGTTTTGGTAGGGGGAGCGATGCTCCAAACTGTGTCTTTTTCCCTCACGCCGCGGTCACAGAGTAGGCAGATTGACACGGGCTGTCCAAGACCAATCCCCCATTTACAGTCGGCTGTTTAGATCGAAACGCTATGACAGCGCTACGAACCCGAATGGCCTGCTCGAAAAGCGCCGTTATTGAGCGCGCAGCTGCCATTTACCGGGTTGGCAGTCTTGAAAACCGGCTCCTATACTCCCGAGTGACACTGCAGAGAATTGCGACAGATGAAGGCTCGAGATACCCGTGCGCATCACTCTCCTCACCAATCGAGATCTCGCCAGTAACTTTGCCCTCAACCTGCTTCTCCCGCAGCTATCGAGCAGTCACGAACTACACGTGTTCTGCTCCGACAGGGTCGGAAGCAAGCCTGCAGCGCCCGGTTTGGCTACCGCATCGTTTTATGAACAAACGCTACCCCTGGAACTCCTTTTCCCGCTCATCGATGCGCAGCCGAAACACGGCGAACTCCTCACCTTTCAGGGCCTGAACTCGTTTCTCCTCGCGCCTATTGCCAGCTTGAACCAACCCAATAGCACCGAGGGATTAGGCACACTCGCCGCCACTGAACCAGACCTGGTGATCTCAATCCGTTACGGCTGCATTTTGGAAGCCGCGGCGCTATCTATACCCGCCAAAGGTGTGCTTAACCTGCACTCGGGCAGACTCCCCGAGTACCGCGGCGTGATGGCAACCTTCAGAGCCATGCTGGCCGGTGACGAGAGGCTCTGCAGCACCTTGCATTGGATCGATGACGCCACGATAGACACAGGCAGGATCATCGGCATCCAAAGCCAAGATAGAGCCCCGCAACAATGTTATTTGGCCAATACCA
The DNA here is from genome assembly GCA_902518075.1 of Halieaceae bacterium. The sequence goes on along the minus strand of CABYEX010000012.1, from coordinate 20,962 downwards.
TCGGACTGTATACGGCGGGCTGCCCCGCAATTCTGGAGGCCGTCGGCGTGCTTGAGGCGGGCCAAGATCCCGCCGCCCAGGCGCCCAATACCAAAGGATGCTATTACTCTTTTCCGGATGAAGACTGTCTAGAGACCTTTGCTCAAGCGGGACATCAGTGGGCAAACCCGAAATTTGTCACCGCGCTACTGTCACGTTATCTACCCGGTAATTAATGGACGGCCTAACGTTTTGGGGTTCAACGAGCTTTCTCTATGTATTTGGTGTAAAAAGTACCGATTCAAGGTCGAAACCGGACAGTTCCCGCGAAAGGGCCTGCGCCTTTGTGGTCTCAGTCTGAGTAGGTGTCAGAAGTGAAATGGGGTGGCTGACGGGTCTCGAACCCGCTACCTCCGGAGCCACAATCCGGTGCTCTACCTGATGAGCTACAGCCACCATCAAGAAGCGCAAGCAAAGAGTCTGCCGCACTGCCCCGAAGGTTAACCCCTTCCTTGTGGCATCACCGGAAGGAGTTGGTCGGGGTGGAGGGATTCGAACCCCCGACATCCTGCTCCCAAAGCAGGCGCGCTACCAGACTGCGCTACACCCCGAAAACGGGGGCTCAGGCCCCCGCGCGGCGCGCAGTTTACCGGCATTGCGAATTGTCGGCAATGCGCAACAAAACGCCTTCCCACATAGACAGATCTTTGCCAGAATCGCGCCCGATTTTATTGGGGAATTACACATGACGGCAGTCATTTTGGATGGCAAACACGTTGCCCAACTCACAGAAGAGCAACTCAGTAAGCGGGTCGGAACACTCAAGAAAAAATCGGACGGGCGAACGCCGGTTTTGGCCACCATATTGGTGGGTGACGATCCCGCATCGGCAACCTATGTGAAGATGAAGGGTAACGCTTGCCGCCGCGTCGGCATGGGGTCCATGGCGATCGAACTGCCTGCCTCTACCCGCACCAACGATCTCCTCCGAGAAATTGAGCAGCTTAACCAGAACCCGGACGTACACGGCATCCTGCTGCAGCACCCGGTGCCTTCGCAGATCGACGAACGCGCCTGTTTTGACATGATTGCCCTCAAGAAAGATGTCGACGGTGTAACCTGTCTGGGCTTTGGTCGCATGGCCATGGGCGAGCCGGCCTACGGATGTGCGACGCCTCAAGGCATCATGCGCCTGCTGGCACACTACGATATCAACTTGGAAGGCCTGCACGCCGTGGTGATCGGTAGAAGCCCCATTTTGGGCAAGCCCATGGCCATGATGATGCTTGAGGCAAACGCCACGGTCACCATCTGCCATTCCCGAACACGTGATCTCGAGAGCCATGTGCGTCAGGCCGACCTGGTAGTGGGCGCAGTGGGCCGCCCAGAGTTCATCCGCGCAGACTGGATCAAAGACGGCGCCGTCGTGGTAGACGCGGGGTATCACCCCGGTGGCGTTGGGGATATTGAGCTGGGTCCTCTTGCCGAGCGGGCCAGCGCGATCACGCCGGTACCTGGTGGCGTGGGTCCGATGACCATCAATACGCTGATTCAACAGACCGTGGAATCAGGCGAGAAAGCGCTGGGCTAAAGGTTAGCTGTGACGGCGCCACTGGGTGCCGTCGGGACCGTCCTCTAACACCACGCCCTGAGCCTCGAGGTCATCTCGAATCTGATCCGCGCGTTGGAAGTCGCGACTTGCTTTAGCGGCGCTGCGCTCCTCGATTAGCGCATCGATCTTTTCAGCGGCAAGCACGTCCTCACCCACTGCGTCGGTAAACCATGCCCCAGGGTCGGCATCCAGTATCCCAAGCAATCGCCCGCCAACCGTGAGCTCCGCCTTGGCCATCGCGATCTCTTGAGGGTCAGCGGACTTATTCAGGGTACTCGCCGCTGCATGCAGCGCAGCTATAGCCTCGGGGGTATTCATGTCGTCGAGTAAAGCGAGCAACACACGGCTGGCTGTCACGTTTAGCCCCGCAGGTTCAACCTCTGCGTGCCGGCGAAGCGCACCGTAAAACGTGTCCAGGGTGCCTCGAGCACTGGTCAACAGATCAGTAGAGAAGTTGAGCGCCGAGCGATAGTGGGCTGAGAGCAGCGCGAAACGCAGCACCTCGCCGGGAAAACGCGCAAGGAGCTCTCTCACTGTACGAACATTGCCCAGTGACTTGGACATCTTCTCGCCATCCATATCGATAAAGGCGTTGTGGATCCAATAGCGCACAAAATCGCCGCCATAGGCACAGCAACTTTGGGCTCGTTCGTTCTCGTGGTGAGGAAAAATGAGATCGCGCCCGCCGCCATGAATATCGATAGACTCCCCCAAGTGCGCTCGAATCATCGCCGAGCATTCGAGGTGCCAACCCGGTCGTCCGTAGCCCCAGGGGCCGTCCCACCCTGGCTCTTGATCAGTACAAGGCTTCCAGAGCACAAAATCGCCAGGATGTCGCTTGTAATCAGCAACCTCGACCCGCGCGCCTGCCATCATGTCCTCAAGCTTTCGCCCACTGAGCTCACCATAGGTGGGCATGGACTCGACCGCGAACAAAACGTGGCCGTCGGCCTCATAGGCGTGTCCATCGGCGATCAGTCGCTCCGTCAACACAATCATGTCCTCGATGTGCTCTGTCGCCATCGGCTCAATCGTAGGCGCGAGCGCATTGAGTGCCGCCATGTCCTCTCGATACTTCTGCGTGAATTCCTTGCTGACTGCAGTAATATCCGTGGCGCGCTGTGATGCTGCGTCAATAATCTTGTCGTCGATATCGGTGATGTTGCGCGCGTACACCACCTGCGGATACAGCGCGCTTAACAGGCGGTAAAGACAATCGAACACCACCACCGGACGCGCGTTCCCAATGTGCACGTAGTTGTAGACCGTAGGTCCACACACATACATGGTCACACGCTCGCGGTCCCGAGGCGTAAACACCTCTTTGGCTCCGGTGAAGGTGTTGTGGAGGCGTAATTCAGGCATTGGATGCCGACCACGTGTCGCGGAGGCCAATAGTCAGATTAAAAACAGGATTTTCTGGGGTGTGATCGTAACGATCTGCCACGAAGTATCCCTCGCGCTCAAACTGAAACACCTGCTCGGGCTCAGCCTCGCGCAACCCGGGCTCCACCATCGCCCCGGTAAACACCTCGAGACTCTGGGGATTGAGTGCAGCCAGTGTGTCGTCTTCGCGACTTGGTTCGGGCACCGCAAATAGGCGGTCGTAACGCCTGATCGTTGCGGGCAACCCATGCTCAGCGGAGACCCACTGGATCACGCCTTTGGGCTTTATGCCGTCCTCGGGATCGCTGCCGGGAACAGAGGTCACACACTGGGCCAGTACATGGATGACATTGCCGTCCGCATCTTTCTGGCAGCGCTCCCCTTCAATCACCAGTCCGCCACGCAGCCTGACCCGCTTACCCAATACCAAGCGCTTGAACTGCTTGTTTGCCTCTTCGCGGAAGTCGGCTTGATCGATGAAGAGTTCACTGCCCATCACCAATTCCCTGCTGCCAAATGCTGGATCAGCCGGGTGATTAGGCACCATCAGCACAAGCGGCTCAGCGAGGTTGGTCAGGGTCAACCGAAGTGGCCGCATGACACACATCGCCCGGGGCGCGTGCTGGTTAAGATGATCCCTGACGGCACTCTCGAGCATCGCCACATCGACTGTGCCATCAGAGCGGGAGGTGCCTACCTCCTCACAGAAATGCCGGATCGCGGCGGCGGGATACCCTCTGCGGCGCAACCCTGCGATGGTCGGCATGCGGGGGTCGTCCCATCCGGCGACGACCTGCTCGTCAACCAACTGCTTGAGCTTACGCTTGCTGGTGATGGTGTAACTCGTATTCAACCGCGCGAACTCAATTTGTCGCGGCTGATGGGGCACAGGCAAATTCGCTATAAACCAATCGTATAGCGGGCGGTGGTCCTCAAATTCCAGCGTGCAAATAGAGTGGGTAATTCCCTCGATCGCGTCTTCCTGCCCGTGGGCAAAGTCGTATGTGGGGTAGATTGGCCACTCTGACCCCGTCTGATGATGAGTCGCGTGTCGGATGCGATACAAGATAGGGTCACGCAGATTCATATTGCTGGAAGCCATGTCGATCTTTGCGCGCAACACCCGCTCACCGTCGGCGAATTCACCTCGGCGCATGCGCTCAAATAGATCGCGGTTCTCATCTACACTCCGGTCACGGAAAGGGCTATCACGCCCCGGCTCCGTCAAGGTACCCCGATACTCGCGGGCATCCTCAGCTGACAAATCGCACACGTATGCAAGCCCCTCATCAACGAGATACAAAGCCCACTGGTAAAGCTGTTCGAAATAGCTTGAGGCGTAGCGCACTTCTCCCGCCCACTGATAGCCCAGCCAGCGGACATCCTCCTGAATCGAGTCGATAAACTCCTGGCTTTCTTTCTCGGGGTTGGTGTCGTCGAAACGAAGATGGCACTGCCCGCCAAACTGCTCCGCGAGGCCAAAATTCACCGTGATCGATTTCGCGTGGCCAATGTGAAGAAAACCATTGGGCTCCGGTGGGAACCGCGTGACCAAACCGTGGACACGCGCCGCCTCCAGATCAGCCTGAATCTGTGTGCGCAAGAAGTTACTGCGAGGCTCCGTGGACATCCCGTACCCTGGGCCATGAGCCCCGAAAATGAGCCGCGTACTATATCAACTGGGCGGAGGGCTTGGCATAGGAGCATTCCCACTTACCGCAAAAATTCGGCATCGCAACCACTCCCCATCTCAGGTACGATGCCGCCACCCGACGTAGACCCCTGAGGTACCCATGCCAGCTGCGAATATCCTGATGACCACCACTGTCGGACCCATGACCCTGGAGCTCGACGCAGACAATGCCCCCAAAACAGTGGAAAACTTCCTGTCCTACGTCTCGAGCGGCTTCTACGACGGTACGATTTTTCATCGGGTCATCAACAACTTCATGGTGCAGGGTGGTGGTTTCACGGCTGACATGGAGCAGAAAGCAACGCAGGCTCCGATTGAAAATGAGGCCAACAATGGTCTCAAGAACGCCCACGGTACGATCGCCATGGCACGTACGCAGGACCCCCATTCCGCCACTGCGCAGTTTTTCATCAACGTTCAAGACAACGATTTTCTGAACCATACCGGTGAAAACATGCAGGGTTGGGGGTATGCCGTGTTCGGAAAAGTGACCGAGGGCGAGGGTGTGCTCGATAAAATCCGATGCGTACAAACCGGTAGCCAGGCCGGGCATCAGGATGTCCCCGTCGAGCCCATCATCATCGAGAGCGTCACCATCATCGGCGACTAAGGCTCTCTCGGTGCACCGACTCTTTGTCAGCGATTTACACCTTAGCGACGACACCCCCGAAATCGAGGCGGCTTTTACTGGGCTGTTGAAACAGGAAACCCCCTTCGACTCCCTCGTCATGCTGGGCGATGTTTTTGAGGCATGGGTTGGCGACGACGACGACTCACCCTTGGCTGACCGCGTCAGATTAACGCTCCGCGCACTCGCGGAGTCAGGCATCGAGATCCTCTTCACGCGCGGTAACCGCGACTTCATGCTGGGTGAGCAGTTCGCCAGCGATATCGGCGGCACCCTGCTGCCAGATCAAACCATCTTGGACGTCTCAGGGCAGCCCACGCTGGTGCTCCACGGCGACACCCTGTGCACGGACGATGAGGACTACCAACAGTTTAGGGAGCTTGTTCACTCACCCGACTGGCAGGCTGAAATGATGACGAAATCACTTGATGAGCGTCGGGAGCTGGCCCGCCAATTGAGATCAATGAGCATTGATGTGGCGAGCAACAAACCCGAGGACATCATGGATGTAAATCAGGATGCCGTGAGCGCTGCCATGCGCGACGCCAACGTATCCGTGATGGTGCACGGTCACACTCACCGACCGGACCGACATCAGTGCGACACCGGGGAACGTATTGTTCTGGGGGATTGGACCGCTCAGGCAGGTTGGTTGCTCCGCGAGCGAGATAGTGAACTCAGCCTGGAGCGCTTTTCTATCGGTTAATGCTGTAGCGTGACTGGGCCGCTATGAAACCGAAACTCAGTGTCTTCGCTTTGTACCAGCCCCGCTTCCAGACCGCGGAAGTACTCTAGCCGGTCAGCCAAATTCCCCTCGCCTGCCAAGGATTCTGCCAAGCGTACATAGTCGCTGTAGTGCCGAGCCTCACTTTTCAGCAGTGAAAAATAAAAGTCTCCCAGCTCTTTATCGAGTTCGGGAGCCAGCCTGGCAAAACGCTCACAGGAGCGAGCTTCAATCAGCGCCCCCACGATGAGCGTATCAATGAGTCTTCCGGGCTCTTGTCGTCGCCCCCCCTTATGAAGCTCTTGAGCGTAGCGAGAGGCACTGAGCGGCTCGTAGGTAATATCGCGCGCCGCCATGATCTTGATCACCTGCTCGAAGTGGCGGAGCTCCTCCCGGGCAAGCCTGGACATTTTGTTCAGCAGCACCGAGTTATCGGTGTAGCGATGCATAAGCGCAAGCGCTGTCGCCGCCGCTTTTTTCTCACAGTTGGCATGGTCAATGAGTAGCGTCGGCTCCTGATCGCGCTGCAATGCCGCCGTCACCCAGGCGTCGGGCGTGGCGCAGGGCAAAAACGCCTGAATACCAGCCACAAGGGCCTCAACCGAACTCATCGGAGCGCTTCTTGAGCCGGCTCGTCCGCGAACAAGTCGCCGGTGGCAATATAGCGATCATAGTGCGCGGAGGACAGGATCCAGAATTCCTCATCGATCTGATCGCGCAGCGCGACCAGGGTCATATCCCTGCAACTGGGCAGCACCTCAAAACCATACTGCTCGGGCTGCGAAATCTGAGTCGCCCCTGCCTTCAACAGCGCAAAGAGATGACAGTAGGGATCATGATGCGGCTGATGGCGAATTTTTTGCACCGAGAGCTGCCAATCCAGTAGCTTCTGGTCGACGATCCGCAGTTTATTGGCCACACACAGGGCCAAAAAGCGATCCAGGCGTGCATCAATCGCCTGTTTTTGTGCCTGCGAATAGCCATTCCAGTCAATCACCTCGTGCGCGAAGCGCTTGCAGCCGCGACAAACCGCATCACCGATACCAGTGGAGCAGACGCCGATGCAGGGGGTTCGAATGGGATTGAGGTCAGACACGGTTCCTCCGAGGCGGGCGCAGTGTAGCAGTTTCTGTATCGCGGCAACGTCTCAGCTATCGGCTAAATGAATGCGGGCTATTCAAACCGTCGTTAACGTTGGCAACAGTCGCCAAGCTATAATCTCGCCGTCGAACGCCCTGCACGTAAAAGGAAGCTATAAATGCTGGAAACCTATCGCCAACACGTCGCTGACCGCACCGCCCAGAACATTCCCCCTGCCCCGCTGTCACCTGAGCAGGTTGCCGACTTGGTGGAACTGCTAAAGAGCCCACCGGCGGGTGAGGAGGCCTTTCTCGTTGAGCTGCTGACTGAGCGTGTCCCCCCCGGGGTTGATGAGGCCGCGTATGTCAAAGCCGGCTTCCTGTCTGCGCTGGCAAAGGGAGAGGCCCACTGCGATCTGATTAACCGCGAACAAGCGATTCAACTACTCGGTGACATGCATGGCGGCTACAACATTGCCACGCTGGTCGGATTACTCGATGACGAGGCGCTCGGCGCCCATGTAGCAAGAGAGCTGAAACAGACACTGCTAGTGTTTGACGCCTTCTATGACGTGGTGGAGCTGGCAAAAGGCGGGTCCGGCAACGCCCAGGCCGTGCTGGACAGTTGGGCGGCCGGAGAGTGGTTCACCGACCGCCCTGAAGTCCCTGAATCGATCAAAATGGTGGTGTTCAAAGTCACCGGAGAGACCAATACGGATGACCTCTCACCCGCCCCCGATGCCTGGTCGCGCCCTGATATCCCGCTACACGCGTTGGCCATGTTCAAGATGGCACGGGACGGCATTGAACCCGATGAGCCGGGCGTCACGGGCCCACTCAAGCAAATTGAGGTGATCAAAGAATCGGGGCTGCCGGTAGTGTTCGTCGGCGACGTGGTGGGGACCGGATCATCGCGGAAATCTGCCACCAACTCTGTGTTGTGGTACTTCGGTGAAGATACGCCCGGCATCCCGAATAAAAGGGCCGGAGGAGTCTGTATTGGTGGCAAGGTCGCGCCCATATTCTACAATACGATGGAGGACGCCGGCGCGCTGGTATTCGAGGCTCCGGTAGACGCGCTGGGCATGGGTGATGTCATCGAGATCCGGCCCTACGATGGCAAGATCCTGTCGGAGAGCGGCGACTTACTCTCAGAATTCGCCCTGCGCTCCAATGTATTGCTGGATGAGGTTCGTGCAGGCGGGCGCATCAATCTCATCATCGGACGCGGTCTCACTGGCAAGGCGCGAGAAGCGCTTGGCCTAGGCGAGACCGATCTATTCCGAATCCCCGAGCAACCCGAGCACTCCGAAAAAGGCTTTACGCTGGCGCAAAAAATGGTGGGGCGCGCCTGCGGCGTTGAGGGGATTCGGCCCGGCACCTACTGCGAGCCGCGCATGACGACAGTCGGCTCCCAGGACACTACAGGGCCCATGACACGCGATGAACTGCAGGATCTGGCATGCCTGGGCTTTTCGGCCGACCTGACCATGCAATCCTTTTGCCATACTGCGGCCTATCCAAAGCCCGTCGATATCGACACGCAGCACACACTGCCTGATTTCATTATGACTCGCGGTGGCGTCTCGCTTCGCCCTGGAGATGGCATCATTCATAGCTGGCTCAACCGGATGCTGCTACCCGACACCGTTGGCACAGGGGGTGATTCCCATACCCGCTTCCCAATGGGTATTTCATTTCCCGCGGGCTCCGGTTTGGTGGCATTTGCCGCCGCAACCGGAGTAATGCCACTGGATATGCCCGAATCTGTGCTGGTGCGCTTCAAGGGTGAGATGCAGCTGGGCGTGACCCTTAGGGATCTGGTCCACGCCATTCCCTACTATGCGATCCAGCAGGGGCTGCTGACTGTCGAGAAAAAAGGCAAGAAAAACATATTCTCAGGACGGATTCTTGAGATCGAGGGTTTAGAGGCGCTGACCGTTGAACAGGCGTTTGAGCTGTCCGATGCGTCAGCGGAGCGATCTGCCGCAGGTTGCACCATCAAGCTTGGAGAAGACACCATTGCTGAGTACCTACGCTCCAATATTGTGCTGCTGCGCTCAATGATCGCCGAGGGCTACGGCGACGCACGCACTCTCGAACGACGCGCCAGAAATATGGAGGCCTGGCTTGCAAACCCCGAACTACTGCAGGCTGATGCAGACGCGGAGTACGCAGCGGTCATTGAAATCGATCTTACGGAAATCGATCAGCCAATCGTCTGCGCCCCCAACGATCCCGATGACGCACGTCTGCTCTCAGAAGTACAGGGGGATCAGGTCGACGAGGTGTTTATCGGCAGCTGCATGACCAATATTGGCCACTTCCGGGCGGCCGGCGAGCTGCTGGAGGAGCATGGCGCACCAGTCAGCACGCGGATGTGGATTTGCCCGCCCACACGCATGGATGAGCACCAACTCATGGAGGAAGGCTATTACGCGATCTTCGGGCGAGCAGGCGCGCGGACCGAGATGCCGGGTTGTTCGCTGTGCATGGGCAATCAGGCCAGAGTCGCACCGAAATCGACAGTGTTGTCGACGTCTACCCGCAACTTCCCTAATCGCCTTGGCGAAGGAGCCAATGTGTACCTCACCTCCGCTGAACTCGCAGCGGTCGGTGCGCTACTTGGAAAATTGCCGACCCCTGCGGAGTATTCGGAGTACGCCGGCAAGATTGACTCCATGGCAGAAAAGATCTACCGCTACATAAACTTCGATCAGGTTGTGGCCTTTCAGAAGCTGGCCGAGGACGGCGAGCGCATTGCGGCAACCATTATTGATGAGGTCGCCTGATCACCTCCGGCAGTCTGGCCAGGCGTGCAAGGCTAGTGTGACTGCCGGACAAAACGGCCTCGGCAGGATGCCCGAAGCGACTCAGCGACCAAGCGCAGCAAGGCCGCGCAAACAGTCTGACTGCAGGTCCTCGAGATCCTCAAGCCCGACAGCAATCCGCACCAAACCCTCAGATATGCCCGCTGCTTCACATTGCCCGGCTGTCAGACGCCCATGGGTCGTCGACGCGGGATGCACGATGGTGGTCTTGGCGTCGCCCAGATTCGCAGTGAGCGACATCGGCTCGGACCCATTGATGAACTGCCAAGCTACCTCGCGGCCACCAGTCACCTCAAACGCTACCACCCCGCCGAAACCTTGCTGCTTACGCATCGCTAACGTATGACCGGGATGATCTGGCAACTCACATTAGTGCGTGGCTTCCACCGAGGACTGCTTAGCCAACCATTCAGCCGGCCGCTGCGCGTTCTCTGACTGCGCACGCATTCTCAGGTCCAGTGTTTCCAGCCCCTTCTATCACCCAGGCATTAAACGCGCTCATTGTCGGCGCACAGGAGCGGTCAAACGCCACGACCGGTGCAATCAATTCCTCTGACCGCACCAGAGCGCCAACCAACACCCTGCCCTGCCCATCCAGATATTTGGTCGCATAGTGGGTCACGATATCAGCACCCAGCAGCAAGGACGTTTGCAGCTAAGGCGCGCAGAAGCAGTTGTCGACGGCCAGTATGGCGCCGATGTCATGACCGATCTGGGCCAACGCAGCAGTATCTGCCAAGGCATTATGGGAATTGGACGGTTCTCGATGAAGAGCATTCTGGTATTAGGTTTGGCCGCCTCGCGCCACTTATCGGCATCAATAAAAGGTATAAAGCTCACTTCAACACTAAATTTCTGCAGCGTATTCTGAGACAGTCCCACCGTGGCGCCAAAGACATCGCGTGAGCACAGCACATGATCTGCAGCCTTGAGGTAGGTCAGGCACAGCGCCAAGATAGCCAACATTCCCGATGCCGTGGCTACAGCCGACTAACCCTGCTCTAGTGCCCCCAGTCGCTCCTCAAAAGCTCTGACGGTCAGATTGGTGAAGCGGGAATAGACGTTACCGTCGACTTCGCCAGAAAAAGTCGCGGCAGCATCCTCGGAGGAATCAAAGAGGAAACTGGAAGAGGTAAAGATCGGCTCAGCATCCTCACCTTCTGGGGTCCGCCTGATACCGGATCGAATAGCACGGGTGCGAGGCCCTGCATCGTCAAGCCACTTACCAGTCTCTGTCGTCGTGATTCAGTTGTCGTTGTGCAGGCCGACAACCGCCCCATCACTGGTCCCAAGGAAAGGACCCCGCCCTTTGGCGCCGTCGGCGCGCGCAGCCTCAATCGACTGCAAGTACTGATCATCGATGTTCCCCGCGAGGTACTCACCGTCAAATACGGACGACTCGAAACCGTCAACTTCGGGGTTACCCTCCCTCGAGCATTTGATGAGATCTTCAAGATCCTGATAGACCAGCCAATCGGCACCGATTTCCTCGCGCACTTCCTCAACGCTTCTACCATGAGCAATTAGTTCGTTAGCGGCGGGCATATCGATGCCATAGACGTTAGGGAATCGCACCGGTGGCGCCGCAGACGCGAAGTAAACCTGCCTCGCCCCCGCTTCGCGCGCCATTTGAATAATCTGGCCGCAGGTCGTGCCCCTCACAATGGAGTCATCGACGAGCAAGACAGTTTTATCCTGAAACTCCAGCGGCACAGGGTTCAGCTTCTGTCTGACGGACTTTTTCCGCTCACTCTGCCCCGGCATGATGAAGGTGCGCCCGATGTAGCGGTTTTTCATAAAGCCCTCGCGGAATTTGACGCCTAATTCGTAGGCCAACGACTGCCCGGCGACTCGACTGGTATCGGGAATGGGGATGACAACATCGATGTCGTTCTCGGGTCGCTCCCGTAGAATTTTTTTCGCCAGCGCCGCGCCCTGACGCATGCGCGTCTTGTAGACCGAGATGCTATCTATGAGAGAATCCGGCCGCGCGAAGTAGACGTGCTCGAAAATGCAGGGCGTCAGCTTTGGTGAATCGGCACATTGCTCACGATGAAGCTCACCCGTCTGCGTGACACAAATGGCTTCCCCTGGCAGCACATCACCCAGCAGCTCAAAACCTAATACATCTAGCGCCACGCTCTCCGAGGCGACCATGTACTCGGTACCCCCTCCCTTACCCTCACGCTGCCCGACCACCAGGGGCCTTATACCATGGGGGTCACGGAAGGCCACCAAGCCAAAGCCGGAAATCAGCGCCACTGCGGCATAACCTCCCTCGCAGCGCTTGTGGACCACTTTGATGGCATCAAAAATGTCGCTGGCGGTCGGCTGGAGCTTGCCCAGACGATGAAGTTCGTGGGCAAATACATTGAGCAACACTTCGGAATCCGAATCCGTGTTGAGGTGGCGAAGATCGGACTGGAACAGCTCGTCAGACAAAAGGGCTGAATTAGTGAGATTGCCGTTATGCGCCAGCGCTATGCCGTAAGGCGAGTTCACGTAGAACGGCTGGGCCAGCGCAGTGCCGGAGCTACCCTGTGTGGGATAGCGAACGTGTCCGATACCAAAACGACCCAGTAGTTGGGACATGTGACTGGCACGAAAAACATCGCGCACCAGCCCTTCACCCTTGCGCTGCATGAGTTTGCCCGCTGAACAGGTCATGATCCCAGCGGCGTCTTGACCCCGGTGCTGAAGCATAGTTAGTGCGTCGTAGATGTCAGCGGCGACATCTCGTTCTGCGACCAACCCTACCAGTCCACACATATTGCCTCTCCGGCCCTAGAGCATCTCACTCGAATCGATGGTTTCTTTTACCGCCTCAGTTGGCTCCGATGCCAAGACCCAGTTAAAGTTCTCGCCGATCCATTCGGCGACCCACTCCACAGGCTTCATCAGCACTGCCGCGTCCAGTAGGTCCTCGTCGGAATCGGGCAGCGCCGCGCGCAGGAGGATACTGATTGCCGCGACGATGATCACGCCCCGAAGCAGACCAAAAATACCACCCAGCAACCGATTACCAATATTAAAGCCTGGCTGTCGCATCTGCTTGGATAAAAAAGAGGCGATGACACCAAACATCAGCAGCACAGCAATAAAGGTCAGCACCCATCCGAGCAGATACCGGGTTGTCGGCTCGTCGATCAAATTACTTGCCAAATCAGAGACCGAGTCGGCCAGCACATTGGCTAGCAGAAAAGCGCTAACCCAGCCGATAATCGAGAGTGCCTCCCGCGCAAAACCCCTTGCAATGCCATAGCCCGAGGAGACCACCCAGACCAACAAAATGAACCAGTCAAACAGGTTAAAACTAGCGATCGCTGAGCCGAGCTGATCCAATAGGTCCGCCACGTTACTGTTGGTACCTCAGAATCTGGGAGTCAACACTGAGCACCGCATCGATCTCGGGCTTGATGCGCATCAGTGGCGCTCGCTCAGCATTCGGCCCAATCTGCACGCGAAACAGCTCGTCATCCACCCTGACATAGCGATTCGAGAAGGCTTTGTAGCCCCGGGCCTGTAAACCCTCGACAAGTTCATCGGCGCGGGACGGGCTCCCTACCGTCGCGACTTGCAAAACATAAAAGATCGCCAGCCCCTGGTCATCCACGAGTGGATCTTCAGACGGAGGCGCTACTCTAGGTTGCGGCGCGGCGACCGCGTCGCTGTCTGGCAAAGCAGCAAGAGAGTCGGCCTTACCGTCGGTCTGAGTCTGAATATCGGCAGCCTCTTGAACCGGCGATGGGTTTCTAGGCGGCTCCGGTAGCTGCGGGGCTACATTGGACTCGTAACTTTCAGGTTCCGGGATCGGCGTCTGATCAACGGCAGGTGGCTGCGACATCGGCTGCAGGACAATGGGTTCTCGGGTCTCTGGCGTCACAAAGATCAATGGCCAGAAGACGACCCCTAGCGCCATCAATACCAGCGTTCCGACAAGCCGTTGCCTCAGTAACGGATCCACTTAGTTCTGCTCCCAGTCCTGCCGATGCGCCGTAAGATACGCCGATGCTTCACCCACCGAGAAAAACGACCCAAACACTACTATCCGGTCACCGGCTGAGACTCGCGTCATCAATGACTGCCACAAATCTGGGAAGGGACCTTGATTGGTTACCGCGCCCATTGGCTCGAAAAACTCCGCTAAGCGTTCGGTGGACATAGCTCTGGGCACATGGCAAAGATCAATAAGATTCCACTCATCAAACGCCGTTTCGCACCGAGAAAGCATATCACGAATAGGCTTATCCCCCATGACACCGAACACCGCAACGGTCTTGCCGACGACGGGATTCTCTCTGAGAAATTGGGCCAACTGGGATACCGATTCAATGTTGTGTGCCACATCCAGCACCAATTCATAGTTCTCCGTTTGCATTCTACTCAGCCTTCCGGTGAGGCTCACTGACGCCAAGTGGTCGACCAGCGACTGGTCTACCGTCACTAGACCACTGAGCTCCAGGGCCTGAATCGCCGCACCCAAATTCACAGGAAGCAAACCGGTGTTGCCAGAGAGCTGATAGCGTTGATCGGATTCGGTTTGCACCTCACCGCTGACGACACGCCATTCACGGTTCAACAGAAAAATCTTTGCACCCATAGCGCCGAGCGTCGAGAGCAGAGAGTCAGGCGGATCAGGGTCAGCGACAATACAGGGCTGCCCCGGCCTTGCAACACCTGCCTTTTCGATCGCAATGAGCTCCCGGGTATCCCCCAGCCAATCAGTGTGATCGAGCCCAATACTAGTGACGACACTCAGATCAGCATCGATAATGTTCACCGCATCGAGGCGCCCACCAAGCCCGACTTCCAGCACTTGAACCTCGACCTCCCGCTCTCGAAAAATCCAGAGAGCCGCCAGTGTGGCAACCTCAAAATAAGTCAAGCTGATGGTTGAACTAGCATATTCGATCGCCTCAAACGCGGCGACGAGCTCAGCATCCCGGACCTCGACGTCGTCGATGCAAATCCGCTCACTAAAGCGATTAAGGTGGGGCGAGGTGTAGCGACCTACGCGCTTGCCAGAGTGCACCAATGCGGCAGACAGGACAGTGACAACACTGCCCTTGCCGTTAGTGCCAGCGACAGTCAGCGTTGTCGGCGGTGATAAGCGTAACCCCAGCTTATCGGCGACAGCAGAGACCCGATCCAGCCCTAGCTCGATTTCTACCGGGTGCTGTGATTCGAGACGTTCCAGCCACGCGCTCAGCGACAGTGGTGCCATCCTAAGGCTAGGCAGCCCCCCCGTCGGCTTCAATCACCTCACCTTCCAACACGGCTGCAGGTTGTCCGGGCGGTGAGAGACTGGTGAGCTTAGCCAACACACGGGCGAGGGTTTCGCGCATGTCATTGCGATGCACAATCATGTCGATCGCACCATGCTCGAGCAAAAACTCACTGCGCTGGAAACCCTTGGGGAGCTTCTGACGAATGGTTTGCTCAATGATGTTAGGTCCGGCGAAACCGGCGCGCGCGTCGGGCTCTGCGATATTGATATCACCCAGCAGAGCCAAAGACGCGGAGACGCCCCCGTAAATAGGATCAGTCAATACCGAGATATAGGGCGTACCTTGCCCTTTCAGACGCTCTATCACCGCCGATGTCTTGGCCATTTGCATCAAGGAAATCAACGCTTCCTGCATACGGGCACCGCCCGAGGCTGAAAAACAGATCAGAGGCAGACCCTCTTCGAGTGCAACCGTTGCGGCACGGGTGAACTTTTCGCCCACGGCATACCCCATCGAACCACCGTGAAAATCGAACTCGAAAGCCATAGTCACAACTTCGACTCCGAGAATACTGCCTCGCATGGCAATTAGGGCGTCTTTTTCGCCTGTGCTGCGCTGAGCAGCTGTCAGACGATCGCGATATTTGCGCTTGTCTTTGAACTTGAGGTGATCGACCGGCTCCAGGTCTGCAAACAACTCCGTCGCCCCCGGGTCGAGACACAGCTCAAGCCGACGGCGCGCGCCAATGCGCATGTGGTGGTCGCACTTCGGGCATACCTCGGCGTTTCTTTCCAAATCGGGCTTATAGAGGATCGCGTCACATTTCACGCATTTTTTCCAGAGCCCCTCAGGGACGCTGGCGCGGTTTGCGCTCTCATCTTTGTTGACGCCAGACGGCAGGATTTTGTCAATCCAACTCATGGGACTCCCCAACGCGGAAATGGCAAAGTATACGAGTGTGGGGTTTTTCTATGAAGGTGAAGAGTCCACACCCGCGCGGATACTTTGTAGCAGTTCTACCGCGGCGCCATGGATCTGGATCTCTTCCAAATTCTCGGCAGATTGCGCTTTTTGCTCCATTTCTGCGATCAAGGCACTGCCGACGACCACCGCATCAGCCGAAGCCACTACCGCACTCGCACTGGCCGCGTCCTTAATGCCAAAACCGACTGCAATGGGAAGAGCGGTTTTCTCTCTAATCAGGGAAACACTGCGAGCCACTTCATCCGTATCCAACTGCCCCGAGCCAGTGACGCCTTTTACCGCGACGTAATAGATAAAACCTCGTGCCCGCTCCACAATCTTTTGCACCCGCGGCTCAGGCGTAGTCGGCGAAATCAGAAAAATGTTATCCAGCCCAACTGCTTTCAGTGCGCCGTCGATCGCGTCGACCTCCTCAGGGGGCAGGTCAACGGTAATCAAGCCATCGACGCCGGCATCAGCACTGGCCGATGCGAAGGTCTCGTAGCCAAAGCGCTCAATCGGATTGGCGTAGCCCATCATCACGACCGGCGTTCGATCATTGTCTTTACGGAACTCCGCCACCATACCGAGCACTCGGTGCAGGCTCATGCCATTAGCGAGCGCGCGCTCATGGCCCTTCTGAATCACCGCCCCCTCAGACATCGGGTCGGAGAATGGCACCCCCAATTCCAGAATATCCGCGCCCGCATCAACCAGACTGTGTAACAGTGATACAGTGCCTTCAGGACTCGGATCGCCCGCCACCACGTAGGGAATCAAAGCTTTGCGCTTGCCAGACTGCAGATCTGCGAAGACCTGTGAGAGACGGCTCATGGCGACGATCAGACCTCGATCCCGTCGAGGTCAGCAACCGTCAGAATGTCCTTGTCACCTCGTCCGGACAGATTTACCACGATGTGCTGTTCGGGCGACATGCTCGCGGCTAACTTCTCGGCATGGGCCATCGCATGTGCGGTTTCCAGTGCGGGCATTATGCCCTCGACACGCGTCAGTCGGTGAAAGGCTGCCAGCGCCTCATCGTCGTTCGCGGCGACATATTGAACCCGACCGATATCCTTGAGCCATGCGTGCTCAGGCCCCACTCCGGGATAATCGAGCCCGGCGGACACCGAGTGGGTCTCAAGGATCTGCCCGTCATCGTCTTGCATGAGGTAGGTGCGATTACCATGCAGTACGCCTGGACTGCCAACCGACAGCGGGGCCGCGTGTTCACCGGTCTCTAGGCCCTTGCCACCTGCCTCAACGCCATACATCGCTACACCTTCATCCTGAAGAAAGGGATGAAACAGCCCGATGGCATTAGAGCCGCCGCCGACACAGGCCACCAGCGCGTCCGGCAGCTTGCCGCACTGCGCCAAGCTCTGCGCCCGCGCCTCACGGCCAATGACGCTCTGAAAGTCGCGTACGAGCATGGGATAGGGATGAGGCCCCGCGACAGTTCCAATGATGTAAAAGGTATCGTCAACATTTGTGACCCAGTCGCGCATGGCTTCATTCATGGCGTCTTTCAACGTACGCGAACCCGAGGTCACAGAGACAACCCTCGCTCCCAGGAGCTTCATGCGATAGACGTTCAGCGCTTGCCTGCGAATGTCTTCCTCTCCCATGAAGACATGACACTCGAGTCCGAGTCTTGCCGCAACCGTCGCACTGGCCACACCATGCTGACCCGCACCTGTCTCGGCGATCACTCTTTTCTTGCCCATGTATTTGGCCAGGAGTGCCTGCCCGATCGTGTTATTCACTTTGTGGGCACCGGTGTGATTCAAATCTTCGCGCTTGAGCAGGATTCGCGCACCGCCGATAGCGTCAGACAGCCTGGAAGCCTCATACAGTGGTGAGGGGCGTCCCACATAATAGGCGAGATCCTCGTCGAACTCTCGCTGGAAAGCTGCGTCGTGTTTGAGACGTGCGTATAGCTGCTCCATATCAGCCAGCGCCGACATCAAAGTCTCCGCAACAAACTTGCCACCAAAACGGCCGAACCGGCCATCCTGATCCGGTACCGACGCAAATAATTCTGGCGTTACTTCACTGGTCATAATCCACCTTCGCTTATCTCCGACAAAGCGACTTCAATAAAAGCCCTCATCCGGTCACTGTCTTTGATGCCCTTCTCTTTCTCGACACCACTACTCACGTCCACCGCTGCTGGTCGCACCTGACGAATCGCGTCACCCACATTATCAGCGGTCAACCCGCCTGCTAGGACCAGTCTTTTCTCTAGTCCGGCGTCGACCCACTCCCAGTCAAACTGATGACCCGTCCCGCCGAACTGCCCGTCATGTGCGCTGTCCAACAATAAGCCACGGGCAGAACGAAAAGCCCTGTTAATCGCCGCAAGGTCCACGTGGGCTGACATCGCCACAGCCTTCAGGTAAGGGCGCCCAAACTGCTCGCAGAATGCGGGACTTTCCTGGCCATGGAATTGCAAAACGTCCAGCTCAACTCGATCTAGCACCTCCCGCACTCGATCGCCAGTGGGATCAACGAACAATCCGACCAGCGTGCCAGCACCGCCGACGGCTCCCTGAATGTCTCGCGCGATCTCCTCCGTCACATGACGGGCACTCGAAGCATGAAACACGCAGCCAACGGTATCTGCGCCCAGCGCAAGAGCCTTTTCAGCGTCTTCGGGTCTCGTAATGCCGCAGATCTTGATGCGCACGGCCACCCCCCGTCTACAAACGCCCATTCTAGCAGTAATAAGAACGCTTACAGACGTCCTTGGAGAAGGGTCGGCCCCTCCGGCGTTTCGGGCAGTCCGAATTCCTCGGGATAGCTGACACCCACTAGGTACAAGCCCTGAGCCGGGGCGGTATCGGCGGCTTGTGTACGATCTCGACCTTGCAAAACCGTCTGGAACCAATCGACCGTTGACGACCTAGAACCCACAGCCAGGAGCGAGCCGACAATATTACGCACCATGTGGTGCAAAAAGGCGTTAGCGGTGATGTCGACGACGACAAAGTCACCTTGTCTGGTGACCGTGCAGGCAGTGACGCATCGATTGGGTGAGGACGCCTGACAACTCGCCGCCCGAAAAGCACTGAAATCCTGCTCGCCGAGCAAAGTCTCGGCAGCAGCATTCATAAACCCGATATCAAGTGCGTGACGGTGCCACGTCACCACATCGTGAAGCAACGTTGGCTGGGTTGGCGTGTTGCAGATTATGTAACGATACCGTCGCGCGATGGCGCTGAACCGCGCGTGAAACGCATCGCCCACTTCCTGCGCCCAATGAACTCTGATATCAGCTGGCAGGTGCCGGTTAGTCCCCATGACCCAGGCCTTAAGGCTCCTGCCGACAAGGTCATCAAAATGCACCACCTGTGCAAAAGCATGAACCCCAGTGTCGGTTCTTCCAGCACAAGTTGTCCTCACCGATTCCCCGGCGATCTCCTGAAGGGATGCCTCCAGCGCCTCTTGCACCGTGGGAACACCCAGGTGGGGCTGAGCTTGCCAGCCATGGTAATTACCGCCGTGGTACTCAATCCGCGCCGCAACGCGGGCGCCTTGAGACAATGGCAAATTCGACAGTCTCAATGAATTAGGGTGCCTCCAGCCGCAAAAAGAGCTGACGGGCTTCTGCCTGCTGCGCCAGATCTCCCTCCTTGATCACCTCCATCAACACTGGACGCGCACCGTCTTCATCCCCCATGTCGAGGTAGGCGCGGGCGAGATCCAGCTTGCTGTCCACGGGATTGGTCTCAACTCCGTAGATCGAATCATCCATATCGAAACCTTCCGCTACCGCTGCCTCTGCCACGTCCGTATCGTGATCTGGCGGGGTTAGCGCGAGACCCGACGATGATGCCAGGGGCATCCCCGCATCCTGAAGCATCTGCCGGGCTCGCTCTAGCAATTCAGAGTCATCGCACTGCTCCAGACGCGCCAACAGAGCACCCGCTTCTGCAAACTGCTCCAACTCGACGTAACACTCGAGTAGGCACATGTTCAGCGCGACCGAAGTTAAACCCTCTGCCATTGCGTCGTTTAGTACCTCCACTGCCTGATCAGTGCGGCCATAGGCAATATATGTGTGGGCCTCCTCAACCGCCTTCGATGCCATGATTTGAGGGTCAGACAACCGCGAGGGGTTGCTAGCCTCATCGATATCCGAAGTTGGGGATGCGCCCCTCAAATCGGCATGGCCCACGGGTTCGGATTCAGCTTTTCGCCGAAGCCGCCGCCGAATCAGCAGTCCTACACCTATCAATAATGTTGTGAGTCCAGCCAGGAACGACCACAGTGGAATCATCTGCAGCCTGGGGGCTGCGGGCGCTTCCATAACAATAGGAACAGGGTTGGCCGCTTGTTGTTCAGCAAACGCTAATCTGAGCGCAACCAGTTCTGCATCACGCTCAGCAAGCTTCGCTTCGAGACTGTCCACGCTCTCCTGAAGTCGACTGACCGTCATAATCAGTGCTTGCAGCTCCTCGGCAGTCGAAGCACCAGACACATTCAAAGGCGCCTGACTAGTGGGCTCTGTGCCGCTCTAAGTATCCGGTTCGCCCGACGGAGATACCCGCGCTTCCGCAGCCTCGGCATCACCATCGGCCACCAATGTCAGCCCCTGCGACTCATGGGCAATTCCACGCCCCCATTCATCGTTCTGCAGGGCAACCGCGCTCAACGCCGCCTCAGGATCGACCTGAATGTCATCGTAGTCAGGAATCTGCAACACATAACCAGACCTCAAGCCATTGATGTTGCCCGCCTCAAAGGCAGCTGGGTTTGCCGCCACGATTTCAAGCATCGTCTGCTGTACCGAAATACCTGCCACGGCGCCTTCAGACGCAATACGCCATAAAGTGT
>CABYEX010000011.1 GCA_902518075.1 Halieaceae bacterium | reverse complement strand
TGCCCAAGACCCTGAGCCGTAACGCCAGCCTCGCTCAATAACGACGCCGTTGACTTTGACTCCAACATTGCCAGCAACACGGCATCAATCGACAGATACGTGTCGCCAGCTTGTTGGGACAACTTGTCTGCCCGATTCAGTAGCCGTTGAGTTTCCTGGCTGACGTGAACGTCCTCACTGCCCGAAACCGTCGCCATTGCGCCCAGCGCGGCATCCACCGAGAACTGGAGGGGTTCCACCGCGGCACCCGCAGCCGTCAGCAGCGCACGCGATGCGGAACCAGCAGGATCTAACATCGCTTTCATTAGATGAAGTGGCTCGATAAAAGGGTGATTGCGGCCAATCGCGAGGGACTGAGCCTCACCGAGAGCCGCTTGTAACGAATGTGTCAGCTTATCCATGCGCATCGCTCCCTCCTTGTTCCCGCTGCGCGGTTCAGCTTTGTATGAGACATATATGGGGGCCTAAACCCCTTTTTCAAGGGTGGAATTAGCTAGGCTCGCGTCCTTTAGCTCAGCCAAACCAGCGTCGCCATTCGCCCAGTGGAGGGTCCATCCCTACGATGGGAAAAAAACTGCTCCGGCTCGCCATGGGTGCATCGACCCCCGTCGATGATTGCAGGCACCCCCGCCCGACTGAGCCTGAGCCGCGCCATCGCCGACAAATCCGCCATCCAGTGCCCTTGGCGGTGAGACGCTTGAAAGCAGTCACCGCTCTCCTCACCGCAGTGTTTCTCAAAGGTCATTTTCACCTCGGGGCCCACCTCATAGGCAGCGGCGCTAATTGCTGGGCCCAGCCAGGCGGTTATTGACTCGGGCACGGCGGGCATCGCGGAAAGCAGCGACTCCAACACCCCCGTGGCCAGACCCCGCCACCCGGCGTGGGCAATGCCCACACAACTCGCATCCGTTGCCATGAGCACTACCGGTAAACAGTCCGCCGTCAAAACAGCCAGCGGTAGGTTGCGTGCCTCAGTCCAGTGCGCATCCGCTTCGGGCACTTTACCCACCTTTCCCTCCACCGCCTCGACGCCGTGGCTTTGATTTAGCCAACAGACGGCATCGCCTGGCAGCGCCCCGGTCAACCGGCGGCGATTTTCCTCGACAGATTCGGCCTGATCGCCAACGTGGTCAGCCAGATTCAAGCTGTCGTATGGAACTTGGCTGACGCCTCCCTCGCGAGTGCTGACCCGGATCTCAACACCGGCGTGCGCTGCGTCTGGCGACCAGAGTGGCAGAGATGACATTAAGCCAGATCCTCCTCCGACAGGCACTTGATGAGCTTCGCCAGATCCTCTGGGATGGGCGCCGAAAAGTGCATCGACTCAGAAGATCCTGGGTGGAGAAACGTCAGTTCCCGGGCATGCAGAGCCTGCCGGGAAAAGGTTGTCAGCGTGGACAGCAACCGCTCGCTCGCGCCAGCAGGGCGTGTCGCGCGCCCACCATAGACGGGATCGCCCACCAACGGATGCTTACGCGCCGCCAGATGCACTCTGATCTGATGGGTGCGACCCGATTCCAAACTGACATCAAGGTGCGTGTGCGCCCCAAATCGCTGCTCGATCCTGTAGTGCGTCACAGCAGGCTTGCCATCGGGGACCACCGCCATCTTGGTACGGGACGTCGGATGGCGCCCAATAGGCTCATCGATCGTACCGCCACCGGAAAACGTGCCACGACAGACCGCGCTGTAGAGACGACTGACCGATCGATCCGCCAACTGTGCCACCAGCGACTTATGCGCCAACGGTGATCGCGCCGCGAGCATGATTCCGGAGGTTTCTTTATCGAGGCGATGCACAATGCCACCCCGGGGTAGTGCCGCCATTTCCGGCGCATGTGCCAGCAGCCCGTTGACGAGTGTGCCGCTGTGATGTCCCGCAGCCGGATGCACTACAAGCCCCGCGGGCTTGTTCAGTACAATCAAATGCTCATCTTCATACAGGATATCTAGCGGGAGGGCCTCGGGGGCCCACTCAATACGGCCCGCGGCCTCCGGTGTCAGCAGCAACTGATCATCCACGACGACCTTGTCGCGAGGCTTGGCAGTGCTTTGATTCCGCTGCAGACGCCCTGCCTTGATCCATTCGGCCAGCCGACTCCGCGAAAAATCAGTAAACAGCGCCGCCGCCGCCGCATCCAATCGCTGGCCATGCAAATCCGCCGGGACCCGGGCAGATAGCGGCTCGTCGGCCGCTAAAACTTCATCTTCCAAGCGCTGTGACTCCTGCACAGTTGCGTTTACACTACGGGCCCAGAATGTACCACGGTGGACGACTGCTCTTGGCCTTCCGCACATTGTTAACTCGCAGCTTATTCCTAAGCCTATTGTTTGTGTTCTCCGGCTGCTCCTGGTTTGGCGGCGATGAAGACGATCTTATTGCCGACTCCGGAGAGCAGCAGCTATACCGGGAAGCGCAGCGCCACCTCAAGAATGAAAACTTCAGCCTCGCGGTGCGCAGCCTGCAAATGCTTGAGAGCCGTTATCCTTTTGGTCGCTACGCCGAGCAAGCGCAACTGGAGCTTGTATACGCTCACTATGGCGCCTATGAGTTTGAGGCCGCCACCGAAGCTGCAGATCGCTTTATTCGGCTTCACCCCCGACACCCGAGCGTCGACTATGCTTTCTATATGAAGGGGCTTGCAGCTTACGATATCGAACCTGGATTCTTCTCACGCTTTATCCCGTCGGATGACACCAAGCGTGATGTCAGCCATATCCAGATTGCCTTCGCAGAGTTCTCTCAGTTATTGGCGCGCTATCCAGACAGCGCATATGCGCCTGATGCACGCCAGCGTATGGTGCATATGCGCAACATGCTCGCCCGTCACGAAATCCACGTGGCCAACTATTATTTTCGCCGCGGCGCTTATATGGCAGCACTGAATCGCGGCAAGTATGTCGTGGAGCATATGCAGCAAACGCCTAGCGTAGCCGACGGACTTGCCATAATGGCCCAAGCCTATCTCTTGCTGGGTCTGAACGATCTGGCGGAGGACTCCATCGACGTCCTCTGTGACAACTACCCAGACCACCCCAATCTAGCCTCGGGCTGCACTTTCGACAGTGTCTATACCCTAGACGGTCTGCAGCGCTCTTGGATCAACCAGGCCACTCTGGGTTTATTTGACCCCCCCGAACCACCCCAGTTTAATTACCGCCCCAAATCCTGAGGCGCGGTCAGAAGGACTTTAACTGGGCGGGCGCCAAGCCCAAGTGATGGGGTAGCGCCGATCGCGGCCAAACGCACGCCGTGAGATCCTTACACCCACGGGCGCCTGCCGGCGCTTGTACTCATTAAGGTCAACCAGTCTCACGACGCGCTCGACATCCTCCTGCGAGAATCCTGCGGCGACCATGTCCTGACGCGAAGCGTCATGCTCCACGTACAGTTCGATGATCTGATCGAGTATTTCGTATCGCGGCAAACTGTCTTCGTCCTTCTGATCAGGGGCCAACTCCGCAGAGGGCGGGCGAGTAATCACCCGCTCGGGGATACACTCGGCAAGCGTGTTGCGATGCCTCGCCAAAGCATAGACCAGCATCTTGGGGCAGTCCTTGAGTACATCGAAGCCACCGGCCATGTCTCCGTACAGTGTGGAATAACCCACCGCCAGCTCGCTCTTATTACCCGTGGTCAACACTAATAGATTTTTTTTGTTGGAGATCGACATCAGCAGCACGCCGCGACAACGTGCCTGAAGGTTCTCCTCAGTGATATTGGCGGGCAAACCAGAAAACTCGTCCGCCAGCGCTGTCATGAAGGCCTCGTACAACGGCTCAATCGACAGATTGCTGAACCGCACGTCAAGTGCCTTAGCTTCCGCCTCGGCGTCCTCTACGCTCATGCTCGCTGTGTAACGAAACGGCATCATGAGCGCTTCAACCCGCTCGTGGCCCAATGCATCCACGGCGACCGCCAGCGTGACGGCAGAGTCGATACCACCGGAGAGCCCCAATACCACCCCGGGGAAACCATTTTTATCTACATAGTCGCGCATACCCAGCACCAAGGCCTGCCATACCGCGTCGAGATCTTCCCGCTCTGCCACTAGATCACCAGGGACCAACCGCGGGTCTGATGAGCGGTCAACCTTGACGATAGGGAAGGCCTCGATAAAGGTTTGCGCGCTGACGCTCAGCTCGCCCTGTGCGTCGACCGCGAAGGACCCGCCATCAAATACCAGCTCGTCCTGCCCACCCACCTGATTTACATAAATAATGGGGAGCTGATGCGCCGCAGCACTGGACTTCACCCGCTCTAGCCGCTCTGACGACTTCCCACGGTGAAAGGGCGAGGCATTGATGTTGATCAATATCTCGGCGCCGGCGGCTTTGGCTTGTGCGGCTGGCTCTGGATACCAAATGTCCTCGCAAATGGTCAGACCAACGGAGAGACCATCGATATCGATCACGCAAGGTTCAGTCCCGGCATCAAAGTAACGTTTTTCGTCGAAAACCTCATAGTTTGGCAGGCACTGCTTGTCGTATTGAGCCAGCAGTTTCCCGGCCGAGATCACACCCGCACTATTGAACAGCGCACCGTCACGCCCGCGAGGATAGCCCACTACAATTGTCAAATCGGCCGGCAGCTCAGCATACAGCATCGCCAGCGCAGCCTCTGTGCGATCCAGCAGATCGCCGCGCAGCAAAAGATCCTCGGGTGGGTAGCCGGTCAGCGTCAGCTCGGGAAATACCACCACATGCGCGCCCGCCGCCTTCTGAGCTGCACTTACCTCAAGCACACGCTGGGTGTTGCCGGCAATATCGCCAACAAGCGTATTGATCTGCGCCATGCAGACATCCATCAGGGGATCCTTTCTCATACTGGACAGGCAAAAACCGGGGACAGAAGGGTACCGTATTTCCCGCCAGTCGGGTGGTGTTGTTAGCCTCGCCTGACAGAAGCTGGGGGCGAAGAATTAGGGCGAAACACCATACCGACACACACCCCAATCCCGCACCAGACGGGGCCGACCCAATCGATTGGGAACCAAGGACCAGTTATTGCCGAGGGCTAGATCAAGTTGGGAGACGAGGTAGCGTCTGTGGGATTAGTCCTCTACCGCCACGGTAGGAATACGCAGCTCTTTCGGGATAGAAAAAGTAATGTTCTCTTCTCGACCGTCGAGATCCCGAACGGCCGAACCACCGTGCTGACGAAGGGTATCAATGACTTCCTGTACCAGAAGCTCCGGCGCCGAGGCACCGGCAGTTACCCCAATACTCTTTTTACCAGAAAGCCACTGGGACTCAATCATGTTGGCGTCGTCGATCAGGTAGGCGCTGGCACCACACCGCTCTGCCAATTCACGCAGGCGATTGGAGTTTGAGCTATTGGTAGAGCCCACCACCAGCACCAAATCGACCTCATCGGCGAGGGATTTGACCGCATCCTGGCGATTTTGCGTCGCGTAGCAGATGTCATCCTTGCGGGGCCCCTGAATCTCGGGGAATTTGGTGCGCAACGCGTCGATCACCTTTGCTGTGTCATCGACTGACAGTGTCGTCTGCGTGACAAACGCCAGTGAGGCGGGGTCATGGACGTCTAACGCGGCAGCCTGCTCTTCATCTTCTACGAGGTAAATCGCGCCACCTTGCGAGGTGTCATAGCGACCCATGGTGCCCTCTACCTCGGGATGGCCAGCGTGACCGATCAGCACGCACTCCCTGCCTGCCGCACTGAACGCGGCCACTTCAACGTGGACCTTGGTCACCAGCGGGCAAGTCGCATCAAACACCTGAAGGCCCCGGCCCTCCGCTTCTTCCTGCACCGCCCGTGACACCCCATGGGCACTGAAGATCACGATGGCATCATCAGGCACCTCCGCCAGTTCATCGACGAAGACCGCTCCGCGGGTGCGAAGGTCGTCGACGACGTGACGGTTGTGCACCACCTCATGGCGCACATAAACCGGGCCGTCGAAGACTTCGAGGGCGCGATTCACTATGTCGATCGCTCGGTCTACGCCGGCACAAAACCCTCTGGGGTTGGCGAGTACGATGTCCATCAGTGCAATTCTGCCGGTTCCACGTGCGCAATGCGCACCTTGAAGTGAATAGTACGCCCTGAGAGAGGGTGATTGAAATCCACGGTGACCGTTTCTTCACTCACCTCGGCAATCATGCCCGGCACTTCGCCACCCGCCGCATCGGAAAAAGTAAACAGCATCCCGGGTTCAAGTGGCGCTTCGGCGTCAAAATCCGCACGGGGAATGGACTGGATATTGTCATCCTGAGGTTCACCAAAGCCCTCATCCGGCGGGATCCGAAACTCGGCCTCATCACCTGGACGCATACCCAACAAACGTCTCTCGAACCCGGGCAACAGGGATCCGTCACCCATCACGAAGCTGACGGGGTCACTGCCAAAGTTGGAATCGACTTCCTCACCGGTCTCCAACGCGAGGGAGAAATTGAGGGTCACACGGGTGTTGGATTCAATCTCTAGATTCATGGCATCAGGACACAGGGGTTTCTCTGGAGGGGGAAGTGCGGCCCCAAAACGCATCGATCAGCCACCAGCCAGCGCCAAGCGTGATTGCCGAGTCCGCGAGATTAAAGGCCGGCCAGTAACGGTGCTCGTAGTGCAGCGAAATAAAGTCCACCACGTGCCCCAGTAGTATACGATCGCTCAAATTGCCCATCCCGCCACCCAGAATCAGCCCTAGGGGCAAAACCAAACCGCGATCGGCGGGGTTGAGACGAAACAGCCACACCACAATAAAGACGCTGACGGCGAACGCAATGCTGGTCAAAAACCAACGCTGCCACCCCCCAGCGTCAGCCAAAAAACTGAAGGCGGCGCCAGTGTTGTAGGTCAACATCCAGTCAAACCAGCTAGTGACTGCGATTGGAATGCGGTACTCAAGTTCGCTGACGGCGATCTGCTTAGTCCATTGATCAAGGGCAACAACGATAACCGCCGTCAGAAGACCCAGCCAAGGGCGACGGCCAATCGCCGCCAACCAGCCCCCATCAGGCAAAGTGCCGAACCTCACCAGGACCTTCGATATTGGTGACGCAGCGCCCGCACAAGGTCGGGTGAGCAGTGTGCTCCCCTACGTCCTGTCGACGGTGCCAACAGCGCTCGCACTTCTCACTCGTTGAGGGCACGGCAACAATTCGCAGCGCCATGCCCTCTGCCTCGTAGGCCGTAGCGGGCGCCTCGTCCAAGCTCGCCACGGTCGCCTCAGACGTAATCAATACGAAGCGCAGCTCCTCTCCCAGACTGCGCAACCGCTTCGCCAATTCGGGCTCGGCGTAGAGCGCGACATCAGCATCGAGTGAACCGCGGAGCGCGCCCTGCTCTCGGGCGAGCTCTAATGCCTTGTTCACCTGTTGCCGCACGGCCATCATCTCCGACCAAAAAGCCGTCTCCATCGCATCGTCCGACGAGGCATCCAACAGCGCGTCATACCACTCAGCAAGAAAGACCGAGGCGGGTCTTGGCCCAGGCAGGTTCTCCCATAGCTCATCCGCTGTGAAGCTGAGAATCGGGGCGATCCAGCGACACAGCGCTTCAGCGAGATGAAAGAGACCGGTCTGCGCCGAACGACGCGGTAACGAATCAGTACCTGTGGTGTACTGTCGGTCTTTTATGATATCGAGATAGAAGCCGCCCAATTCACCACTGCAAAAATTATGTATCCGGTGGTACACGAGGTGGAACTGATAGTCATCATAGGCCGCCTGTACGTCGGCCTGCAGGCTTTGCGCTTGCCCCAGGATCCAGCGATCCAACGGTAGTAACTGCTGTGCCGGCAAGCAGTCGGTTACCGGGTCGAAACCGGCGAGATTGGAGAGCAAAAAGCGCGCCGTGTTGCGGATACGTCGGTAAGCATCGGCGGTGCGCTTGAAGATTTCGTCAGAGGCCGAGATTTCATTGCGGTAATCAGCGGCGGACACATACAGTCTCAATACATCTGCGCCTAGATCCTGCATCGCCTTGCCCGCAGGAATGATGTTGCCCAACGATTTCGACATTTTGCGACCGTCACCATCAACCGTGAAACCGTGGGTCAACACCTGACGATAAGGCGCCGTGTTATCGGTGCCAATGCCAGTCAGCAGTGAGGACTGGAACCAGCCGCGGTGCTGATCAGAGCCCTCCAGGTACAAATCGGCGGGCCAACTCAAGCCTTCACGCTCCCGCAAAACGCACTCGTGCGTGACACCGGAATCGAACCAGACATCCAGCGTGTCAGTCACTTTTTCATAGTGCGCCGCGTCGTCACCCAGCAACTCGGCAGGGTCCAGATCAAACCAGGCGTCGATACCTTGGCTCTCCATCCGCACCGCCACCTGCTCCATAAGAGATTTCGTGTCGGGGTGAACCTCGCCGGTCGTGTTATGAACAAACAGGGCAATGGGGACGCCCCAGGTTCGCTGGCGGGAAATACACCAGTCGGGCCGCTCCGCCAGCATGCTGTCGATGCGCGCCCGGCCCCAGTCGGGTATCCACTGCACGTCCGCCACCGCGCTTTTTGCGGCAAAGAGCAAGCCGTTGCCCGTCATGCTGACGAACCATTGCGGCGTGGCGCGGAAAATAATCGGCGTCTTGTGGCGCCAACAGTGCGGATAGCTGTGCTGGAAAGGTGCGTGACACAGCAGCACCTTGCGCTCATCGAGCGCTGCCACAATGTGGTCGTTGGCCTTGAAAATATGCTGGCCGGCAAATACCGGGGTGTTAGGATGATAAACGCCGTTGCCGCCAACTGGGTTATATACCTCGAGCCCATAACGCTGACCCATGTCAAAGTCTTCCAGACCGTGAGCTGGCGCGGTATGCACACACCCGGTGCCTGCCTCTGTGGTCACATGCTCGCCGAGCACAATAGGCACGGCCGCCTCGCCAAAAGGCGGCATCACTAACAGTCCTTCCAGCGCCTCACCCTTGGCGCGCCCAATAATGTCGTGACTTGCCGCACCAAAGCGCTGGACACAGTCCTCAGCCAGCGCTTCGGCGACGAGGACCCGACGGCTGCCGAGATCAAGCAGCACATATTCCAGATCTGCTGACAGTGCCACCGCTCGGTTGGCAGGCAAGGTCCAGGGGGTGGTAGTCCAGATGGCCAGATCGATCGCTTCGACATCGTCACACCCCAGCCGTGAAGCGGCCTCTCCGCGATCAACAAAGGGGAAGGCGACATCGACCGCGGAGGATTGCTTGTCGGCGTACTCCACCTCAGCCTCTGCCAACGCTGAACCACAGTCCAGGCACCAGTGCACGGGCTTGAAACCGCGGTGCAAGTGCCCGCGATCAATAATTTTGGCCAGCGTGCGGACAATGTTCGCCTCAAACTGAAAATCCATGGTCAGGTAAGGGTGCGCCCAGTCTCCGAACACGCCCATCCTCACAAAATCCGCCTTTTGGGCTTCAACCTGTTTGCTCGCATAGTCGCGGCACTTCTGTCGGAACTCGGCTGCCGTGACCTTATGTCCAGGCTTGCCCACTTTCTTTTCTACATTGAGCTCAATAGGCAGGCCGTGGCAGTCCCAACCAGGGACATAGGGAGCGTCAAAACCAGACAGAGTCTTGGACTTGATGATGATGTCTTTCAGTATCTTGTTGATGGCATGCCCAATGTGAAGCTCACCGTTGGCGTAGGGAGGGCCGTCGTGCAGGATAAAGGTTGGCTTTCCCTTTGCTGCCTCGCGCATCTGGCCATACAGATCCATCTCAGCCCACGCCTTGAGACGCTCCGGTTCGCGCTGCGCCAGATTCGCCTTCATCGGGAAATCCGTCTGGGGTAGATTCAGCGTGGCTTTGTAGTCACTCATACGTCATCCGTGGTCCGCAAGCCATGCACGGGCATTGGCTTTGTCCGTCGCGATACCTTCCCTCAAGGCATCAAGAGACGGAAATTTCCGTTCGTCGCGAAGCTTGTGTCTAAACCGCACTGTCAGCCGCTCCCCATATAAATGGGGCGCACCCTCCAAGACGTGCGCTTCCAGTGTCGCCTCCAGGCTCTCGCCAATAGTGGGCTTCACACCCACATTGGCCACCCCAGGGGCATCACTGAGCCCACCACCCGATACGTTCACCGCATACACGCCGTGCAGCGGCGATCGGATGCGGTGCAGCGCGATATTGGCTGTCGGTGCATCCAGCTGCCGGCCCAGTTTCTGCCCGTGCTGAACACGCCCGGACATTTCAAAGGGCCGACCGAGCAAGCGCTCCGCGCTGTCAAAATCCGCGTCGGCCAACGCAGCCCGAATGCGCGTGCTACTCACCCGCTCTCCGCCCTCTTCCAAGGTCGCCGTGGGGGCGACAGCATAGCCAAATTCTTCGGCCAGCGCGCGGACATAATCCAGATCCCCCTCGCGACGATTACCAAAACGAAAGTCGTCACCAAAGGCCAGATACTGCACACCAAGCCCCTCGACAAATACCTGCTCGACGAACTCCCGGGCGCTGAGCTGCCGCAAGCACTCGTTAAAGGGCAGGCAAAGCACATGATCGACATAACAAGCCTCAAGTAGCGGCCATTTATCCCGCAGCGTGGTGATCCGGGGCGGGGCTTCCAGTGGGCGCAGATACTCCCTCGGTAATGGCTCGAAGGTGACAACCGTGGTTGGGATACCCCGTGCATCCGCTTCTTTATTGAGATGCGACAGCACCGCCTGATGGCCAAGATGAATACCGTCAAAGGCACCAATCGTCACCGCACAGCCGCGGTGACGGGAGCGCAAATTATGCCGGCCGCGGATGAGCTCCATCCCCGTTTGTCACCCTGTCATATAGAAAACCGCAGTATACCGCCGCAGTCAGTGCAGATCAGCCGGTGCCAAGCGGCGAGTCATGGGGATATGACCGCTTGTCAGAGTCGCAGATCAGCGGGACGCACGCCGCAACAGAGCAGACTCAATCCAAAGACACCGAGACCCGCGCTGCACAGGATGCCAAGTTCGAGTGCCCGCTGCCACCAGAGCCATTCCGCCCACATTGCGTGATCAGGCATTAGCAAAAGCAGCACTGACACCATTGCGGCAGTCGCCGCGCCCACCTGCACCAGCCATTTCACCGGCAAGCTACCCCGAGGTAACACCGCGTCGCGACGCAAGCCTCTGAAGAGCAACAACGCGTTAAGCCACGCCGATACGCTGGTCGCCAACGCCAGGCCCACATGACCAAGGTTCAGCCACCACATCAAAGGAAAAACAAAGGCGACGTTGAATACCATGTTCGCCACCATGGCGATGATGCCAATGCGCACCGGCGTGCGCATGTCCTCGCGCGCATAGAAGCCAGGGGCCAGCACCTTGACCAACATGAAGGCGCCCAGACCCAGCGTGTAGGCACGCAAACTGGCCGCCGCCATGGCGCGATCATCACCACTGAAGGCGCCATACTGAAACAAGGTAGCCAAAAGGGGCTCTGCCAAGACGGCAAGTGCCAATGTCGCAGGAATGGCGATCAACAACACGCTGCGAATCGCCCAGCTGAGCGTACCGGCGAAGGCGGGGTCGTCAGCGCGGGAACGCTGACCCGACATGGTGGGCAGAATCACCGTGGCAATAGCGATCGCGAATACGCCCAGAGGGAATTCTGTGAGCCGGTCCGAGTAGTACAACCAGGAAACGCTGCCCGTAGGCAGCAGTGATGCCAAAACGGTGTCGAGCAGCAAGTTGATCTGGCCGACCGAGACACCAAACAAGGCGGGCACCATGAGCACCATGATCCGCCTGACGCCCTCGTGCCGGGGCGCCCAGCGCGGCCGAGGCACCAAACCGATACCCGTCAGCGCCGGCAACTGAAACAAGAGCTGCGCAAAACCCGCAATCAACACGCCAAGGGCCAGCGCCATTACCGGCTCATCAAACCCGGGAGCGAACCAGAGTGCTGCAGCAATCAGGCTCAGGTTCAGCAATATGGGGGTGAGTGCCGGTACAGCAAACCGCTGGTAGCTGTTGAGAATAGCGCCGGCAAAACCCGTCAGGGAAATCAGCAACAGGTAGGGAAAAGTCAGTTTGATCAGATCCCCGGTCAGCGCTAGCTTGGCTGGATCGCGGAGAAAGCCGGGGGCAAAAATGGTCGCCACCACCGGCGACGCCATCACGGTAAGGAGAGTCAGCACCAGCAGGGTACCCCCGAGCACCCCCGCAACCCTGTCCACCAGCGCTCTCACCGCAGCCTGACCGCCGTGCTCACGCGTATCGGCCAGAACTGGCACAAAAGCCTGCGCGAACGCTCCTTCTGCGAATAGCCGCCGCAAGAAATTAGGAATCTTGAAAGCAACAAAGAACGCGTCGGCGTTGCCGTTAGCGCCGATCAGATTGGCGAGCACCACGTCGCGTAGCAGACCCAGCACGCGGGAGAGCATAGTGGCGGAACCCACCACCGCAGAGGACTGAACCAGCCTCGGTTCCCCGGCGCTACCCACAGTCGTCATGCTTGAATCCCGCTCACGTCCGATCAGCCGCCGTCCGAGCGCCACTGCGCGCGCAGTCGATCTGCATGGCGCGCCAGCCACTGCAACGCGATGAGCGTGTGACCATTGTTGATCTCATCGCGATCCAGCATCTGCATTACCTGATCGCGAGGGAGTTGATGCACCAAAATATCCTCGTGCTCAATTTCCAGACCCTGAACGGTGCCCGGCTGGGACTGGGTCACCTCGCCAACAAACAGCCGAATCTGCTCGGAGCACGCGCCCGCGCTGGGGAAAAAAGTGGCGATGGACTCCAAACGTCCCAACCGGCACCCCGCCTCCTCCTCTGCCTCTCGATGGACAATCTCGCTGTCCGATTCACCCGCCCCCACGATGCCCGCCACAAGCTCCAGCATCCAGGGGCTGTGACCAGCGCGCAGCGCACCCACACGAAACTGTTCAATCAGCACCAGTTCATCGGTTTCGGGATCCCACGGCAGCACCCCTACGGCGTCACCGCGCTGAAACAGCTCCCTGCGCATGGGCGCAGACCAACCGCCCTCAAACAATCGGTGTCGGAGTGTCAGCGTCTCCAATGAAAAATAACCGCGGAAGCTTCGCTCGCGTTGCTGAAGGTCCACATCCTCTGCGCCATAACGCAGTCGGAATGCGGTCAAAACCGACGCTCCGTGTACCAGTTCACAGGCGCCGAATGCTCATCCACCTGATCGGCCACATCCAGAATCAGCGCGAACAGAGCCATACGCACCAGCACGCCGTTGTCACTCTGGCGGAAGATGGCCAGATTGGGATTGTCGTTGAGGTCGATATCGAGCTCTCTGGCCCCTTCACGGGAATCTCTAGGCAAGGGGTGCATGATCACAGTGTTGGGCTCACAGTTCGCCGTATAGACGCTCTGGTTAAGCCGGAATCGCCCTCTGTAAAGATCAGCTTCTTCGGGGCTGGCAAAGCGCTCTTCCTGAATCCGGGTGCTGTACACGATGTCGACATCAGCAATCCCGCTCTCCAGCACATCGGTTTCCAGCACCTCGTGCCCGGCCGCGCGCAGAGTTTCCACCACCGCCTCGGGCATGCTGAGCGCCCCAGGCGAGACCAGACTGATGCGCAAGCCCTCAAACAGCGATAGAAGTTTTGACAGCGAGTGCACGGTTCTGCCAAACCGCAGATCCCCCACCATAGCGATGCGCAGACCATCGAGCGCGCGCTGTCTGCCCGCCAGCTCCGAGCGAATCGTGTAAAGGTCCAATAACGCCTGGCTGGGGTGCTCGTTAGCCCCATCACCACCATTGATTACCGGCACGCGACTGGCCGCCGCGAACTCCGAGACCGAACCGTCCTCGGGATGCCGCATGACGATGATGTCGGAGTAACCACTCAGTACGCGAGCGGTGTCATAAAGCGACTCACCCTTGGCAATGGCAGAGTGCTCAAAACCGGTTGTTTCACGGACCTCACCGCCCAGGAGGTTAAAGGCGCTGCCAAAACTGATTCGGGTCCGGGTGGAAGGCTCAAAAAACATGGAGCCAAGGATGGCGCCATCGAGTACGCGGGTGATTCGCTCGCGATGCGCATAGGGTCGCATGGCGTCGGCAACGGTGAACAATCGCTCAACATCAGCCCGCTCAAATTGACTGATGCTCAGAATATGGCTGCCGGCGAATTGCATGTACTGCACTCCACTGCTATCTCGCTATTCTAGCGCCGATCATCCCTCCACTGACAGCGCTCTGACCCACTCTTCCAGCTGATTCAGTGCTATCAGGGTGGTTTCAGTCACCTCTGCATGTGCGCGCTCCCCGGCAAGTTCTGCCTTAAACTGCGTCAAAGGGAAGGACCCCTCCTGCCACTGAAGCTGACAGTGCTCGCGCCAATGTGCGGTTTCCGCATCGTTCAACGTATCGGGAAAGTTGCGGGCCCGATAACGGAACAGCATTTCCGGCAGGCGCTGATCGGCAAACGGAAAACTATGGCTGGTCAGTGCCGCGGGGTCCTCGGCAATGGCCTGATCGCAAAGACTGCGGTCTCCGTCACTCAGGAAGCCATGATAAAGCAGCTGATCGGGATCAGACCACTCCGGGAAACTCTGCTCCTGCCACAGATCCTGAAAGCGCGAGACAAAGCCAACGGGATCGCTGGCACGCGCTTCCCACAATAGGGATAAGTGTCGTCGATGCAGGTCGCCATCTAGCCCCAGCGACTCCGCCACCTCACCAGCAACCCAGTGGGTGGGCAACAGCACCGGCGCGCGATTTAGACGAATGGTTTTGATCGGCGGTCTTTCAACACCCTCTGGTAGGTCCGCCTGCCGAGCGAAGAGATGCTGGCGTACGGTCTCGGTGGGCTGCTCGAGAAAGTCCGGTGCTTTACCTAGATCGACGCAGATTAATTCACTGTTGTTCTTGGGGTTCCAGGCAACCGGGACGATCAACGCCAAATTGTGCCTCGCACCGCCGAACATACCCGATACATGAACCAGCGGCGTCAGCTCATCCAGATTCACCAGCCCACTGACCGTGCGCTTGGTGCGCTGCCGGTGCAGGGTGTCAAACAAGCCCTCGTCGCAGTGCTTCAACAACTTTGCGATCTCGATGGTGGCTATCACGTCGGCCATCGCGTCGTGCGCCGCACCGTGCTCAATCCCGTTGGCTGCGGTGAGATCTTCGAGTCTGAAGCTGGTGAAGCCGTCCTCTTTCACCGGCCACTCGATCCCCGCAGGGCGCAGCGCTCTAAAGGCTCGGGTAACATCCAGCAGATCCCAGCGGCTATTACCGTTTTGCCACTCCCGACCGTAGGGGTCTCGCAGGCTCCGCCATAGGGCAAA
The DNA here is from genome assembly GCA_902518075.1 of Halieaceae bacterium. The sequence goes on along the minus strand of CABYEX010000011.1, from coordinate 26,141 downwards.
CCGGGTGATTTCATCATCAAAGCGAATCGAGTTATAGCCAATGCCGCAGGTTTTCGGATGAGCGAGCTCCTGGTGAATACGGGCGATGAAGACCGCCTCGGGCAACCCCCGCTCCGCCGCCAGCTGCGGCGTGATCCCCGTGACCCGGATCGCGGCGGGATGCGGCAGTCGGTCGGGGGTGGGACGCGCGTAAAGAGTCAGCGGCTCGCCAATGATCTCTAAATCAGCGTTGGTACGAACCCCGGCAAACTGCCAGGGTCGGTCCAAAGTGGCGTCAGCCCCAGAGGTTTCGTAGTCGTGCCAGTAAAAGGTCTCAGATGAGCTCAAGCGCCTGCTCTTCGATCTGTGCCTTCCAGATCTGCGGCCCCGTCACGTGCACCGATTCACCCTGGCTGTCGACCGCGACGCTCACCGGCATATCGTGCACCGTGAAGGCGTAAATGGCTTCCATACCCAGGTCTTCAAAAGCCACCACCTCGGCTTTAGTCACCGCCTGAGAGACCAGATAGGCAGCACCGCCCACCGCCATAAGATAGACCGCACCATGTTTTTTGATGGCCTGTACCGCCACATGGCCGCGTTCCGCTTTGCCAATCATGCCGGCGAGACCGGTTTCCTGCAGAATGTAGTCGGTGAATTTATCCATTCGGGTAGCTGTAGTGGGCCCCGCCGGGCCCACCGCTTCGTCTCTCACCGGATCAACAGGGCCCACGTAATAGATAAACTTGCCCGCCAATTCGACCGGCAGCGATTCGCCTTGCTCAAGCATTTGGGTCATGCGCTTATGCGCCGCGTCCCGTCCGGTGAGCATAGTGCCTGACAGCAACAGCGTTTCACCGGGCTGCCAGGTATGAATTTCTTCGCGGGTCACGGTATCAAGATTGACGCGACGCACCGACTCACCAAGCTTCCAACTGATATCCGGCCATTGATCCACATCAGGCGGCGTCTGCAGGGCGGATCCCTCACCGGTCAGCGTGAAGTGCGCGTGACGCGTCGCCGCGCAGTTCGGGATCATCGCCACCGGCAGCGACGCCGCGTGGGTGGGATAGTCCATGATCTTCACGTCCAATACTGTCGTCAGCCCACCTAGACCCTGCGCGCCTATGCCGGTGCGGTTCGCCGCATCCATGATCTCAAGGCGCAGTTCTTCAAGGCGGTTTTGTGGTCCGCGGGCACGGAGCTCGTGAATATCCACCGGGGCCATCAACGATTCCTTGGCCAACACCATCGCCTTTTCAGCGGTGCCGCCAATCCCAATCCCGAGAACGCCCGGGGGGCACCAACCAGCACCCATCGTCGGCAGAGTCTTGGCCACCCAATCGACGATACTGTCGGAAGGGTTCAGCATCACCAGCTTCGATTTATTTTCAGAGCCGCCCCCTTTCGCCGCCACGTGCACACTAACCGAATTCCCCGGCACCAGTCGGGTGTGAATCACCGCCGGCGTGTTGTCTTGGGTGTTCTGGCGACGCCCGGCGGGATCCTCGAGAATGGAGGCACGCAACGTATTATCCGGATGGGTATAAGCACGGCGGACACCCTCGTTGATCATGTCATCGAGAGACATGTCGGCCTGCCACTGCACTGACATCCCGATCTCAATGAAAACGGTGACAATGCCCGTGTCCTGACAGATGGGTCGATGTCCCATCGCACACATGCGCGAGTTGATGAGAATCTGCGCCATCGCGTCCTTGGCAGCAGGATTGCGCTCCATCTCCCAGGCGCGGTGAACAGCCTGCACAAAATCGAGAGGATGATAATAAGAAATAAACTGCAGCGCATCGGCTACGCTGTCTATCAGATCCTGCTGTTTGATCACGGTCATTGCGACGGTATGCCCCCGGTAGCCATTTCTATTGCATGCCCGGCGCATTTATCGCCGCCATCTCGGCCTCCAGCTGCGAGATATTGGCGTTAACCTGCCGCCGAAAGGCATTGATCGACTCGATCCACTCGGCATTACTCTCCACCTGCTTGCGCAATGCTGCGCGCTCGAGGTTCGATTTATTTAGCCCGTCTGCTAAGCGCTCCACGTCGGTTTGTGCTCGCTGCGCGCTCGCCGCGAGTCTCTCCAGATCGCCCGCCACCTGCGTCAGGGCTGCCAAGTCAGACTGCATCCTAGTCAGTTGCCCGGCCTGCGTTGCAGTTTTGGTATTGAGCCCCGTGATTTGCTTTTCCTGTTTCACCACCGTTTTTTCGAGTTTGGTAATCTTGGCATTGCTGATCTTGCGAGCATCCCAGAGCTTTCGCACTTCGGTGTCGAGCAGGCGCAGCTGAGCACCCATGGCCGCGGCCGATTTATTCACTGTTTCGTCAGTATCTGACAGCAGCGCTTCTAGATCGGATACACGTGCCTGGGTGGTCTTTTGCTGAGTCTGCGACGCATCCAATAGGGTTTGTAACTGCCAGGCCCAACCGCAGGCGATACCCGCCACTGCCAGCGCAATGGTCAGTACCAGCCTCGCTGTCAGACCCATTGCCGCCTCACCGCGAGCAGCACGGGCCGGAATCGCACCACGCGGCGCTGAAGACACGGCCTCTTCTCGATTGGCTGCAAAGGAGGGAATATCGTTCAGATCGTCGCGCGACATCGTTGTCACTCGTTATCGGTTACCAGAATTATATCGCTCTCGACCCACTTGGCGACGGCAGGTTGGATTATTCCCGCTTCCCATATCTATTGAATCCACTGCGCGCTCTGCACCAGCGCTACTGTCGCCGGAGATCGCTACGGCGCGCGCAGGATCGCCCGCAAAGGTCCACCATCACTGGCAATATTGTCAGGCACGCTGAGGTCAAGGAGTGTTGCGGCCACGGGATAGACGTCCAGCTGATGCGCTTCAGGAATGACCTTTCCCTCCTGAAATTGAGGCCCCACAGCGACTAGAAAGGCCGCCATATCCTCCACGGTCGCCGGGTAACCGTGCATACCACGCAGGTCTGCATCTTTGCCACCACCCCGGCGAAAAACACGGGGCGGCGCAGTCTCAATGATGACGTCGCCGACTCCAGGATGATTCTCAAAATGGCGCTCGGCTAGATCGATAGAGGACAGCCGTCGCCAGCGGCCATCGCTCATCATATCCAGCGCTCGTGAGAGGACATCGATATCCGCATCAGGGTCACGTTGGTAATACGTGACCCGCGTGTTGCCGTTAACGCGCTTAAAGCCTTTTGGCCGTGGCAAGCTATTGGTATCGATGAACAAGTCAGGGTTAACCTCTGACATACCATGGTCCGAGACCAGTATCAGGTTGATATCGGCGCACTGCTGCGTGTTGATCGATTCAATAGCCTGCCACAACACCGCAATCTGACGATCCACCTCAATGATGGCCGAGAGTGTCGCGGGCGCTCTGGGTCCAAAGGTATGGCTCGCTGAATCGACCACAGAAAAGTAAAGCGTAACGAGATCGGGGCGCTTGTCTGCCGGCAGCGCAAGCCAGTCAATGGCCTGCTGCACGCGCTCGCGGTGTGGCACACGACCGTCATAGGGGCGATAGTCAGTGGGCAGCTTATTGGCAAAAGGCGCGTCGGATTCCGGCCAGAAAAAGGTAGAGGCGCGACCGCGCTGCTGCTCGACTAAGGTCCACAGCGGGATACCGGCCAACCAGCTGGGATCTTTGCGACCCTTACCCATGCTGTAACAGTCAGACCGATCATTGCGACAAAAATAATTATCGATTACACCGTGCTCTGTTGGGTGTAGCCCAGTGGCGATCGACAGGTGCGCTGGAAAAGTCTTGGAGGGATAAACGGTGCGCAACTTTGTTACCCGCGAACCCTGAGCCGCTATGGATCGCATATATGTGGCCTGTGGCCAGTCGAGATAATCCCAGCGGAAACCGTCGATCGATACCAGCACCAGCGTCTGTGCCGTGCTTGCGGCGCCCCATATCGAGGCTACCAAGCTCAAAGCAATAATGAGTAAACGGGGAATCAATCTATTGGCTCTCGGATGGATGAGGTCAATCTATGATGGCGCGGAAAATAACACAGAGAGGCTCCTGCCGAATAAGAGTGGTTCCCATCAAACCCCATAAGCACTCATCACCGTTGTGCCGCGCATAAAAAAGCGGCCTGTAGGCCGCTTTTCAAACTGTCGATAGCGCTCAACCGACGTAATCAGAGGTAGAGCAAAATGCCCAGAACCGCCAACATCAGCGCGAGCGAGCAGTGAACCACACCCATCACAGACTTCATCGGACCCATGCCGCCGAAAAGTGCGTTGATTTCGAGCACAATGATGATACCCATGGCCGTGAACAGCCCCGTATCAGACACCGAGCCGCCAACCTGGGTTGAGATTGCAGCGATATGCTTGGAACCCAGCATGCCCAGCAGCATGGGTCCAGAAAACAAGGTGTTGGTGCGGCTCGCCAAGCCGGCCTTCGCAGCGGCCGCAGGGCCGTCGCCCTCTGTCATCCCCAGCACGATCTGCTGATTAGGCCAAATCACCAGCCAGACATTGAGGAACATAAAGGTGCCCGCCAGTGCGCCCACCCAGATCGCAGGCATGGCCATGCCAAACGCGCCGATCTTGTGGAAGAGGTATGCTCCTGTCAGGAAGGTGAGCATGGCGCCCCAGCGGAACCACCAAAGTGCGCGAGGCGCCAGTTTGGCCATGGCGTCCGATTTAGCGCTCGCCTCAGCTTCCTTGAAATACTCGGTCTGAACAAAGTTGAAGTAGTACAGCATGCCGATCCAGACGATGCCGGCCAGCACATGGAAATAGCGAAAGAAAAACTCAATATAAGACATGCGTGCGTCTCCCGGTTTTTTTAATTACGGCGCAAAGGCCCTGCCCGGGCAGCATTATATATCAGCCCACTCCCGAGCGGTGCTTCGATCGGCAGGCTCCAGACAGCTTATTTTCACTGACCCCCTGTACGGATGGCGACTCATGCTGTAGCAATCCGCGGGCGAAGACTCGCCGCGGTCACCCAGGCAGAAAAAGCCCGGCAGAAGCCGGGCTTTTTCATCTTCGCTCAGCGAACTTACATCATGCCGCCCATGCCACCCATGTCGGGCATTGCTGGTGCTGGCGCGTCGTCCTTCGGCGCTTCGGCAATCATCACCTCAGTGGTGATCATCAAGCCAGCCACTGAACCTGCTGCCTGCAGCGCGGTGCGGGTCACCTTGGCGGGGTCGAGAATACCCATCTCGATCATGTCGCCGTACTCGCCAGAGGCAGCGTTGTAACCAAAGTTACCTTCACCCTGACGGACCTTGTCGAGCACGACAGAGGCCTCGTCACCGGCGTTATCAACGATCTGGCGCAAAGGACCTTCCATGGCACGCAGCGCTGCTGCGATGCCGATGTTCTGGTCTTCATTATCACCCTCAAGGCCTGTGATCTGGCTGATCGCGCGCACCAGAGCGACGCCACCACCGGCGACCACGCCCTCTTCGACCGCAGCACGCGTGGCGTGCAGCGCGTCTTCGACGCGAGCCTTCTTCTCTTTCATCTCAATCTCAGTCGCCGCACCTACTTTGATGACGGCAACACCGCCCGCCAGCTTGGCTACACGCTCCTGGAGCTTCTCGCGGTCGTAGTCAGAGGAGGTATTTTCGATCTGCACCCGGATCTCGCTAACGCGGCCTTTAATCGCCTCTGCGTCACCAGAACCGTCAACAATGGTTGTGTTGTCCTTGTCCATAGTGATGCGCTTGGCATTACCAAGGTGCTCAAGGGCTGCGCTTTCGAGGTCCAGACCGACTTCCTCAGAGACCACAGTACCACCGGTCAAAATTGCAATGTCCTGCAGCATGGCCTTGCGGCGATCGCCAAAACCAGGCGCCTTACAGGCCGCCACTTTAACGATGCCACGCATATTATTTACAACCAGTGTCGCGAGTGCTTCACCCTCGACGTCCTCAGCAATGATTACTAGCGGGCGTGAAGCCTTGGCCACCTGCTCCAGCACGGGCAGCAGTTCGCGGATGTTGGAGATCTTTTTGTCGACCAGCAGGATGAAGGGGTCTTCAACCTCAGCAGACATGTTGTCCTGATTGTTGATGAAGTAAGGCGAGAGGTAACCGCGATCAAACTGCATCCCTTCCACCACGTCGAGCTCGTTCTCAAGACCTGAGCCTTCCTCAACGGTGATGACCCCTTCTTTACCGACCTTATCCATGGCCTCAGCGATGATTTCGCCCACTGAGGCGTCGCTGTTAGCAGAGATCGTACCGACCTGGGCGATCGCCTTGCTGTCCTCACACGGCGTGCTCATACCTGAAACCGCTTCTACCGCCGCAGTCACGGCCTTATCGATGCCGCGCTTCAGGTCCATGGGGTTCATGCCTGCGGCAACGGCCTTCAGGCCCTCGTTCACGATTGACTGAGCCAATACGGTGGCGGTCGTGGTGCCGTCACCAGCGGCGTCAGAGGCCTGCGACGCAACCTCTTTTAACATCTGCGCGCCCATGTTCTCGAACCTATCTTTAAGCTCGATTTCTTTCGCGACGGAAACACCGTCCTTGGTCACGGTCGGTGCACCAAAGGACTTCTCCAGAATCACGTTGCGACCTTTGGGACCCAGCGTCGCCTTCACGGCGTCCGCGAGGATGTTGACACCCTCAAGCATGCCGGCGCGGGCCTTATCGCCAAAAAATACGTCTTTAGCTGCCATCTCTTCTCTTCCTTTCTTTCAAGTCAGTACGGTGCGCTTACTCAACGACCGCAAAAATTTCGCTCTCGCTCATCAGGATCAGCTCTTCGCCGTCCACCTCAATGGTGTTGCTGCCGGCATATTGGCCAAAAACAACCGTGTCACCGACTTCCACGGACAACGCGCGTTGCTCGCCGTTATCCATCACCTTGCCATCACCAACCGCCACTACTTCACCCTGATTGGGCTTCTCCTTGGCGGAGCCAGGCAGGACGATACCTCCTGCTGAGGTTTCCTCTTCTTCCTTTCGACGAACGACCACGCGGTCGTACAACGGACGAATATTCATGGGTTTAACTCTCCAACATTATCGATTTCGCAAGTTCGCCCTAATGGGCTTACCCCTTCTATGGGGGCAGGGACGCGCATTTCAAGGGATTTTTTAGCACTCTGCAAGAGAGAGTGCTAAAAAAATTGCGGTTGGGGCTAAAAAAGGGGGGTTTTTAAAGAAAAAGCGAGTACTAGCGTTTTTTTTACCCCCTTAATCCCGCTCAGTTGGATTGTGTTCCAGCGGCACCGCTTTCTCACGGTCTGCGCCCCCAGATTCAGGTGACACAGGCTCGAACTCACCCTCTAGGGTGACTCCGCCGTCGTCGAAGCGATTATTACCAGCGTCCATCCGGAAACTGGAGGATCCACCCTGCTCCTGATAGTGGGCGGACTGGGTATTTGCAGACCGGCCGAACAGTAGTTTGGCGAGCAAGATCCTCAGCGGAGCGATCAACACGACAACCGCCAATGCATCGGAAATCAAGCCAGGGACGATCAGCAGAACCCCTGTCACCAGCTGCGCGACGTTGCCTATCAGCAGTTGTTGACTGAGAACGCCCTCACGTTGGGCTTGTTGCAGCTGCTCGAGGGCCTGTCGACCCGCGAAACGAAACAGCGCTATACCCAGTATCCCCGCACCGAGAACCCACAGGATTGCCGTTGCGGAAGTTGTCTGTGAACCGAGCTCAATGAGGCTCCACAGCTCTAACCACGGGTAGATAAACAACAGCCAGTTCATCGTATTCGTTGCCTCATTTCGGTCCCGTCGGCGACGCCTGCCCCGCTGTTTCGGCCTCGGCCCACCAAGGCGCCACCCAGATCAGGGTGACCATGCCCGGGATTGCCAGCAGCGTACACAGCAAGAAGAACAACGCCCAGCCGGTTTCCTCAACGATGAACCCGGTGACGGCGTTGGCAAGTGAGCGCGGCAGTGCCGCGACTGCCGTGAACAGCGCAAACTGGGTTGCAGCGAATGCCCGGCTGGACTCTCTGGCGATAAATGCGGTGAAAGCGGCTGTCCCAAGCCCGACGCCTAAATACTCAAAAGCAATCACCACCGCGAGTAGCCACAGGGCATTGCCCACACTCGCCAGCCAGGCAAAGCCCAAGATGCTTATCATCTGCACCAAACCGAAAATCCAAAGCGCGCGGTTAATACCTAGGCGAAGCATCAGGATGCCTCCCAGCAAGCCGCCGGCGATCGCTGGCCAGAGCGCCGCATGCTTGGCGATCAATCCGATCTCGGTCATTGAAAAGCCAAGATCGAGATAAAACGGCGTCGCTAGTGCCGTCGCCATGTTATCGCCGAGCTTGTAGGCCACCATAAAGAAAAGTGCCAAAGCCGCAGGACGCCAGCCGACACGCTGAAAATACTCACTGAATGGCGTGACTAGGGTCTCGCGTAACGTTCGGGGCTGGGGACCCAACTGCTCTGGCTCAGTCACGCTGAGTGACAGCAGAATACCCACCCCCATAAAGGCGGCGGTAATCCAGAACACCCAGACCCAGGGCAGAATGTCGGCCAAAATCAACGATAGCGATCCTGGCACCAGACTGGCGATTCGATAGGCCTGAACATGAACGGCGTTACCAAGGCCTAGCTCCTCATCTGGCAGAATTTCCCGACGATAGGCATCGATCGCCACATCCTGGGTGGCGCTGAGAAACGCAATCAGTGAGGCAAGGACGGCTACTAACGCAGTATGATTGAGCGGGTCGATGTAGCCCAACCCACCGATAGCGCACATCAGGCCGATTTGGGCCGCGAGCATCCAGCCCCGACGACGCCCTAGCGGTAGCGGGATCCGGTCCATGAGCGGCGCCCAGAGAAACTTCCAGGTGTACGGCAGGCCCACCAGCGCAAACAAGCCGATCTCGGCGAGTGACACCTCCGCCGCCCGGAGCCACGCGGGCACCAGCTGAATCAATAAGTACAGCGGCATGCCCGAAGCCAGGCCCGTCATCACGCAGATTAGCATGCGGCGGTTGAACACCGCAGCGCGCAAAAGACTGGTTCGTTGTGTCTGCAAATTGGACCTCCTGAAGCGCGTAATCCAGCGCCAGATCCGAAATCGTTCGTGTCTGAGCCGCCCAAACCTCACTCCATTCGCAGAGGCATCCTCAGTTACAATTACTGCAGTTTCGATGCCCGGACCGCTCCGAGTGACCCTGAACATTATTGTCTACCAGTACGGCAAAGTGGCAAGCACTTCTCTGGTTGCAACCTTCAATAAGATACATGGAGTCAGTGCACACCATTGCCACTTCTTCGGCGAAGACGCTTTTCGGTCCATTCTTACCCGGCTATGCAATCCGGATACCAACGACTACTTCTTCAAACACTCGCTAGGACAGTTAGCCGAAAACCTCAAGGCCTATCGCCTTTACCACCGTAAAAACCAGCCCGAGGGCGACCGATGCATCGTCCTGACCGTCGCGCGCGAACCCTTTGATTGGTTCCGCTCGTCATTGGTGCAGGAAATCGAAGGGCACATTCCTGCCCTCGCCCTCTCCTTGCGTGACCGCGGCGTGGAATCGATGAGCACGGAGCAAATCGTCAGCGAGGGTCTCTCACTACTGCTGGAGCGCATTCGTGGCGCCATTGACTCGGTAGAGGGTGGTATCGACGCGCTAGTGCCGGCGAAGCGCCGCGACCTCGACCAAATTATCCCCTTCACCGATACTAAGGACTTTGAGGCGTTTCTCTTCATGCTCGGGCGCTTTCTGCAACCACACTGGTGGTTCCGCACACAGTTCTCTCCCGAATTTGGCATCGACCTCGCCGGAATGGTTGACGTGGGTGCGGGTCTGCTACGGGCACTCACCGAAAAAAGCGACGTTTATCTGGCGCGTTATGAGCAACTGGATGCCGCATTTGCACAGCTGCTTGAACTAGAGAACCTTCCGCGAAGAAGTTTGGTTAGAGTAAACGAAGGGCGTTCGAAAAAGTACGCGGCGGAGATCAGCGCGGTGTTTGATACAGATGTGGCGGCCAAGGTTAAAGCCCTGTCGCGCTCCGAGACTACGCAAGCGCTGGGATACCATTAGCAATCAGCTGGCGGTCCTGACGGCAACATCAGTTTGGACACGCAATCTTTGTGCTGGAGCGCCGGTTGGGCATTTTGCCAAACCTCCGCACCGCGGTGCTAACTAAGGCCGGCTTAGCCGCATGCCGATACGAAATGCCCAGCCCAAAAGGGTTCGGGTAACACGAGACAGCTGCGGCGACTCACGGCATTTGTTGTATGAATAAAGCAAAAAATGAAAGAGAGCGTGCCGATACGCGGCGCCGGGGCGGACAAACAGTGTCTTCTGCGTTGGGTCTCCTAGATCCAGACTCATGCCCGAGTCCGTCAACACAGAGAGGCACAATGGGCGGTCACCCTGAAGTGACGAAGCCTCGGGTATCAGGTTGAGATAGTCTTTTGTCACATCAGCCGCCGACCGCTGCGGCAGGCTGAACAATCGAGACCGGACCGACAGCAGCTCGTCTCGGCTACGATCCAGCTCCGAGATCCTGTCAAGAAGGTCATCGCCAGTAGGGGACACCAACCACCCCGTCACACCGTCCTCAATCCGATCAGCAAAAGCACCTAAGCGACTTGCCACGGGAGGGACGCCTGCTGCAAAAAGCTCACTCAGAGTGTAACTGAATGTCTCGGGGACGTTTGACAGTAAGAGCCCAAGATCCGGCTTCAGTGACTGCAAGATCTTGGGTAGTTCGGGCAGACGATACCACTTCACTACTCTCAGATCGGGGTGGTGGTCAAAACTGGGGGCGTGGTCCCCGGTCCCCAATAATGTGACCCGATAGCTCTTTAGTAAATCCGGCATCAAGCGTTTCAGTGTCTTGCCTCCTTTGTGATCTGATAAAACACCGAGCACCATTAGGTGGAGTTTGTCGCCAGGGTCGGCGTCCCAGGAGCATTCAGCGAAGGCCTCTAACTCCCAATCTGGCAGTCCATGGCTAATCACATGAACGGGGCAGCCCTGCAAAGGCGGGGCTAATTGCTGCCAGCGTGTTTTAACCGATTGGGAAGGCGCGACGACAGGTATGTCGCGACTCGTGATCCTATCCATCAAGCCTTCTCGCAACGCCAGATACCAGTCCAATTTTTCCTCGCCAAAAAACTGGTGTGCTGGATTCTTCTGTAAGCACTGACTCAAGCGATCATCATCGCAGGTTGAGCAAGGCTTGCCCCATGTTGCGTAGAGAGGCGGGCACCACGGATAGTAGTCGTGGAGCACCTGAATAACGGGAACCCCGACGTCGTAGAGATCCAGCGAATGACCAATCAGGGTGGAAACCAAAATACCCTGCACGCTAAAAGACTCTTGGATCTCCGACAGTATTTGTCGGTATTCGTGGCTGCCAAGACTGGTCGATTGAATGGGCGTCGTGAGGGTCCACTGCTTTAGCGGTGATGGCGCCACCCCCAAATGCAGCGTCAGGGCTTGAGCGAGCGCTTCACGAGTGCCGACGGACTTGAGCACCAGATGAAGGAAATCCTCCTCCGCGGCGCAAAAGTCGTTTATCCACCGCCCTAACCCACCTTCCCAACTATGACTTATGTGAAGTAACGCACCCGGCCCACGCTTCAAAACCTTGGGCGGCAACTCAGCTCGTTTATTCAGTTGACTGAGGGGATGACGCAGTGCGGTGTAGGGGTGCCGGTCAGTGACCGCCTCAGCCAGCGATTCTGGCAACTGTTTCTCAATATTCGATATCGCATCATTGGCTGAGTCGTCCACGAAAGCCTCATCCGATAGCAAGATAGAGTACCCACGCCGCCGCAGGCCCTCAGCGAGTGCAAAGTCGTCAAGGGCATCGATTTCCCTCAGCGCCTTCGCGCTGACCCAACCACAAAATCCGGCGATCAGCGGTACTTCAAGCGGTTTCCCAACCGCGTAACGATTGAGCCAGTGGTTTAGGTCCGCACTCGATAGCGAGATTTCCTCCTGCGGCTTAATCAATGGTCGAGCAATGTTATGTTGCAGACTCAGCGGCAGAGCGACCGCAATCCAATCATCCATAAGTTTGCCCAAGCGCAGAATTTCGGGCGTAACGCCAGCGTCCGCGGTGATGACCAGTGCGATATCTGCATCATCTGGAAGCCCTTCAACGACGCTGCACCAATAGCGGTCTCTCCGACCCGAGGGCGCTGGAACGCGAAAAAACGCCTCGAAAAGCCCGGTATCAACCAGAGCCTGAGCGTCAGGGGGCATTGCATCGGATTCATTCAGACCCACACAGACAAGCGAGGTGCCCGACATACTAGCTCGCACCTCGGGAAAAGAGTTTTAGTATCTTCGATAAGCACAGCAAGCTGGCGCGCTTTAGAGAGAAGCCATGCATCAACGCCCGATGACGAATCCAGTCCGCAAAAACCTGCAAGGCCTCGCGAGTCGGCGTGTCATTCGAGACTGAGGGAGTTGTGAGCACCGTACCCTCATAACCTACGTTGACGGTATACCAGTGACTAAATCCGCCCTTGGGCTCAAGCACAAACGGATTGGGAAATGCTTGCTGTAGGTCAGCGCGCGCGCGGTACAGGCGGCGCTCAGCGGGACGAATCACGCTGCCATCAGCGTAGACGCCATAACCATAGGGCTGAGCGGACTCCAGATTTTCACCATGTTGCTCGCAGGCCTCGATATACCAGGCTCTCAGGGCCGCAAGCGTCGGGGAGTCAGCGCCATACTTATTGAGCATCACCGCCTGATCACCACTGTCAAGACCGCTAAAATGATAAAACCCCAGAGGCTCACCATTGACCTCCACGCCCTCGTCCAATGAGCCCGTGACCTTCCGGGTCGTGATGTTCCAAGTGGCCACGTTGAAGGCAGGTGAGCGAAGCACTCTGTAATCATCAAAAAAACAGGGGATGAGGTTTGCCCACTTCTGATCCGTGAATAGGCCTCGACCGATATCGTCGAGACAAAAATCCGTTAAACGATCAGCCCACCACGAAGCAAAACGGCGTCCTTCTTGGGTGTCGGCAATGCCGACGAACCCCATATTGAAAACGCCGTGCTTAAGGCTCGCCATTTCGTTATCCATGACAGACTCGTAGTCCTGCTCGGGTTCTGACTGATGCGGGGTGAGCAGAATACTGGCCTCGCAAAGCGCCCGCTCTAGCTCATTGAAGCGGTCAAACACCACCATATCGGGGTCAAAGTAGAACACCCGGTTCACGCTAGACTGCCCAAGCAAGAGGCTCGCCGCCCGGCCCTTCACTGCCGTACACAGCTCCACCACCGTGTGGGAAAACGCCCAGGCGATTGGGTTCTCAAGGCCCAGGTCATCGATTGTCATCAACTCATCAAAAGGCTCGTTATCTAAATTGAAATCCTCTGGGGCGGTATCGACCAGCATCAAGAAAAATCGCGTGTCGGGGGCGACTTGCTTTACTGAGCGTGCCAGCACCCTCGCCTTGGGTAGGTAGTTCGCGGCGATGCTGGTGAAAACAGCAGTGGTACCGCTCATCGCGCACCAAACCTGCGCTTTAGCCAGCGTTGTATTCGCACGGGCCAGAAACGATTCAGTTCCAGCAATTGCTTCTCTAGCGACGCACAGCTCGCCTCCATTGACTGATACCCCGCAGCCATCTCCTCAAGTTGGGCTTGATACTGAGCCTCTTTATCGGCCACCAGCGTTCGCTCAGACGTCAACAAGACCTCATACCTCTGCCGCTCAGATTTTGCCGCCTGTCGGGTCTCGCTAAGTAAGTAGTCATATCTCTGCCGCTCAGATTCTGCCGCCTGTCGGGTCTCGCTAAGTAAGTTGTCATATATCTGCCGCTCAGATTCTGCCGCCTCTCGGGTCTCGCGAAGTAAGTCATCTAAAGCTTCGACCTGTGCGTGTCGCTGTCGGTCTAGCTCGTAACGCAAGGCCCTGCTAGCTTGCTCACGCTGGCGGTATTCGCTGATCACTGCTGCAGCATCGGGCCTTGCTGTGTCTACGGCATATCGCGCAGGCTCGAGAGGATCTGCTTCGATGAACGCGGCAATTTGCCGTTCATAGTCAGGGTAGCGCTCGGAAATCACGGCCAATGCATTCGCCTGATAGTCACTGGCCTCACTACCAAAGCTGGCGCGTCCCGCGTGGTAAACAAAGACATCTGCAGCCAGCAGGTGCACCCACCCTTTTTCCGCCGCCCGCAAGCACCAATCGTTCTCTTCACCATAGCCGCGACCAAAAGCGCCCGCATCAAATAGGCCGACGTCATCGATTGCAGCACGGCGCAGATACATGCAAAAGCCCACCCCCGTAGAGATTTCGGTGACTTGACCGGCATTTGCTTCAGCAAACAGCGCATCGAGCTCTTCCAAGGTTAGGCCATCAGGTAAATCATTATCTTCAAGAAAATTCGGGTAGGAACAGATCGTCGCGTTGTTAGAAAAAGGTACGATCGATGCGGTTTTGGGATTCTGATCAGCGGCCGCCTTCAAGCGACTCAGCCAATTTTTTGGTACTTCAGCATCGCTATTTAGAATCACAACATCCCGGTCGCCGGTTAACTTCAAGCCCTCGTTCACCGACACGACAAAACCTTGATTCTCTGCGTGCTCTGTCAGCTTGACACGCTCCTCTTTCGCAACCTGCCGACAGTAATGCCTCAGCACCGGCTCGGGGGTTGCATCATTAATTAGGTGAATCGCTCCAATAGAGGGATCCGGGTTATGCAAGACTGACTCTAAACACCGCTGGGTGAGAGCATGATTACGATATACAGGAATAACGATATCGACGAAGTCAGCGATCATGGCTTTTCGGGCGCGAGGCACAATTCCCCGCAGTCCAAGATTGATCGCCTGACAACAAGGAAACAATGCGCATGGCGTTTCTCACAGACAACAAACATAGTGTGAATCCTGCCCGGTAAAGGTCAAGACAGAATACAGGGTTTATTGATGAGTGGTCTGCGCCTTCAGCCGCGGGAGCCAGGGAGAGGAGCTCAGGACTCAAACGAGCGTTCAGATGGCCGACAGTCTCTTCTTACCCCAGCCCATGAGGGGTCGCTCAATCAGATAAAAACTCAGCGCCGCCAACACAAGTGTTAGGGGGACAACGAACAGTAACGCCAGCAAACTTTGCCAGGGAGTGCTCCACATATCTGGGAACAACAGCACCATGACCCTCATGACCTGAAAGTGCCACAGGTAGATCCCAAAGCTGATGTGCCCCAGCCACACCAGAAACCGGTTCGACAACCAAGCCATGCTCGGTAGAGGATCCTGCAGGTGATACACCAATACCGCAATTGCCAGCGCGACCAGCGGCGGCCAGACAATCAATATCCAATGGCCTGACCAATACACCGCATCCATGTGGAGCTGCCACTGCATGAGCCCCAGTAGCAATACAAGCCCAATAATGGTTCCTTTCTGACGTTGCTCAACCGTAAGAGCATCCGGGAGAAAATTAAGACTAAAACCGAGCATGAACGTAAAAAGGGTTCCCAGAAGCGAGTCAAGCACGGGCAGTATCGCGAGGTAGTTGTCCACCTCGGCCGTGGAGAAAATCAAAAAACGCCAGGCCAGCGTGATCAATAGACTGCTCAGTAGCAATACTCGCCAATTGATGAAACCCGCACACCAGCCCAATAAGGGCAGTAACAGGTAAAAGGCTAGTTCAACCGGTAGCGTCCACCATACAAGGTTTAGCGGAGCGGCCATGAAAGGTGGCAGGTTTAACCAGAGCAAAAACTGCAGGTGGAGCGTATCGTAACTCGCTTCGTCCACGAGCCCCGGTATCGAGCCCGCTATCAGCAGCAGAACCAATAATTCTGCCCATACTGCCGGATAAATTCGCAAAAAGCGGCGTGTCCAGAAATGGCGCAGATATTTCGCAGTGATATCGGCGCGAATCACCTGTCCTCCCAGGAGCCAGCCAGAGAGTATGAAAAACAGCGGGACCCCCATCCATCCAAAACCGACATAGGCAGTGGGGTCGAGGAGAGAATTAGCAGGCACTAAACCCTGAATCAAGGCACCAAAAGCTGGAAAAAACTGCTCCCAGTGGAACAGCATGACAGCGCAAGCCGCGAGGCCGCGCAGTGAATGGAGCGCTGGATTGAAGTTGGGGACCGCTGAACCGTCCGTCATAGTTTTTACCCGCGGAGTTGGGACTCAAACGCCAGTGTTAGTCAGCGTTTGTGAAAACACGCTCACAACTCCAGGTCAATCGGAAATTAGCGCCCCAGTGCACCATCTGAGGTGCGGGACATCAGCTCATCAAGTGCCTTGGTGTGCTCAACGAACCCCTCTGGCTTTCGCTCCCGCGCCTCCTCCTGTAACCCTCTTCGGTACTGCGCAGCTCGAATGGGCTTGAGCTCGTCAATAATACGCTGCGCCACTTGTTCGAAGGTTAGTTGCTCTGCTGGGGTGTACTCCACAAGTTGTATGAGGTGCACTCCAAACTGCGAAACCACGGGCTCACTAAACTCGCCTGGCGTTCTCAACGCGAAAGCAGCTTCCTCAAACGGCGGCACAGTTTGGCCTCGAACAATCCCAGACATCAACCCACCGTTCGCCGCCGCATTGGGGTCCTCAGTGTGCTCGTTCACGAGTTTGATGAAATCGGACCCAGGTCGCGTAGCCTGATCTAGCAAATCGACCGCGATTCCCATAGCTTCCGATTCTGAGCGATTCTCAGTTCTAATTAACAACGTTCTCAACGAGACAGACTCTGGCATCCAATAGTCCTCTGGAGAGGCGATATATTGGTCTCTTGCCTCAGCTTCCCAGTCGGTCGCTGCTAACTTATCCTCAACCATTTTTCGCAAGTATCGCTCAATTAACTCGATGCTGATGGCGTATTCAACCAGCCATTTTTTTTCTGCCTCACTCAGCAGATCCAGACTCCTCGCTTCTAATGCAAGAAGCTTGATCGCGTAAAGATCCGAGAGGGCACTGAGATTTCTCGCGCGCGAGCCGATACCCCTCCCGGCCTCAGGAGGGGCGTTTCGCAGATACATTTCGCGATCGAACTCTGTCACCGAAAATTCGCTGGTGGAGTAGTATGCAATGCTGCTGCTATCTTCCGCAGTGGCCGTGATTGCGAGCATTATCGTGAAACCGAGCGCACTCCAAATTGAGCACACTCTGCAGCCAAACCCAAACAACTCAAACATAATTATCCTGTCTTCACGGAAACGGCGCTCGCCGCGCTGCGTTGTCATTAAGCAGTGCTTGGCGAGCTTCAGGCAAATCTAGCGCTCGATGGTGTCAGAAATTTATAACTCCGCGCCCTGACACTCATCCTTGGTCTCTGCTTCACTGCGAGAACCATCGGGTTTTTGAGAAATAATGGATCCATATCTTTGTCTACAAACATGGCAATACCCACATGCAGGTCTATAAACAGCATGAACGACCAAGCGCAGTAGGGCCCGCTATCATTACTTTCCCGAAAAAAAAGGGGCCGAAAGGCCCCTTTTCGTTGTCACTCGTGCTGACTCAGATGCCAGAGCTCGTAATCTCTGTCTTGTGCACAGCCGCAGACCCGTAGCTCATAGCGCCGTTTACAACCTTGTAAGCGGCAAAGCCGATTGCAGGCAAGCCCTGCCTGGTAGCCCCGCCTCCCAAAGTCATATATTGGTCGGCGTTGTTGAATGAGATCTTCGCCCAACCCTCAGAGTACGGGTAGTCCAAGACCGTCAGACCGGCGCTGGCACTCAGTGCACTCCCAGCACCAGCGGCGCCCATTGCGATAACAGACGTCCCGTTACAAATCGAAGTTTCGACGGCGGTAGCCGCGGAGGTTTCACGGTCCCACCGACCGATCGACACGGGTTCACAAGCGGAACCCTCTTCCGAGGATCCGTCCCAGTTGTCAGTGAACGGCGCAACTACGTCAGCCGCAGTTGCTACGTCGACGTGCGCACGCTTGGTGGGGAAAGTGACTACCCAGTCAGTCATACCGCCGATTATGGGAAGCACCAAAACATCATTTGACAGTGAAGCAGTCTGTAACACAGCGGAGGCAGCCTCTGCACCGCTACCCAACGTGTAGTCGTTCCATGCCCCATTCTCGGCCTGGACAGTAGCATCACTGGTGCCGCTGCTAATTGAGGGGGCAGCGCTACCAGGGTTGGTGTGCTGGGCCGACAGGCTAAAGCCATCAATCGCTGTAGCCTCGAAACCAAACGAAGCTGCCGACTCTACGTTGAGATGGTAAGCCACGCCAGACAAGCCGCCTGTCGGGGCGCTCATGCCAGCTGAGCCGTCCGCAAACCACGGGCCTGATGCCCAGGCAGTATCGAGGGCAGCACAGTCAGCTGGGACGCCCGTCGAATCGTGAGTCGCCGCCGCTGCGTATGTTTCATCAGAAACCACACCCATCTCGATCACCTCGACGTGGCCCGTCAGGCTACGTTTGATAGAGGAATCTGCATCGCCGGTGTAACCGCTGTTAACGAATGGCTGAATGCGCGTCGTAGAGCCATCAGCGTTTTCTGTCGCTGTACCTGGGAAGTCACCACCAGCTGTTCCCAAGACTGGAACAGTGCAGCTGGCATCACCTGTAAGAATGGCCGCGCCATCGCCATTAGCGTCGGGGATAACTGCGAAGGCAAAGATGTCCTTAGGAGACATGTATAGGTTGAAGTCGAGCACTGCGTCTGAATTCTTGTACTCAAGGAAGCGAATCTTGACCGCCTTCACAGCGTCCGTGGTATTGGTGATGTGAATCCCGGTGGAGTTACCATTGTCGGCATTGTAGAACGGGAATAGCAGGGCTTGTCCCGTCTTGCCGGGGTTCACGTACTGTCCAGCATAAACGGCCGCTGATGTAGCCACGGTTGCTGCCACGGCAAGCGAAATTGTGCTCTTCTTCATCGAATCACTCCTAAAAGTATCAAACGTTTGATATTGAAACGCTGTCTCGCAACCAAACTCCAGCAAACTAGCACGTCTGCAGATACGTGACAATACAACCGACCACTGTCCGCCAGCACCGACGAGAGCAATATCAATACCCCCGCCAGGGGCCGACGATTGCCGACCTTTTTCCTTGGATACCGGATTGTATACATGAACACACGACTTGCTACCTGTTTGACGGGCCCGCGACCGACATAATTCCTTTTTTTTTGTGATTTTTTTGTTAAATCAGTCAAAACCAGATGATCGAGGGGCCAGCGGGTAGCTTTATAGCGAACTGAGACTGCAAACCACTAGCGAAGAGCCTGTTGCCTAGCATGTCTTCAGTTTCGAACTTCGGAAGCTACCGGTAACGTTTCACTCACGATATAGATACCACTGGCCATCCAGCAACACCCAAGTCATGTCATACGGGATTGGCGTTTCTCTAACCAGCTCTGGCGGCACAATCATATTGATAATAACTGTGACATCGCAACGCACTGGGGCCTGATTCTCGCCGCAGTCAACCGAATGGAGGGTGACTGATCTCCAGAAGCCTGCCCCGCTTAAGTCTCCCCGATAACGGTCAGCCCTGGGGCTCACCTGATAGCTGGGCGTCATATATGCGAGCGAACCGTCATAGTCCAGCTCGATGAGTGCTTCAGCCCACGAAATCGCACGCTGACTCACCAGTTCTTCAGTAGTCTGTTCAGGTACCGTGGTGCAGCCACTGAATACCGCCGGCAGGCCGCCAATAACCATCACTTGCTTGAGCAGCTTCAGAAGGAGTTTCTCCAGTCCGCGCTCAAGGTCAATGGAAAAACGCTGCGTCCCAGTAGACACCGACTTCGAAACCACAATCACCCATCATCTTCCAACTGAATTGGCAAATCGGCGAAATCGGTCAAGCCGCGCATGCGGTCGCGCATCTCCCGAGTCAGGTCACGCAGCTCCGCATCAGACTCCACTACTTTAGGGGTAATGAAAACGAGCAGTTCAACACGTTTGGT
Source organism: Halieaceae bacterium (assembly GCA_902518075.1). The sequence goes on along the minus strand of CABYEX010000011.1, from coordinate 6,316 downwards.
TGAGTCTGTGTTCGTACTGAACAAATTGCCCAGCACGGGAATATCCATTAGAAAGGGCACACCGCTCTTAGCGACTGTAGAGTTATCCGTTATGAGGCCACCCAATACCACTGATTCCCCGCTGCGAACAGCAATACGGCTACTCACGTTGCGCTCCAAAAAGCTTCGCTGGCCTGTGGCCGCATCTTCAGGGCCCACGTCGGTCACCGATTGATTCACATCCAGCGTAACCAAGCCGCCATCATTGACCGATGGCGTCACCTCCAGCTTTACGCCGGTGTCCTTGTATTCAATAGAGTTCGTTATATTCCCCCCGTCCGTGACTAACTGGCGTGATTGGATGGGTTGCTGGTCACCCACGTGGATCGCAGCGGTGTGGTTGTCCAAAACCAACACAGACGGCGTGGAAATAACATTTACGAGCGATTCTTCTGCAAGTGCGTTCACCACCGCACGCACGTCATTGGCGCTCGCTACTGTGTAAGAGAAGCCCGGTGACACTGGTGCAAGCCCCGTCAGGTCTAGCGCGCCAGCGCCCTGATAGTTGTTACCGATGCCATTTTGAAAGGTCCACTCAAGCCCAAACTCCAGCCCGTCGGTGAGTTGAACCTCGACAATACTGGCCTCGATCAGGACCTGTGTGGCAACCACATCCAGCTTCTTCAAGATGCGCTCGATCTTGCTGTACTCATAGGGGGACGCATAGACAAGGAGCGCATTGTTGTAGTCATCAGAAACCACGCGAATAGACTCACCCAACTCGAAGCTTGACCCGCCCATAGATTGCCCGGCTCCTGTACCGGGCATGTTGCCTGCACCGCCGGACCGTTGTGAATTCATGCCGGGCGCCACCTGAGATTGCGGCCGCTGACCCTTTGCACCACCACCGCTGCTCTCACCAAAAATCGTGCTCAACAGCATGGCCATCTGACCCGCATTGCCATTGACCACGTCATAGACGTGCAAAGTCGCCTCGGAAGCGGGCTCGTCAATACTATCGAGTTGCTCCACCCATCGCCCCACGGTATCGATATAGGCAGCGCGTGGTGAGACAACGAGAATACTGTTCAAGCGCTCCACGGGGAGCACGCGCACCATACTGGCAAGGCCCCTACCCGCGCCGCCGCCGGTACCGCCATCGGCGGTGTTGAGAATGTGTTCAAGCTCCACAAAGACATCTTCAACCGCGCCTCGCGTGATCGGGAATATCCCCACCGACGTCCCCGACAATTGGTCAATGTCAAAGGTGGTGACAATGTCAAGCCAACCGTCGATCTGCATCTGAGTACCCGCCAAAACGAGCAGATTGCGCTTGGCATCGATACGAACAAAAGCAGTCTCGGTCGCGACCGGCTTCAAAATTTCCGCCATCTCGGGTGCGCCAATGTACTGGAGCGGCACGATGACATTTGAAAAGCCAGTGCCCGCACCTTCGGCATTCTGGAAGCTGGGGGCCATTCTGCCAGCTTTTTGCGCACCGCTTATGAACAAGCGATCGCTGGGTCCACGCACCATCACCGCGCCGTTGTTATGAAGTAAGGACTCCAAAATCGGCAACAGCTGGTCACGAGGGATGGGGGACCGCGTCCGCAATGTTACCGCACCCCGAACTGGGTGTTCGACGATGTAGTCGAGCTTAAGGATGTCACCCAGCACCGAATGCACTACCTCTGATAACGGCGCCTCCTCGAAATTCAGGGAAACCGCATCGCCATAGAGCTTGATCGGCTTGCGCGCCGGGGGCATCTTTACACCTACGTCGGAACCAGGGAACATCACGCCGCGGCTGTCGATGTCTTGATCAGGGGAAGGCTCTGCGATCCCGGCCTCGTCGCCACGTTGCGTCGCTGCCACAACGCTCACAGCTGGAGGTGGGGTTGCAGATTGCTGGGAGGGCGTCACATCTTGCGTCGCGCAACTCGCCAGAAAGACCACAGTCAGCGCCAAGGGTGCCGGTGTGGTCCAGCGCAACACACTGGGTCTAAGGCCTGTTATGTTGCGGCCGTGGCCCATCGCCCGTGGGGCAAAATTGCTTACCTTTATCATGAGGTCACTCATTTCCTTCTTGCCCTAGCGAGGCGTCTTGCTTCAGCGCGCCACGATAAATGTTCTCGAACGACATCCGCGCAGGCGGCTTTGCAGACTCCGCTTTTTGCGCAGGCTCGCCATGTTTCTGCCGCAGCGCGCCGGCAGAAGCAGTTGCCTGCGGGACGGCGGAACCAGACTCACCTTCCACCTCCATGGCCAAAATTGACTGGTCAGTGGCGTATGCCATCTCCAGTAGAGCTTCCTCACCTGTCGCAGCCTGAAGGAGCGCGCGGCGCGATTCGATTGAGTCTAATGTCCAGCCCTTAATAGATTCGCCCACTGCCAAGCGCTGCCGTTCTCCATTATCGAGACGGATAATCACGCCCGCCACTTCCCCAGAGCCAAATATTCCCAACAGGTTGATGCCGTCTATGCTCTCCACCACTTCCGCGTCAGCCTCTGAGGCGACAAGTGCTGCGTCATTTTCAGAGAGTAGGTCAGGCCGCCAGGGCTTTCTGTCTAGGGCAAACACGGGTCTGAAAACAAAATCGAAGCTGCTTAGCTCCGGGCGTGATGAGGACAGTGTTTGCTCAACACTCACGGGCTCAAACAGGGCACTAGAGGGCAATACCGGCTTGGGTGTGCCGGCCGATAAAGTGTAAACCGTTGTCAGTCCAAGCGCCCCAAGGATCAAGCTTGCAGACAGCTGCAGCGGTTTAGGCCAGTCCCGCCAGCTTGCCAATGCGCCCTCAGTCATTGGGTTCGCTCAAACGATAAGCCGAAACGTCAACACGAGCGCTCAAATGATCTGCAGTCGCCGCATCAGGATTGCGGAGCCTGCGGTTAATGCGTCGCAGCGCCTCTGCCTGCATACCCTCAGGGAACAAGGCCGGCGATGCGCGATACAGTAGCTGAAAAAACTCGTCGAATTCATCAGGGCCGCCAGTGACCTGCAGAGTGGCATTGAGCTTCACCAACGCCTCAAGCTGAGCAGGTTCCTTGACCTCGCTCCCCACCACGGTCAATCCGACAGCACCCGCTAACTGACGCAACTGCTGCTGCAGGAGCGCGCCGCCTCGACCGGTATCGCCCGTGTCCTCTATAGCGACCTGCGCCAATGCCAATTCGATCTCAGCCGTCGCCGACTCAATTTGGGGCGCCGCTTCGATGTAGCCCAGAAACCGGCTAATGCGCGGTTTAGTGGCACTGATGTCGGAAAGGCTGCCCAACCACCAGCCCAGTACATTACTAATCGCGAGGACCGTCACTAGGGCGAACATCGCCGCCGCCCCATAAACAATCGACCTTGCCTGCAAAGGCAATTGGGCCGCCGAGGACTGAATGATTAGCGAACGCGCCTTGGCAGCATCAAACCTGTCTCGCCAGTTCATGAGCCGACCCCCGTCTCAGTATCAGGCCTAGTAACCTCGCTGTCTGCCGCAGAGAGTTGCGCTGACTTAGGAGGCGTGGTGACGCGCCATTGGATGCTGAAACGCTCCAAACCGTTGTTGCGGTCTCTCGCAAACGCGGACAGTGCTGTCACATCGATGTACCCAGGCTCCTCGGTCAGCATGCGCAGGTACACTGCCGCATTATTGGAGTATCCGTTAACTTTAACTTCATTGCCGTCAAAATTGAGCCGATCCAAATAGACGGTATCGGGCGCTGAAGCGGCGATGTGATTTAACCAATACCGATAGTTGGGCCGTTCGTTGATAGCGCTCTCAATTGCTGACAAACGGGTTCGCCCCAGTTGTAAAGATTCGCGTTGCGTCGCCGCGGCTGCCGCATCACTCCGTACCTGCTGAAACGTCGCGTCCAGCCGATCCGCCCGTATGGCAGTGGCACCGGCCAGCAACGTGATCGCCACCATAAACGACATCCACACGGTGGCAATCAGACCCAACGCATGAAGAAGCCGCCTAAGGTATTCAGACCTTCGTTCACTGCCGCCATAACCCGCGAAGGAGATCGGTGTTCCGTGATCATCGAAGGCCCACACCTCAGGAGGAGGTGCGCCGGCCTCCGAACTCACGCGATGCACCGCCAACAAATCGTCGATCGCGGCTTGCGATGCAATGGCCAAAGCGACCTCAATTACATTTTCGTGGCGACCGACCACTCGCCAAGCCGCACGGGTGTCTGCATCTGGGAAAGGCGAGGATAAACTCACCTCAAGTGGCATGGCGTGCTCCAAATCCTCCTCGGCAGAGGAAGGAAGATGGAGCGTTTTTAAGAGAACGGCATCTACTGAGAGTGCAACAGCGCTAAAGGGGGTCTGTTCATCGGCAGCAACTACCTTATATAGCGGTGTGTCGGCCTGGTACAAAAGCGCCTCACCACCTCGGGTGACACGAATCGACGGGTCAAACCGTTTAAGTAACCAAGCGCCTCGATCGCACATCAGCTGATGAATGCCCAACGCCACCCATCCGCCCGACCGGCTCAGATCAAGGCCAAAAAGGCTCCACTTGTTATCGACGTCCGCCATACCCTAGCCTGCTCGCCCCAATAAGCTCTGTCGCGGCTTTTCTATCCTTATGAGTCTTACCGCCGAGAATTCATCTGACCCTCGGCTCTCGACCCAAACCCGCTGTACGAATCTCTCTGACGATGAGGCCAGTACTTCTATTTCTACGCAATAATACCCTGAGGCGTCGCGAGGGTCTGGCCCAGAACTTAAAAGGTCTGCCCCTTCTCCACTAGAAGGCCCAAAAGCGGCCTGCAACTCGGGCGGTGCTGCCGCAGGGTCAACGCCAGAGCCAACGTTGAAAGGCGAGATGCTAGATCTAATTCTGTCATACACCCCACGATTCATACCCTCGATACCCAGCAACTGCTCGACATAAACGGCGGACCGGGCTTGGCGATACCGTGAATAGAACTGAAAGCTGCCGGGCGGCCCCGAGCCTGCGGAGGCGGTCGTCTCCAAATCGCTATTCACAATTTGCTCCGCAAGCATTTCGGCGGTGGCATTATCGAGGCCTCCAAGCCCGCTCAATAACTGCTGCCACACTTCCGGGTCTGACTCTGCCACCGAAACAAATCCTGAAGCGGGGTACACTGTCGCGGAGACAATCAGTTCATCAATCTCATACCGGGATGCGAATACCCTTGTTAGGCCCGCAGGATCCGGATCGCCGTTTTCATCTACTGCCCTCTGTGCTCTGGTGCGATCCAACACGGCTAGTCGGGCGATACCCTTACCCAGCGCAAACGTCTGCGCCTCTCCCAGTCGCGACGAGGCAAGGCCGATTTCCTCTCGCGCCAGCGCCAACGCGCCGCTCACTGTAATGCCCATAGCGGTGATCAGCCACATCACCAGCACTACTGCGACACCCCGTTGTTTCTTCGAGGGGTTCACCGTGCCCTCTCGTATCCATCGAAGGCCACTATCAAAGGCGGCCAGCTCATATCCTCAAGCTCCCACTCCACCCGCACACCCGGCGGCAACTCGTTGTTGATTGCTTCGTCATCCTTGTCGAAGCCGTTGCTACTAGGCGACTTGATTGCCCTAACCTGAAATCGTCTGACATCCTCGAGCAATATCTGAGAGGGAATAACATCACCCCAAGCTGGATCAGTGCTCGCTTTTTCGGCGGTCTCCGTATCGGGAATCGCAAAGTCGAGTATCACAGTGTCGTCAGCGCGTCGCAGGCGCAGCCACGTCACTCCACCAGCTGCGCCCACGCGATCTATCGGCGCCAGCCAACTGATTTCACCGCCTGAAATATGAAACGCGCCCTGATGTGGCGAGTATGCCTCGCGCAAGACATGCCGTAAAAAGTAGGTCACTTCTCGGAGCCGCGCCGTGCGATCAGCGGACTTCTCGACCGCGGCATAGGTAGTAGCGAAGGTCCGCAGCGATGCCGACAGCGCCAACATCACCATCGCGAGTACGACCGCTGAGATCATGACCTCGACCAGTGTCATACCCGCTTCACGACGCATCGCGGGCATCCTCGCTCAGTCGGCCGATCGTGCGCAGGCTCAAGGTGCGCCGCCGACTCTCACCAGGCCAACTGACAATAATATGCATCCAGCCAATACCCGATTCCTCGCGCTCTGGAATCAACTCCACCCAGCGCTCCCACTCGTAATCACCGTAGCGCCCGCGCTGCGTCACGCCAGCATCGGGGCGACTGATCAAAAAGGCGTCGAGCTCGGATTCGGCCAGTGTCGTCGCAATCGCATACTCTGCAGACACCCGCGCGTTGCGTGTGGCACCCGAAGCAGCCTGATACAGCGCACCGAGCGCCAGCCCTAGAATCACCAGTGCCGCGAGCAT